>JAISPZ010000101.1 GCA_031274555.1 Bacteroidales bacterium | reverse complement strand
TCACCCAACCCCGCCCGCCCCCGCACAGCCCCCCCCCCCCCGCCTCACCCAACCCCAACAGCACCCTCGCAAGCACTAATGTTTCACCGTTTTACCAAAAATTTTTTATGCGTTTGTGTTCAATTAGAAATTTAGTACTAATTTTCCTCTGTGAATTTTGAGAAGATTTTTATTAGTCTGTATATAATTCGAGAATTTCATGTAAATTTGCATTCTAACTTTTTTCACAAATATATAACATATTTGTGAAAAATAAGCTGTATGAAAATGAAACAAAGTGTTGAAAACAAAATAGTTGAAAAAATAAAGAATCACAGACGTGGAAATATCTTTTTCGCTGATGATTTTGCATTACTCGGCTCAGCAGATTCTATAAGACAAGCCCTGCAAAATCTGCAAAAATCTGGGTTACTCGTGCGTGTTGCCACAGGCGTTTATGCTTACCCTAAACTCAATAAATTTGAATGGTTGGACGATAAATACATTTTGCCTACAATTGACGAAATCGCCCGCGCCATTGCCAAACGCGACAAAATCCGCATTGTTCCCACAGGCTTGTATGCGCTGAACGCATTAGGGCTTTCTACACAGGTTGTTATGAATGTAGTATATATAACCGATGGTGCGGCGCGACAAATTCAAGTGGGCGGTGGCAGAGGAATTTTGTTTAAGCATACTTCGGAAATACGGCGATTATCGTTTAAATCAGAGTTGTTAATGCTTATTGACAGTGCTTTACGTGAAATCGGCGAGAAAAAAGTGCAAGAGCATGAATTGGAAATTATCAAAGAAAAATTGAAATATGCAACTCTAAAAGATATTGACAGAGATATTGATTTGATGCCCATTTGGATACGTGAAATAGTGCTAAAATTATGGAAATATTAAAATTACCCGAGCAGGAAAGAGCCGAAATTTTTAGGCAAATTCGCAATAAAAAAGGGTTAGATGAAGTTGCTGCCGAAAAAGACGTTTGGGTAACAGCCGTACTCCGTGCTTTATTTGAGCTGCCATATTCCGAAAACATTTCGTTCAAGGGGGGCACTTCGTTGAGCAAGTGCTTTAATTTGATTGAACGTTTCAGCGAAGATATTGATATTGCGATAAATCGTGAATATTTCGGTTTTATGGGCGAAACTTTTACTGTAAAACAGGTCAGCAAACTGATGCGGAAAGCCTGTTGCAAGTTTTGTCGCAACACTTTGCAGTACGATTTGGCAAAACAAATGCTTGCAAACAATGTTCCTGAAAATTTGTTTGCCATCAAAATGAATGTTACAGACATTACCACCATTGACCCTGAAAAGATTTTTGTGGAATACAAATCTGTTTTCGACGGGAGTGCCTATATTAAAAATGTTGTGGTTTTGGAAATCAACGGACGTTCAATGAAAGAGCCTTTGGAAAAGATCAAAATTCGGTCGTTTATTGATGAGGTTTTTGCCAATCAACACTTTGTCGAAGAGCCATTTGAAATTCAGGTTGTTTCACCCGAACGCACCTTTTTAGAGAAAGTTTGTTTATTGCATGAAGAGTTTTCAAAACAAAGCAATTTGGTGCGAGTAGAGCGGATGAGTCGCCATTTGTATGATATTGCAAGAATGATAGACACACCTGTCGCAAAAAAGGCGTTAAACAACAAAGAATTGTATAAATCAATCATTGCTCATCGCCGGATATTTATTGCGATGAAAAATTTTGATTACGACACACTTTTACCCGAAAAAATCAACATTGTCCCGCCTAAAAGTATCATTGCAAAATGGGAAGATGATTATAAAAAGATGCAAACAATGATTTACGGCGAATATCTTGCATTTAATTCGGTTATAGACAAGATAACGCATCTCAACGAGCAGATAAATAGAATTAAGTTTTGAAAAGACACTTTCGTTTCAATATCGGATTGATGGGTTCGGAATTGAGAGGGGAGAGGGAAACAGGGAAACAAGTCCTTTAATTTCCACCAACCCCAAATCACAACCGCTCCGCCCCTCGCCCCCAACCAACGCCCTACACCACCACAAACCCTCAACCCCAAATCACAACCGCTCCGCCCCTCGCCCCCAACCAACGCCCACTCGCAACTCCACCATCACTCCTACCGTCCGCCCCCTCACCCAACCCCGCCCGCCTCACACAACCCCAACAGCACCCTCGCAAGCACTAATGTTTCACCACTTTGGCTGTGCGAGCACCAACCCTTATCAGATAAATACTTTGAGGATAGGACGACAAGTCAATACTGTCGCGGCGTGTGCGCAGCAACAGCTTCCCTTGTGCGTTGTAAAGCACTGCCTCTGTCCCATCAGGATTGCTGAAATATACTCTGTCAGAGGTAGGATTGGGGTAAATATGCAAAGAGGACGTTGTCTGCAAAACCTCTACACCTGAATTTCTATTTATAACTGTTATCAAACAGGTAGCCGTATAATTTCCGTCATCTGTGGTTACTGTTATGGTCGCTATTCCAACAGATACACCTGTTACCAAGCCTAAATCGCTTACCGTTGCAACGTTTGTGTCAGTGCTATTCCATGCTACGGCTTTGTTTGTAGCATTGGTGGGCAGAACTGTCGCGGTAAGCAGCTCTGTTTCGCCTATAACAAGCGTATCAGACGTTTTGTTAAGTTGTACACCCTCTACTGCTCTTACGACAGTTATCAAACAAGTAGCCGTATAATTTCCGTCTTCTGTGGTTACTGTTATGGTCGCTATTCCAACAGATACACTTGTTACTAAGCCTGCATTGCTTACTGTTGCAACGCTTATGTCTGTGCTATTCCATGTTACGGCTTTGTTTGTGGCATTGGTGGGCAGAACTGTCGCGATAAGTTGCTCTGTTTCACCTATAACAAGCGTGGTGGCAATTTTGTTGAGCAATACACCAACACATAAAAGTGAATTATCGCCGATAATCGTGCTGAAATCTTTCCACACATCGGCACTTTCGTAAGCAGGTTATGCGCAAGCCGGCACAGTAAGTGTGCAAGTGCTATACACACTAAAAATATCGGATGTAATGCTCGCAGGCTCAGGATTAAGATTGATTATGCTCGTGAAGCCATTACAATTGAGAAACGCAGAGGCACCGATAGAAGTCAAGCCCGCAGGAAAAGTCAAAGAACCGCCCAAACCAGTACAGTCTTTAAACGCAGAGCCACCGATAGAAGTCAAGCCAGCAGGAAAAGTCAAAGAACCGCTCAAACCATAACAAGATAAAAACGTATAGTCGCCGATAGAAGTCAAGCCCGCAGGAAAAGTCAAAGAACCGCTCAAACCAATACAGCTGGAAAAAGCATTGTCACCGATAGAAGTCAAGTCCGCAGGTAATTGCACCGAAACAAGTGAGGTTTTGCCTTGCCAATTGCTGGGGTTGCAAAACGAATATCTCGGCATCTCGTTGGCAGAATAAGTTTCGTAAATATAGGGATATGTTCCGCCTGAACCGCTATATGCTACTATCGTTGCTCCGCTTAAATCCAATCTCGCCAACACGGTCATACTATCACGCATAAACTTGACATCGCGGGCATCAATGTTTCCCGTAACGGTGAGGTCGGTGATGGTGGCATAATTCGGCACTGTTGCCACGTTCATTTACCCCGCTTGGGTAGAATTGTAAGTGTAGGACACTTGTGCAAATGCTGCGCTACAAGAAAATAGCACTGTCAGACAGAAAGAAATTAAGTTTGATTTCATTTTTTATCCTGTTTATTGATTATTAATAAAAAATTCACACGGACCTTATTCTGGGAAATGCTACCCGCGACATAAACCCACCACATTTCAACTGCTATTCAAAAACCGATACAACAATTACCAACCGAAAAGACCCTGCGAATTTACGCGAAATTCTTGATTACACAGACAAATAAAAATTTTGTCGAAATTTTAAATATACAACAGCACTACACCCTTCTATCTATGTTTTTGACGAGCATCCCCACATCCAAAAACCACTTTCAAGAACATCGCATTGAATTAAACGTCATTCGGACGGTGGGACTTCATCCGCCACGCAATTGCGAAAAAGTCGAAATATTTGCACAACCTGTTCCATTCCGTTTCGTCATAATTCAAATAGTGATAACAGACATTTTCTTTTAGTCGGCAAAGTTCTTTGAGTGCAGCCCCCTGTGCCGACATCTTGCTCATATCAAGAAGCTCAATCGCCCTGTCAAAAGCCCTGTCGCTTTGCGCAGAATCACCCTTTCTTTTCCAACTCCTGACACGGTCAATCTCACTCCCAATATTTGCCATCTGCTCCATAAGTGTCATCTTTGCCCACCGCCCATCAAATAAACTCTTGTGCTGTATCATATAATTCTGTCTTTCAAAACAAGTCTTATTTTTGCCTGCAAAGTTTCGTCTTCTATCAGACGGCTTCTGTTTCCTTGCCAGGGACGAATATTGATGAGAGACTCAAATTCAACAAAATCATCACCGTCCTTATATGGATACAGATTAATTCCCCATAAATCACTTTGGTCTGAACCATTTTCCAATAACATTTTTTCAAGATCGCTGTGCAATTCCGCATCTAATGCCAAAACGCCTTTCTGGATGTCTATCACACCTTTTACCATCTCCGAAAAAAAGTTTTGCGTAAGGGGTTTTAATTGTTCTCTCGTTATGTTTTTTTCTACTAAAATCATTGTTTTATATTTTATACGTGCAAATATACACTAAATGCCCAAATTTACGCACGGATGAATGAAGTTTTTATGCCGTAAAAATGAGAAATTAATTTGAAAAGTTATATCTTTGTATTTGTGCTTCTTGCAATATGGGTGCAAGACATTTTAAGCGGGCGATTTGACATACATAAATTTAAATTAATGAATATAAATACATTTGGCTCTGGCTTTGGCTCTGGCTCTGGCTCTGGCTCTGGCTCTGGCTCTGGCTCTAGATTTGTCCTCTTTGTTGTATCCTGTTCCATTTTATTTTCTGCGCCACTCTCTGCCGCCTCAACAGCCACAACAACAGCCACCTCAACAGCCGCAACAGCAGCCACCTCAACAGCCGCCTCAACAGCCGCAACAGCAGCCACAACAACAGCCACAACAGCCGCCGCAACAACACCCGCGCCCGCAACAACACCCGCGCCCGCAACAGCACCCGCACCCGCAACAGCACCCGCGCCCGCCGTACCAACCGCCACAACAGCCGCCCCCTCAAGCGGAACAATCCAACAATACCATTTATCCTCTAAATACGTCAATGCGCGAAACATAGAGGTCTGGACCCCCGACAATTTCAATCATCAAAAAAAGTACGCAGTGCTCTATATGCACGACGGACAAAATCTCTTTGACTCATCAAGGGTGTGGAACAAAAAAGAGTGGAAAGTCGATGAAGTTCTCGGAAGCCTGTCTGCAAAAAATCAAATTCAAGATGTGATTGTTGTCGGTATTTGGAACGACGGAATGAACCGACACAGAGAATATTTTCCACAAAAGGCAATAGAGTTTATCCCACAGCCACAGCGAGATACGCTGCTTTCGCTCTTTCCCGAAAAAACACCACTCGCCGACAGCTATCTGCTGTTTCTTGTGACAGAGCTTAAACCTTTCATCGACAGCATTTTCCCGACTTACACAGAAGCCGAAAAAACTTTTATTGCAGGCTCAAGCATGGGCGGACTCATCTCCCTTTACGCCGTCTGCGAATACCCACAAATTTTCAGTGCCGCCGCCTGTCTTTCCACCCATTGGATAGGGACGTTTACCAACAATAAAGAAATACCCAACGCCTTTAACACATACGCGCAGAAATATTTGCCGTCCCCCAGCAGCCACAAATTCTATTTTGACTATGGAACAATGGGATTAGATGCGAATTATCCCGAATATCAGAAGATGATAGACACAACTGCACACGAAAAAGGATACGATAACAACACTTGGAAAAGTATTGAGTTTACGGGACATACACATAGCGAAACCGACTGGGCAAAACGATTGGACATTCCCCTATTATTCCTCCTGAAATAAGCAGTCTTTCCCCTTCGGGCGATGACTTCTCACATTATTAATTTGGGCGTTCCCCCGCCCCTCGCAGAGCTTCGGTGCGGGGTCGGGCTATCCGCTACAAAGTCGCGAGTAAGCGAGGGCAGAGGACGCGCTTGCGCGGACTATGCCGAGCGAGAGCGACTTCATTGCGAAGCAATAATCTTTTGCACTCGGACAAAAACAAAAAAGCCTCATAAAATCCCCTCAAACCGTCACACACAAACGTTATGCAAAAGGATTTTCGCTGCTATCCCTAACGCGACCCATCGTTCTACGCAGTCACGAATTATCAGTTACAACTTCCGCCCACAACTCTAATCCCCACCGCCCCCGCACAGCCCGCCCGCCGAGGGAACAGGCGGGCTGTGGGCTTTCCGCGCCATCCCTAATGCTGTCCGCACCTACGCTCAACGTGAGGTCTATACCACCACGTATGACTATTCACCAAATATAAAATACACTATCCGAAAATCAATACAGATACTTAACAACGAAAAACAACAACGGTCAATAGTTCTGCCCTGTTTGTCCTGCTTGTGTCTTACGGTATGCTTTTCCACCACGACCGATCTTTGAAGTGGAAATTTTTCACTTCAAAGATTTTTCTTCTTCATTAGTGTCTAAGGTCAAGGTTTTTGACCTTAGAGATTTATCTTCATCCTCTTTCACCTTTGAAATCAAAATTTTCGACTTCAAAACCTTTCATTCATCTGAATTGAGATTGATAATATATCCTGACGGAAATTTTTATGGTTTAATAAAACAAAAATAACACAGGCAAGTCAAGCCACCAAATATTTTCTTATAAAAATTCTTAAACGTTAAGATTTTTTATGATTTATGTTAAAATTATCTTAAAAATGGACTATACTATTGCTTGCCAGCATATAGAAGCCCTTTCTCGGTAGAGGCTTTAAGGGATGTCCGTACGGCTCTCGACTTTGCTGTTGCAGGTGGCAAGATAGGTAACAGAATAGGTGACAGGATATAAGACAGATTGAGCTAACCGTTTGCTGACACAAGCTATTCGCAAACGCAGGCGGTTCGTGCCCGCCTGCGTTTGCGTTAGCTTGAGCCTGCCGTTTATTTACGCAACTGAGGCGGCTACGCTGACGCTCCGCCGCTTCCCGATTGCTTCAACAAATTGGTTTTTGGCAAGGCGACCAAACTCAGAAACCAGAAACCAGAACTAACCGAAAGCCGAGCCTGTTGTTGCTGTATGACGGCGCGAAGTTGTAGCGGTAAGCGACACGGCAGTAAGGCGCATCGTGGTGCCAGCCGCCACCACGATGCACGCGGCCCGAGCCTGAAGCAGGACCGGTAGGATTTGTCTGCGAAGAACTACTATAACTGCCCCACCAATCGCTACACCACTCCCAAACGTTACCGCTCATATCATAAATACCTAACTCGTTCGCAGCCTTTGTGCCTACTTCGTGAGATGTTTCACTAGAATTGTCCCAATACCAGGCAACGTCGCCTATACTATCGCTACCACTATACTTGTAATGTTGGCTCTGCGAACCACCACGCGCAGCATATTCCCACTCGGCTTCGGTGGGCAAACGGTAAGTCTTGCCTGTCTTCTGATTGAGTGCTGTTAAAAAACTTTGAATGTCATCATGACTGACGTAATACATAGGATAATTGTCACCAACACCGTAACTGCTTGAAGGTGCGGTACCGGGCCAGCTGCCCATAACATCCCACCACAACTTCTGCGTCACTTCATACTTGCCAATATAAAAGTCGCTCAACGTTACACTGTGAGAGGGGCTTTCATTACCCGGACAAGCATTGCCCTGTTCCGAAGTGCAGCCCATAGTAAAAGTACCACCCTCTACAGCTACCATATCAAAATTTAAACCACCACCCGTTTCGGTAAAATCACTATAACCACCATCAGAAAAAGTGACACTGTCTATATCAGATACAGGGAGGCGATGTGCAATATTGCCACCAATATAAATTTGCATATATTGCTGCTGTGCATAAGTGCTTGTTCCCGCTATGCAAAGGGACAATATCAACAATGATGATTTAAAATTAATGTTTTTCATTTTTATATATGCTTAATGATTTTCTTTACAACAGTGCCTTGAATATCGGTCGCCCGAACTAAATATATGCCCGAAGAATAGCCCGACAGGGACATTTCAACAGACAGGGAATTGGCATTTATTTTTTTTAATAATATGCCCTGCATACTGAACAGACTTACTTCCCTTATTTGAGATGTGCTCGAAATTGTTACACTGTTCAATAAAGAGTTGTAATAGATATTGATTTTGTCGTACTGTACGGTGGCAACATTTTTTACAGGGATTAACGGCTCATCTTCAAAAGTTAATACGGACACTTCGTTCTGTGAAAATATTTCTGTGCCACCGCTTAAAAGATGAAGTGTCATGCCTGCCTGTGCGAAAGTCATTTTTTGCAATTTGGACAGTTCGTAAGACTTCGCGGTACCGTCTTTTGAGTGCACGTACAAATAGTTGTTGCCTTGTGTGTCCTTCGTGCTTTGGGCACTTTGGGCACTTTGGATACTTTGGGCATGGGTCTGAACAATAAAGCCGAAACATAAAAAGCAGAGGATTGCTAAAAGGTGTTTCTTCATAATAATATTTTTTTAGTGATTGATTTTATTGAATGGAATGGATTTGAACTGATTTGAACTGAATTGAATTGACGGCGTAATTGGTAAAATGGGAGCAAAGAACAAAGCGCAAAACAAGCCCATAGAGCGACTGTTTCACTCGCTTTGAAGCAAAAAAGAAACTGTGGTGGTAGAATGTGCTTAAAGCATTAAGTGAGAGGGTGTTTTGGCGCGAGGCGCGGCGTAAAGCACAGACACACATCGCGTTACAAGCGTTTTTGTGTGCTTTTTGTGTCGCGTTTTGCGCAATTAAAAAGGGGTTGCAGGACTGCATTCACGTAATTTTAGTGCGCAAATGTACAAACAATTAACGGAACTTGCAAATTGAGCACATTCGCACTTTGAGCGGCTGAAAATTGTTCATAACTTCCCCACAGCACCTCAAATTGCAAATGGAAAACAATTAAGTTCCTCTGAATTTCGTAACTTTGCGTGGTCATGGGCAAGGAAACGATATTGCAAGAAATAACGCAGGTTGATAAAGACGACCTTTTTGTTATTTTGAATTATACAGATGCTAAATTTGACTATGCTGTGCACTTTCATTCGGAGTATGAGTTGAGTTTAGTGACTAATACGAAAGGCACGCGTATCGTGGGCGATTGCATTGAGAATTTTGGAGAATGTGATTTGGTGCTTGTCGGACCAAACATTCCGCACGCTTGGAATGGTGAGGAGATTAAGGGCAGTCGCGTTGTAACAATTCAGTTCGACGAACATTTAATGGACTATGTTATAATAGGCAAGCGCGTCTTTAAACCTGTAAGAGATATGCTTGCGAGAGCAAAACGTGGCATTTCTTTTACTATTGACAAGCGGTCGCCACTCTGCAAGAAGATTATCGCGATGTATTCTATGAGCGATATTAACGCAACTCTTAATTTTATCTCTCTACTTTACGACCTCGCAACTTACCCCAAGCAGCGACTTTTGACAGGAAGCTCTTTTGACAGCGAAAGCGTTGTTCGCGAAAGTAAAAGTCGCCGTATAGCACGAATCTGTTCGTATATCAACAAACACTACAACGAGCGAATTTCCCTGCCCGAATTGGCAAAAGAAGTCGCTATGAGCGATTCCACATTGAGCCATTTTTTCAAAAAACACACACGCCGTAATCTTGTCGATTACATAACAGACATTCGCATTGGGCACGCAACAAAAATGCTGCTCGACACAACATACAGCATTGGCGAAATCTCCTGTGCCTGTGGCTTTAACAATATTTCGTATTTTAACAGAATTTTTAAGAGAGCAAGAGGCATTACTCCAAGCGAATACAGAGAAAGCATACAGCAAGTACTTGCAAAATTCTAACGATTAAGTTTTTAATACACATTTGCATTTTGAGGTGCGACAAACTGCAAACTGTTAGTAACTTGAAATCAGTCTGTCAAAACGAAAGTGTCGTTTCGCCTTTCATAGTCTTGCGACCCCTACCTGCTTATTAGTGGCGTTCCCCCGCCCCTCGCAAGCTCGGTGCGGGGTCGGGCTATCCGCTATAATCTTTTGCACTCGGACAAAAAACAAAAACCCCTCATAAAATCCCGCCAAGCCGTCACATACCAACGCTATGCAAAAGGATTTCCGCTCCTATCCCTAACGCGACCCACCGTCAGACACAATCACGAACTATCACTCACGAATTATAAGCACTGCCCCATTATCGCGCAGCCCCCCGCACCGCCCACCAACTTACTTCATAATTTGCACTTTTTCCGTTACAGTATTACCATGAAAGTACATACAGACCACTTTTTAATTTGGATACATCTATTGAATTTATCCCCTCTAAAATTCTTCCCTCATATACGATTACGCCCAACAAGTTTCTAATGTAAACAGGTGAACTGTTTGGCATATTTGCTGCTTTGACATTTAATATATTGGGTTCTACCGTTATTTGTGTGGAAATAAAAAATGTAATTTTGCTGTATGGAAAAAGACGTAGAAAAACGTGTGTTGGAAAAGATTTTATTGCCTATAAATACGGCATGGGAAGTGTCCAGTGTTTCAAGCGATGAATTAAGCGAAGAAATATTTGTAAAATTGCATTATAAATATGACTATATTGAAGATAATGGCAATCGCTATCCGATATATGACCATAGAAAGATGCGTAAATGGTGTCATTTAGAAAAAAGGCAATCTAACAGTTGCTCTTTTGTTGTTGATAACTTTTTTCTCTCTTTTTTACTTGCCATATCAATTATTATTTGTACTTTTGTCGAAAATTGTCAAGTCAAAATAATTCAAATATGTTTGCAGAAAAATTAAGACAGTTGCGTGAAGATAAGCAGTTATTGCAAAGACAAATATCTGCTGCGCTCGAAATGGACAACGCACTTTATTGTAAAATAGAACGTGGCGACCGCATTGCAAGGCGTGAACAAGTTATTAAACTTGCCGAGTTATTGGACACCGACCAAGAGGAATTACTCAAACTTTGGTTGGCAGATAAAGTATATGAAATTGTCGGCGAAGAAAACGGTGCAAACGAAGTATTGAATATTGTGGCAGAAAGTATTGTTGAATACCAAAGAACGAAATAAATATGAGATCTGTAGATAATAAAATAAATTTGCAACAAAAAGATGTTTTTGAAGAATTGCCCAACTTCAATAATGATTTCTTTGACCTTTGTATAGTTGACCCCCCTTATGGTGCCTCAACAACAAAAAAATGGAATTATGATGGAAATCAAAAATTAAAAGGGTTTGGTGGCGATTGGAAACTAACAAGCGAGGTTTGGGATTTGCTTTCGCAAAATGATTCTTTCCAAAGTACATACTTTTGGCTAAAAGAATTAAAGCGAGTAATCAAACCAACAGGGTCAATTTGGATACATTCAACTTATCATAATTCGGGCTTTGTGAATGTTTGTTGCCAACTTTTAGGATTGGAAATTATTAACGAAGTGGTTTGGTACAAACGCAATGCGTTTCCCAATCTTTCGGGTCGTAGATTGACAGCAAGCCATGAAACCATTTTATGGGTACATAAAGGGTGTGAGAAAAAACGAGAATATGTTTTTAATTATGAAGAATCAAAAGCGTTTTTTTCGTCAAGTGATTTGTTAAAAGAGCAGGGAAAACAAATGCGTACCGTTTGGGATATTCCCAATAACAAAGCCAAAGAAGAAATGCAATTTGGCTCGCACCCAACACAAAAGCCACTTCGAGTTACAGAAAGAATTTTAACTATTGCAGGCGTAAAAAATGGCAACTTATTAGTTCCTTTTGTAGGGTCGGGTACAGAAATGGTCGCAGGTCTCAAATACGGAATGACCGTTTTTGGCTTTGAAATCGAAAACGAATATTATAATTTGGCAAAAGCACGATTAGAACACGCTTTGCAAGATACAAGAACACAATTATTCCAAGCAATATGAATTTTCCAACAGTAATAAAATGGTCAGGTAGCAAGCGTTTGGTTGCAAATCAACTTGCACAGTATTTTTCAAATTGTGATACATATTACGAACCGTTTGTAGGCGGAGGTGCAATGATGCCTTTTGCTCGCACAAATAAGGGAGTTGCAAGCGATATTATTCCAGAATTGATAGACCTTTGGAATGCAATAAAAGATAATCCCACGTTGGTGGCAAATGAATATAAAAATCGTTGGGACGATTTGCAGGAAAAAGGGCAGGAGGTTTATTATCAAGTTCGCGACAGATTTAATCAAACCAAGAATTGTTTTGATTTTCTGTTTTTAACAAGAACTTGTGTAAATGGATTGATTAGGTACAACACACAAGGCGAGTTTAATAATTCATTCCATTTGTCACGCCCCGGTATAAACCCCGACACACTACGTTCTCAACTTCTTTTGTGGGGCAAGTGCATACGCAAATTTGATTTTCACAATATTGATTATCGAGAGTGCTTGTCAAATGTAAAAGAGGGCGATTTTGTTTTTTTAGACCCGCCGTATGGTGGAACAAAAGACCGTTACTCTCGTACTGAATTTGACCTCAATAGTTTTTATGCCGAATTAGAACGCTTAAATTCCGTTGGTGCAAAGTGGTTGTTTACATTCGACGGAACAGCAGGCGAAAGGAAATATTCTTATGCCCCACCAACCGAAATATACAAGTACAAATTTTTTATCAATACAGGCAATTCTGCATTTACCAAAGTAATGGACAGCAAAAAAGATGCAATTCAAGAATCAGTGTATCTGAATTTTAACCCCATTAATTTCGGCACAAATTTGTTTCAAGAGGTCTTTGATGAAGTTGCCGCTTGCGTTTGAAAGTATGTGCAAAATCGTGTCTCTGCCAAACTCAAATGCAAAGATAATATCCAATTTTCCCCTCTGAAGTTGAGTGTGCAAATCCGCCTCATTGGAGTATATAAATGCGCCTATTGATACTATCGAATACTGTTTAATGTTCAATTTATCTTTGTCAAAAAGCCGCCAATCTTTCGTTGCAGTTCTGTATGCAGTTGGCAAGTCTTTGAATAAATCATTGATGTATGTTTTGAGATTTACACCGATGTTGTCCTCTAAATCTTTG
The DNA here is from genome assembly GCA_031274555.1 of Bacteroidales bacterium. Taxonomy (GTDB): domain Bacteria; phylum Bacteroidota; class Bacteroidia; order Bacteroidales; family P3; genus JAIRNR01. Next base: position 24,769 of record JAISPZ010000101.1, on the reverse strand, counting down.
CCTTTTTGCTTTGACTCAATAGAAAGAAAGATATTTTGCGTATTGCCCATAAGTTGAATAATGTGGTCAGGTCGTTTTCCGCCGACAGCCGAAACACGAGGTAACGAAGTCCAACGATACTCATTTTTACCACTTTCAAAATAACTGATACCAGACCAATCACCACCTGGCGGATTGCACAAACTTTCGTAAATCCCAAACTGTTCTTTTCTCGAAAATATCAGATGAATTGCCGAATCGGTATCGTGTTCGGAAAAAGCAATGTCGGGTTTCTGATATGGGAAAACGATAGGCGCGGCATTTTCTTTGCGTTGTGAGTTTGTTTTGTAAAACAGTTTATCATTGCAAGTTGCACTATCAACTAAAACATAATCACAAACATTGAGAATAGATTGCCATAAGCCATTATCTTTTGCTATTTGAGCAGGCGAATTTATAAATGCTTGCCAAGTTGATTGTTTGGCAGGACCATAAACAACGGTTAAAATATCAGTATCATTCCCTAAAACCATTCTTGCCAAAGGTGTTAAACCTCTGTCAGGTCGAGAATCGTCGCCACGCGGTTTAAATCCTGTAATCCATACAATAGCGAGTTGTTTCTTTGGGTCAAATGTAAACTTCATTTTTGGATATAGTCGTTTCAATAGCAACTCAAAATCTTTTCTTTTATTGGTAGGAATTAGGCATATTGGTAAATCTTTTGCGCCGACAGTCAAACAATCAAAAGCCAAAACCGATGCAAATAACTGCCTGAATGTATTAGACACCATCACTTTGTCTGCCGTTTTCTTTTTCCAAATCAAGTGCGAACTGTTCTTTTTCAACCATTCGCCAGAAGATTGTGTGTTCAATAAATTTGCCCATTCGTCATTACGCAGTGTATCAGTTGCCCGTCTTTCATTTGATAGTAAAGTAACCAATGATAATGCCTTTTGTATTAGCGTTGTGATTGTTTTTGAAAAATTTGTTTTTAAGATGACACCTTTAACTATTTCCAAACTGTCCGAATAACCAAAAATGCTTTGAAACTTATTGTTCAAAACCTCTGTAATTGATGGGTGGGCTGTATAAACAGGAATACAAAATACGGTCATTCTTTTTGTTGCCGTGAGATAAGAGAATGGCACAACAGGATTAGGAAACCGAGGTGCCTTTACGGCTCTGTTTTCGTCTAATTCTACACCGCCGATTTCGGCATAATACAGATATGGAACACCTGCTAAAAGACTTGAATATGCCCGACCGTTTCTTTGCCAAGCATTATTGCCAGCAGGTAGTGCCGAGCAATATTCCATTGCCAATAAAATTTGTTCTTTGCCGTTAATAATTTCTGTGAGGTAAGAGTCGGCACCCTCGCGCAAAACACCGCCACTGTTCATTATTGCAGTTGCAATGTCAACGCCCCAACGACCGTGTCCAGCGAGTAAGTCTATTTGTAATGTTTCTTCTTCGTCTATTACTAATTCATAAACAGGCATATATAAAGAAGATTCGGGCATTAACTGAACTTCTTTTCCAAATGCTTGAGAAAGCAATAGTAGCGTTCTTTCACATTCCACGATATTATCGCCATGTATTCTTAAATATCTTTTAGTCATATTTACAAAGTATTGATTTTGTTTTTTCTATTAGTCATTTTGTTACACAAGTAAATCTTTAATATCCACATTCAACGCTTTCGCAATTTTTTCAATATTGCGAAGCGTAATATTCTTTTCCGCACGCTCAATCATACCAATATAGGTACGATGAACGCCCGCCAATTCAGCAAGTTTCTCTTGCGAAACTTTGCGTTCTTTCCTGTATTTTTGGACGTTACCGCCAAAAACTTCTAAGATATTTTTGCCACTCATAGTATGGAGTATTTTAGTGTGCAAAAGTACAACTCTAAACGTAGCAAAACAACATACTATAATTAGCACCACAATAAATATAACATAAAAAGTTTATCTGTATCAAAATAGTAGTTTTTACCTGACAGGCAGATAGTTAAAAGTGTCGAAATTTTAGCATTTCAGCATTGGCATAGTTTGTGCTTAGTAAAAAAATGACAAAAGCCAACAACATGGTATATTGTTGGCTTTTATTGGTTGATTATGGTGGTAAGTACCAAATCAAAAGTGGATTTTTTGACACATTTGCAAATTGAGGTGCTACATATTGTTAATAACTTGCTATTAGCACTCTGGCGGTATATCTGCCTTTTTCATTAAGGTGCTATGATTAGTACAATTTTGTAAGTTTTTAACACTATTTTTAAAAAACAGTGTGCCGAGTGTATTTATTGATTACATTTGCTAAGCAATTAGCTATATTGTATTTATAAAATCCACCAATATGCAAATGCCCAGATTTAACTATCAAATCTTTGTCCTGCTTATTTTCTTTTTCACGTCTGTCCCTGCAACAGCAAATGCAACAGTGCCCATTTCTGGAACTGTCATAGACAGCAAGGGCGACCCTGTTGTAGGAGTGAATATCGTAGAGAAAAACAACTCCTCGCAAGCAACTACCACCGACATCAACGGACGTTTCACCTTGCAGGCAACATCCCCTGACGTAACACTCGTGTTCAGCTTTATTGGTATGTCATCAATAGAAACCACTGCACGCGAGGCAAATCAAACAACTCTAACTCTGTCCACAAGTTCAAAAACTCTTTCGCAGGTTGTCGTGATTGGCTACGGAACAGCCACAACAGAGAAAATCACTGGTGCTGTAACTTCTGTAAGCGAAAAAGACCTGCTCAAAGGCAGTGCCTCTGCCGATAGAATGTTGATGGGAAAAGTGGCGGGAGTCGTAGTAACACCTAACGGAGGAGCACCCGGTTCGGGCAGCCGTATTCGTATTCGAGGCTCGGCATCTATCAGTGCGGGCAAAGAGCCGTTGATTGTTATAGACGGTATTCCCTTAGAAAATCGCAGTGTCGCAGGCTCGCCAAGCCTGCTAAGCACCATAAATCCTAACGAGATAGAATCAATGACAATTCTTAAAGACGCTTCGGCAACTGCTATCTATGGAAATAGAGCCTCTAACGGAGTGGTCCTTATTGTCACCAAGAAAGCCGATTTGGATAAAAAAGTGAAAATTGATTTCAGCACACGTTTCTCTGCTTCCACAACGGCAAATCGTGTCAAGCTGCTTTCGGCGGAACAGATTACAGATATTGTAAGCCCCAGACAGCCCGAACTGTTAGGAACGGCAAGCACCGATTGGCAGTCGGAAATTTATCGTGTCGCAATGGGGACTGACAATAATTTAAGCATTTCTAAGGGAGGTGTAGTGCCGTTTCGCGTGTCTGCGGGCTATTTGAACGAGAACGGTCTTTTAAAAACAAGCAATATGGAACGTGCCTCTGTCGGAATAAACCTCAACCCGCGCTTTTTCAAAAATCATCTCAAAATAGATGTGTCTTTGAAAGGAAGTATGATGAACAACCGTTTTGCAAACACCTCTGCTATCGGTTCTGCCCTTATGTTCGACCCTACCCAGAGCACAGACTTTATGTGGACGGATGCACAGGCGGGAGTAAACCCGCTTCTATTGCTCGACCTGTACTCCAACAAGTCAAGAGTGTGGCGTGGCATTGCCTCTGCGAGCATAGACTACAAGATGCACTTTCTCCCCGAACTAAGAGCCATCCTCAATCTCGCTTATGACTATTCTCAAGGGAGCGGTAATACCTTTATTCCCGAAACGATGCCTGTGCAGGTTCTTTCCCGTCCGGGTGGAACAAACACCGATTACGGCGGATATAATCAAAATAAATTACTCGAATTTTATCTTAATTACAGCAAGGAAGTCCCCTCTATCAAAAGCACTTTTGATGTTACAGCAGGGTATGCTTATCAGGATTGGAAAGAGCATACTACTAATTATCCCGAACGGTTGGCAAACGGAGATATTTATAAAACTCCAACATTCCCGTTTAATGAACCCCGCTATACTTTACTGTCTTTTTTCGGACGGCTAAATTATTCATTTATGGATCGTTATATGCTCTCGGCATCTATCCGTACAGACGGATCTTCTCGCTTTGCGCCAGAAAACAGGTGGGGAGTATTCCCTGCCATAGCTCTTGCGTGGCAAATAAAAAATGAGAACTTTTTGAAAGATATTGATGTGGTGAGTGCGTTAAAACTGCGTGTCGGTTATGGTAAAACAGGGCAACAGGATATTGGTAATTATTATCCTTATCTCGCAGTATATACACAGGGTACGGCGCAGGTACGGTATCAGCTTGGTGATGAGTTTTATGATGTGCTTCGTCCAAATGCTTATGACCGTAATATAAAATGGGAGTCCACAGGCACTTACAATATCGGTATTGACTACGGATTTTTGAATAATCGTATAAACGGAAGTATCGATTTTTACTACAAGAAGACCGACAACTTGCTCAACACAATACCTGTCGCTGCGGGGTCTAATTTCAGTAACAGAATCCTCACCAACATCGGAAATATGGAAAACAAAGGAGTGGAGATAGCCCTTAATGCCATACTGATACAGACAAAAGATTGGAGCTGGGATATTGGTGTGAATTTGGCGTACAACAAAAATAAAATAACTAAACTTACGCTGGTAGAAGACCCTGCCTATCGGGGCGTACAGGACGGATGGATTAGTGGGGGGCTTGGTGCTACTGCTCAGGTTCATAGCGTTGGTTACAGTATGTACACTTTCTATCTTTACGAACAAGTTTATGACACTGACGGAAAACCGATAGAGGGTGTGTATGTGGACCAAAACGGAGATAACAAAATCAATGAAGATGACTTGCAGCGACTCACGTCCGCCGAACCTTTTTTGACAGGTGGTTTCACTACGAATTTACGTTACAGGAACTGGACACTTTCTACCTCTCTGCGTGGAAGTCTGGGCAACTATATGTATAATGATGTGGCATCAAATATGGCTTTTTACAGTAATATTTTCCGCGCAACATCTATCTGTAATGCTCCCGAAAGTGTGTTAAACAGTGGGTTTAACAATCAGCGACAACTCACTGACTATTACCTCGAAGATGCCTCTTTTCTGCGTATGGACAATTTGAGTTTATCGTACGATTTTAGCGATTTACTGAAAAATAAAGTAGGATTAGTTGCGACTTTTTCTGTACAGAACGTTTTTGTGCTGACAAAATATACGGGGCTTGACCCTGAAATTTCTGGCGGTATAGACAGGGACTTCTACCCACGTCCGAGAATTTTTGCGTTAGGTATAAACTTTAATTTTTAATGACTATGACGCGAACAATTACAATACTGTTAGTGGCTGCGCTCTTTGCCTCTTGCATAAAAGATTTGGACAGATTTCCTGCTAACGACAAGACGAGTGAAGATGTTTATGCTGATTTTAACGGCTATAAACAAGTGTTTGCGAAAGTATATGCTTCTTATGCTACTATTGGAAACAATACCACTGGTGCAGACGATATTCCAATGGCAGACGGAGCATTGACAGACTTTATTCGCTGCTGGTTTAATCTGCAATGCCTGACAACCGAAGAAGCCGCTTATACGTGGGCTGACGCAGGTTGTCCTGAACTAAACTTTATGACTTGGACAACAAGCAATCCGTTTGTTGCAGGCTTGTATTATCGTTCCATGTATCAAATAACACTGGCAAATGAATTTTTACGCGAAGCCACACCTGAAAAATTAGAATTGCGGGGCATCACAGGAAGTGAGGCTGACATGGTTGCTTCCTTTCGTTACGAGGTACGTTTTTTGCGTGCCTTTCAATATTGGGTGTTGATGGATTTTATTGGTAATCCGTCTTTTATAGACGAAAATTCGACCATCGGGGGAAAATATCTTCCGCAACAAAAAACGAGAACAGAAATATTTGATTATGTCGAGAGTGAATTATTGGCAATCAAAGACGAGCTAAAAGAGCCGCGCACAAATGAGTACGGTCGTGCTGACAGAGCGGCTGCGTGGGCATTGCTGGCGCGGATGTATCTGAACGCCGAAGTTTACACAGGTACAGCACGTTATACGGATGCTATCACTTATTGTCAAGCTGTTCTCTCTGCGGGATATGACCTGAAAGACGATTATTCATCTCTTTTCCTTGCAGACAATAATCTTAATAATCCAGAGGTCATCCTTTCTGTCAATTATGACGGATTTCATACACAGGGGTATGGTGGATTGACTTATATTATCAATTCGTCCTACAAGCCACAGAGAAGTGGCGATACGACAAACTATAATAATTATTATGGCACAAAGGGAATGGGTGGATGGTACTCATTTAGAACGAGAAAGCAATTGGCGGAAAAATTTGATAACGCAGACACTCGCCGCCTGCTGATAGGAACTAAGATGGATATAGACGACATTACTGAATTTGAGGACGGATTAATGGGGGCGAAGTTTCGCAACGTTACGAGCACAGGCGTTTTAGGCTCTAACCCTGAAGCAATGTTTGTGGATAATGATTTTCCTCTTTTTCGTCTGGCTGAAATATATTTGATTTACGCCGAAGCTGTAAAACGTGGCGGTACGGGAGGTAGCGAAAATACCGCACTTGGATATTTGAATGACCTGCGGACACGAGCGGGCTTAACGACTATCGGCAGCTACGATTTGGACTACGTTTTAGATGAAAGAGCACGTGAGCTTTGGTGGGAGTGTTTCCGTCGGACGGACTTGGTTCGATATGGTCGCTACACTTCGGGAAACTATTTGTGGCAGTGGAAAGGGGGAGTTAAAGAGGGGACGAGCGTTGGCGAACACCTAAACCTTTTCCCGATACCCTCCGCCGACATGATTGCAAACCCGAATTTGAAGCAAAATGCTGGATACTAATTGTTAATTGTCAATTGTTAATTGTCAATTATGGCTGACGCGGATTTAATTACGAATTACGAATTACGGCTGACGCACGTGTTGTTTGTGCCTGATGTTTGTGCCTACTGTTAGTGCATGGTGTTTGTGCAGAGTGCTGATGTTGGTTTTAATTCGTAATTCGTAATTCGTAATTCGTAATTGATTATCGTTTGTGCAGAGTGTTGATGTTTGTTTTCGTAATTCGTAATTCGTAATTGATTTTGTGTATGAAGAATATTATTTATTTACTGCTGCTTCTCATTATGGTGGCGTTTGGCTGCAAAAAAGAGGAAAAAACAACGGCGTTGAGCAATCCAACCCCGCCTGTGCTTACATCACAAGTTGCCGCCATCGAAATTACGCCGTCAAATAGCGACTCGGTGCTGACTTTTCATTGGACACCCGCAGACTTCGGATATTCCGCAGCTATTACTTACAGACTTTACGCTTCGGTGCTGCAGGGACAGCAGGGGCAACAGGCGCAATTGGGCGACCCCGCTCCTGTGGGAGTGCCTGCTTCCGAAGACTCGATGTCTGTCGTTCTGGGTGATTTGAACGCTGTTCTGCTATCTCTCGGAGCGCAAGCCGAAGTCCCAACATCGGTACAATTTACCCTCGAAGCAGCTATCAGTCAAGACTACTACATAAAAGTCCTGTCTTCGCCCGTAAGCATTACCGTAACGCCGTATTCCTCTGTGCCGCCTGCACTGCATATTGTAGGGAGTGCGTTTGATGATATTGCTGGTTTTGGAACTGCGGGTAACTATTGTTGGGATGTCGCCAATTACAGATATGTCATGTTTAGGGACGACAATCTTGGCTTAAATGTTTACACTTCCTCGTTTCTTGCCAATTCGGAATTTCAGTTGTTCCCTGATGCAAGTCTCGGCAGCTGGGCGAAACCTGCTTATGGTTATGATTGGGAAGCTGGCGAGGGACATCTGATGATCCCCGCTGCATCTTACGGCAATATTCAAGTACACAATACTGTCGGTTATTATACGCTCGAAGTGGATATTCTAAATCTGACTTTCTCTTTTTCTCAATATGACGTATCTTCCGCCACAGTATATTCCACCATGTCCATAAGTGGCGACTTTAACGAATGGGCAAATCTGAACATGAAACAAACGCATTACGACCCGCATATCTGGTATCTCGACAGTTTGGATATTAGCACCGGCGGCGTAAAATTTAATGCTGACGAAACAACGAGTTATAGTGCCTCTGGGTTTCCTTATGGAAAGGGGGACGCGAACGGTTCAAATATTCCTGTAACAACAGGAAAATACTTTGTCAAATTCAATGATTTAACAAAACATTATGTTTTCTACAAACACAAATAGAGCTTTCGTTTTGCTGTTGCTTCTGGCGGTGCAGCTTCCACTGTTCGCGCAGCGAGTTGATCCTCCCTGCTGGTGGGCTGGCATGAAAAACGATTTGCAGCTGATGGTACGCGGACAAAATCTGCAAAACAGTACTGTGACGGTTTTGGAAGATGGACTGTCGGTAAAGAATGTTTATAATGCGGATAGCCCCGACTATCTGTTTATAGATATGGAGGTTCAACGTGCAGGAAGCTATACGATAGAAATCTCACAGGGCGCACAGAGCGCACAAGGCGCACAGGGCGCACAGGGCGCACCGGGCGCACCGGGGATGAAGAAAATAAAAATTCCGTACCAAATTCTTCCGCGCACAGAGAATTCGGCGCAGCGCAGCGGATTTACAAATGCAGACGCAATTTATCTTATCATGCCCGACAGATTTGCGGACGGCGACACCACTAACAATTTTGGCAAAATTGACAGGACACATCTCGAAGCTCGACACGGCGGGGATATTCAGGGGATAATAAACCACTTGGACTATTTGCAGGATCTGGGAGTTACCGCTATCTGGGCAACTCCTATGCTTGACGACGACCTTAGCTATCACAATTACGGTATCACGGATTACTATAAAATAAACCCTTATTTCGGCACTAACGAACTCTATAAAGAGATGGTGCAGCTCGCTCACGAGAAGGGATTGAAGATAATACAGGACGTTACCCCGCAACATTGCGGGGTGGGTCATGCCTGGGTGAAAAATCCTCCTTTCAGGGATTGGTTAAACGACACGAACCTGCCGCCGCACTACGAATATTTTTCACTCGAAGCACTAAGCGACCCACATTCGTCAAAAATAGACAGGGACTTCACAGGCAATACGATTATCTACAAGCAAATGCCCGACATGAATATGCGTAATCCCTTCGTGCTTAAATATATAGCGCAATATGTAATATGGTGGATAGAATACGCCAATCTTGACGGACTTAGGGTGGATACTTACTTTTACATGGGGTTAGAGGCTGCCAAATGGACAAAACTTATAAGAGATGAGTTTCCGAATATGGGCATTGTCGGTGAGATTTGGGGCAATGAGCCGTCTATTCTTGCGCGTTGGCTTTCGTCCGACAGCTTGCCGATGGTGATGGATTTTCCATTGCAGGAAGCTCTTGTTATCGACTTGACGAAAGAAAACGCCCATTGGGGCGGAAAAATGCGTACTGTTTACAACGCGCTCGCGCTTGATTTTGTATATGATAATCCCGAAAAGTCGCAAGTGGTTTTCGCAGATAATCATGATATGATGCGACTTTATAATATGCTGAAAAAAGACAGTTCTTTGGTGAAAATAGCAATGACATTTATCGCCACAACGCGCGGATTGCCACAGATTTACTACGGAACGGAATGGCTTTTTGCGGACGACTCACGCGGAGGTCCTCACGCCAATCGGGTGGATTTCCACATTCCGTCAGAGCCTGCGGCAGCACAGCAAGATGTATTTAAGCATTTGCGAACGCTTTTGAATTTCAGAAAGCAAACGCCTGTTTTACAGGGTGGAAAACTAATGCAGTATATTCCTTCGGGTGGTGTATATACTTATTTTCGTTACGACGAAAACGACTGTGTGATGATAATAATCAATGCTTCTGACAAAGTGCAGTCTATCGAATGGGCAAGGTTTGACGAACGATTGAACGGAAAGACCGCAGGTATAGATATTTTAACAGGAAAAACAATTACAAATGGGGAAGAAACCGAAGTTGCGGCTCGGTCTTCTTTGGTGATAAAATTTTAAAACTATGACAGATTTGAATTTACTCTATGAAGCCATTCTCAAAGGCAAACAAAAAAGTGCCGTTGAACTGACTAATGCTGCGCTTGCCGACAATGTTGAGCCAAAATTGCTTATTGACGAATATATGATTAAGGCGATGGGCGAAGTCGGACTACGGTTTGAAAATCAAGAAATTTTTGTGCCTGAACTTTTGATGGCTGGGCGGGCGATGAAAGCCTCTCTGAATATTCTTCAGCCCATTATGAAAAATAGCGGGCAAAAAACTTCTATCGGAAAAGTGGTCATCGGGACGGTGAAAGGCGATTTGCACGACATCGGGAAAAACCTTGTTGCATCTATGTTAGAGGGCTGCGGATTTGAAGTTATTGATATTGGTATTGATATGGACTCTGAAAAATTTGTGGAGGCGGTACGCGAGCACAATGCGGATGTGCTTGGGCTAAGTGCTTTACTTACAACAACTATGCCTTATATGAAGACTGTGATAGATGCTTTGAGAGATGCAGGGTTGCGGGACAAAGTAAAAATCGTTGTTGGCGGTGCTCCCATAAGTGCTGGATTTGCTTCGGAAATAGGTGCTGACGGCTATGGTGAAACGGCAAACTCGGCTGTTACTGCTGTTAAAAATTTATTAGGTCTGGGGAAATAAAAACATGAGAGAATATACAAAACTTGCTTATTCGTCTTTGGACGATTTTCTTTATGGAAAATGTTCTAATCCTGTCGTTTGTAAAAACGGCTTAGTGATAGGTGGCGGCGAAATTTATCCCGAAGTCAATTTTACGCTTCCCCCGATGAAAGCTACTCAGGAAACGCTGTCGGAAGCAAAGGCTATCTACAAAGAAATGGTTGAGGGAGTGCTGAAAAAAGCGTATGAATTACATGCTTCGGGGCTTGTTATTGAGTTTGAAACGTTGCCGCAATTTACCGAAAATCCTGAATGGGGTATTGAAATTCACAAAATATTGCGGGATACGATGTGGGATTTTGAGGCGAAGTTGGGGTTAAAAAGTGTAATTCGTATGACACCGAATGATATGCGCGAGATGAGTCGCCCACCGATTATGCGAGGGGGGAAATATTGGGATGGGATGGAGCGTATTTTTGCGCAGACGGCACGTGACGGTGCTGATTTGCTCTCAATTGAGTCCACCGGTGGAAAGGAAATTAACGACGAAGCACTGATGAACGCTGACCTTCGTACTTGCATTTTTGCGCTTGGTGTGCTTGCTCCGCGAGATATGAAGTGGCTCTGGACAAATCTTGTGAAGATTGCCGAAGAGAATGGTTCTATCCCTGCGGGTGACTCCGCCTGTGGATTTGCCAACACTGCGATGGTGCTTGCCGAGCAGGGCTTTATCCCCAAAGTCTTTGCTTCTGTTGTGCGTACCATGTCGGTGGCAAGGGCGTTGGTTGCGATAGAGTGTGGTGCTAAGGGTCCGGGCAAAGACTGTGCCTACGAAAACGTGTATCTGAAAGCTATTACAGGAATGCCTGTTTCGCTTGAGGGGAAGACTGCTGCCTGTGCCCATTTCAGCCCTATCGGAAATATTGCGGCGGCGGTAGCTGATTTGTGGAGCAACGAGTCGGTACAGCACGTAAAACTTTTAAGTGGCTTTGCGCCAACTGTTTCCACTGAACAGTTGATATACGACTGTCGTCTGATGAACGTCGCTGCAAATAAGGGGGGTGCGTTATTGCTTCGGGACTGGCTTGTGGAGTCTGACTGTTACTTAGACAGTCAGGCATATATTTTACGTCCTGACGTTGTTTTTGAAATCTGTGCCGAAGTTATCAAGACACAAAGTCCTTTCTTGCGCACGTTGGGCGTTGCCCGCACCACGCTTGATATTTTGCAGCGTGCTGTGAACAAAAATGAATTGTCGTTGCCTGAACGCGAGCTGTCGTGGATTGGCAACCTGCAAGAGCAGTTGGAAGAAATTCCCGAAGATGAAGAGCAGTTTATCTCCGAAATGAAAGAGGAAGTCGATACTTCAAAGTACAAACCCGAAGAATACGGAATATGATGTTTTTTGAGGACACTTCTTTTTCTGAAATTCCTTTTCGATACGATGATTTGTATTCGCTGATGGGTTATATAGATAACAAAACACCCGACGAAGAAGTACAAATGTTGATAGAAAATATGCTGCTCGAATTGCAACCGGTCTGCAAGCCACGTATGGGGTATAAAGTGGTGCGCGGCGAGGCAATCAGCAAAAAAGAAATTCGCTTGGAAGACAAGGTGCTGAACACAGGAAAAATTATCACGTATGCACTGCATGAGTCCGAGCGATTTGCTGTCTTTACGGCAACTGTCGGCGCGGATTTCGACTGTTGGCTTAAACGGACGGAAAAAGAAGATGATATTGTAAAGGCGTATATAGCAAATACTCTCGGCTCTATCATTGCAGAAGCAACCGTTTCCCTTTTGTTGCAAAGGCTTGAGGCAACTCTTACGGACGAAAAAATGTCTAACAATTACAGCCCGGGATATTGCGATTGGGCATTGATAGAGCAGAAAAAGCTGCTGTCCCTTTTTCCCTTTGGAGTGACAGGAATTTCGCTCACCGAGTCCTGCCTTATGCTACCCATAAAGTCGGTGAGCGGAATTGTTGGAATTGGAAAAAACGTACAGAAAAGACCTTACGGTTGCGCTATTTGTAAAATGAAAAACTGCATAAGAAACAAAAATCGCCATTTGAAACCAAAGAAAAATATTGAATAAAAAATAAATTATCATGACAAAACTTACACCTTATGACCGTCTTAAAGCAGTGCTTGACGGCGAAAACACAAAAAATTTAGACCGCGCCCCAAACCTGAATATCCTGATGTTTTTTGCGGCATACTATATCAACGCTCCGTTCGGGAAATTCTGCACCGACTACAAAACATTAGTAGAGGGCAACCTGCGTTGTGTAGAAAAATTTGATATTGATGTGCTTAGCACTATGTCTGACCCTGTGCGCGAAACAGCCGACTTCGGAACTGAACTTGACATTCCCGAAGACGAACTGCCTCACCCTAAGAGAGTGCTGCTGCCAAACATTGAAGATGTGCAAAACCTGCAACTTTTTGACCCCTTAAAATCTGTCCGCATATTGGATAGAATTAAAGCAATTGAACTGTTCAAAAAAGAAAGAGGCGACGAATATCCTATTCTCGGCTGGGTAGAGGGACCTCTTGCGGAAGCAAGTGATTTACGCGGCATTAATGACGCATTAATAGACGTTATTGATGAAGACAACGAAGAACTGTTCTATGAACTGTTAGAAAAATGTACGCAGGAAGCTATTTGGTGCGCAAAGGCGCAGGTAGAAGCGGGGGCGCACATCATCGGTGTCGGTGACGCAGCCTGTTCGCTTATCAACAGGGATTTATACCGCGAAAAAATTGTGCCTTACGAAAAACGTATCGTAGAGGGAATAAAGCAGGCAGGGGGAATTGCGCGACTGCATATTTGCGGAAATATCAATCATATTCTGGAAGATATTGCCACTGTCGGTTTCGATATTGTTGATATTGATTGGATGGTGGATATGAAACACGCAGTAGAAGTAATGCAGGGCACAGGTGCTGTCATAAACGGAAATATAGATCCTGTTGCCGTAGTACTGAATGGCTCTGTAAGCGACGTGAAAAACGCCGTTTACAAATGCAGAAAAGAAGCCAACGGCAGAGCGATTATAAGCGCGGGGTGCGAAATACCAAAATTCACAAAACATGAAAATTTACTTGCTTTTGCAGAAGCGTTATATGAACAAATTTAGTTTATTATTTCTGTCTGTCCTTTTTGTCGCCTGCAAACAGCCGTCACCCGACAAATTTATTGACGACTTGATGAGCAGAATGAGTGTAGAGGAAAAAATCGGACAGCTTCATCTTATTTCGGGTACGGATGCAATATCAGGCGAAAACCTGTACAGCGACAGCAACAAAACCGTAATGGAAATCAGAAAAGGGAAAGTCGGTGCTTTTATCAACGCAAAAGGAGTCAATAAAATAAGGGAATTACAGCGTATTGCAGTAGAAGAAAGCCGTATGAAAATCCCATTACTGTTCGGTATGGATTTTCTACATGGCTACGAAACAATTTTTCCCATACCTCTCGGCATGGCTTCTTCGTGGAATCTTAAAAATATAGAAACCGCCGCACATATTGCTGCTGTTGAAGCAAGTGCTGATGGACTTAATTGGGTTTATTCACCTATGGTTGATATTGCCCGCGACCCGCGTTGGGGCAGGATTGCAGAGGGTGCGGGCGAAGATCCGTTCTTGGGCGGGGAAATTGCAAAAGCACAGGTGAGGGGCTATCAGGGCGAGCCTGCATACGCCGATAACACGAATATTCTTGCCTGCGTAAAACATTTTGCACTCTACGGAGCGAGTGAAGCAGGGCGAGATTACAGCGTTGTGGATATGAGCGAGCAACGCGCACGGAACGACTACCTGTATCCGTATCAGGCAGCAATAGAAGCAGGGGTCGGGAGCGTGATGTCTTCCTTTAACGAAATTAACGGAATGCCCGCAACCGCAAATTCATGGCTGCTCGACGACGTTTTGCGTAAAGAGTGGGGGTTTCAGGGCTTTGTCGTTACAGACTACGCTTCCATAAACGATATTCAGCGTTTCGGAATGGGAAACTCGTACGGTGCAGCGATAATGTCCTTAAAGGCAGGCACTGATATGGATATGGAAAGTTACGCGTACTATTTTAATCTGCAAAAAGCACTAAGCAACGGCGATATAAATATAAGACATATCGACGATGCCTGTCGTAGAATTTTGAAAATAAAATATAAACTTGGACTTTTTAAAGATCCGTACAAATACTGCGACACTACACGTCCTGCAAGGGACATATATAACGCAAAACATAGAGAAACAGCGCGTAAAATAGCCACCGAAACATTTGTTTTGTTAAAGAACGACAGCAATCTTCTTCCGTTAAAAAAACAAAGCACGATAGCACTTATCGGTCCTCATGGGAATAATCGACCGAATATGCTCGGCTCTTGGGGGTGGCCTGCCAACATAAACAAGGCAACAACATTGTTGGAGGGCATGAAAGAGTACGCTTCTGTGATATACGCAAGGGGATGTCAGCCCTACGAAGATATGACACAGGAAGACTATCTGTCGCTTACAAAGGACTTTGAAAAAGATCCGCGCAGCGAAGCGGAACTTCTGCGGGAAGCGTTAAGCGTTGCAAAAAAAGCAGATGTCATAGTGGCAGCGTTGGGGGAGTCCGCAGAAATGAGTGGCGAGTCCAGCAGCCGTTCCGACTTGAACATTCCCGCTCCACAGAAGCGATTGTTAAAAGCATTAGTCGCAACAGGAAAGCCTGTCGTCCTCGTTCTATTTACAGGACGTCCACTCACAATACTGTGGGAAAAAGATAATGTTGATGCCATTCTGAATGTCTGGTTTCCGGGTACGGAAGCCGCTTTCGCAATCCCTGATGTGTTGTTTGGCGATGTTAATCCGAGTGGAAAACTCACAGCCACGTGGTCCCTCAATGTTGGACAGATACCGATTTACTACAACATTAAAAATGTAAGCAAGCCAATGCAGGAATGGTTTCATAAATTTCGTAGTGGCTATTTGGATGTCCCTAACGAGCCGTTATATCCATTCGGCTACGGATTAAGTTATACTACGTTCGACTACGGTGAAATCGCTATTAACGATACTGTTATGAGTGAAAAAGACACACTCGTTGCCACTGTCGCCATCACCAACAGTGGCGATAGGGACGGATACGAAACAGTACAACTTTATATTCGAGATGTGGTCGCAAGTACTGTCCGTCCTGTCAAGGAGTTAAAAGGATTTGAAAAGGTTTTTATCAAAAAGGGCGAAACAAAAAACGTTTCCTTTAAAATCACTTCATCGTTATTAAAATTTTATAATTATCAGTTGCAATATGTGTGTGAGCAAGGTGAGTTTGAATTGATGATTGGGCGCAACAGTGCTGACACACAGACTATAACATTCACACTTATTTGATATGACACGTATAAAAAATTTTATTGTTGCGGGGCTTCTTGTTTTTGGGGTTGATGCTGCTGTGGGGCAAAATGATCGGATGGAGGCTTATACTCCAGCCCGCAAACTTAACAAAGCAAATCTCGCCTCAACGCTAACCGTCATCGGACAAAAAGAATATGCTTTTACACGTATTCCTTTGAACGAAATCAAGCCCACAGGTGCGCTGTTAGACCGCTTGCGCGTTGATTTAAATGGCTTTGTCGGGCATTTGGACGCGCTCGTGCCTGATTTAATTGTAAAAGACGATATTTACGGAAAAGACAGATTAACGAAAAAACATCGCTCAAAAAATCTGGGTAACAGTCCCGAAGGGGCAGAATGGGAGGTGCAGTACTTATGGTGGAACAGCGAAACCCAATCAAATTGGTGGGACGGCTATATACGAAACGCTTTTTTTGCGGGTGATAAAACGCATATCGAAAAGATAAAAAAGTACGTTGCAAAAATTCTCTCTACACAGGATGAAGACGGCTATCTGGGCATTTATGATGAAGACTTGCGCTACAAGTTCGATACGGCAAACGGCGAAAATGGCGAACTCTGGTCCAAGGCAACGCTCTATCGCGGACTTATTGCCTACTACGAGTTTACAGGCGATACAAACGTCTTTGAGGCAGTAAGACGAGGAGTTGATAATGTGATGGAAAATTATCGTATCAATGCAAGTCATCCGTTCGGAGTGAAAAAATCTTCGGCAGGGCTTTGTCACGGGCTTGTCTTCACAGATATTTTAGACTGGTTATATCAACAAACAGGAAAGTCCACCTACTTGGACTATGCACTGTTTCTCTATAAAGACTATTCTTCGCATGAATTGTCAGAGCCTGATATTCAGCTTTATAATATCTTGTATCTCAAAGATGACCTTAAAGGACATGGAGTGCATACCTACGAACATATTCGCCCTTTGCTTCTCGCCTGCTATGCTTCCGATAGTCCAGAGTTGAAAGCTGCGTTGCAGATTTATTTGGATAAAATAAAGGAAGTTACGACTGTTACAGGCGGTGCTGTCGGGGATGAATGGATTTTTGGTCGCAAGGCAGATATGACCAATACGGGCTATGAATATTGCTCTCTGCACGAACTGCTTGATTCTTATACAGAAATAGTCAAAAAGACAGGTGATGTTCGTTACGCCGATGATATAGAGAACACGTTCTTCAACGCAGCTGCTGGTGCGCGTCATCCCAAAAAAAGTGCCATAGCCTATTGCAAAACGGATAATTCATACCAAATGACAGGAGGACTAAACTTTTCCTTTGCGCCAAACCATAAGCAAACTCGCTACAAATACTCTCCTGCACATCAGGATGTCGCCGTTTGCTGTGTTCCCAATGCGGGACGTATCACACCGTATTACATTCAAAATATGTGGCTTAGAGATAAAGACGGATTTGTCGCACTTCTGTTTGGCGGCTGCGAATTAAACACCATTTTTGACAATAAAAAAATTTCAATTAAAGAAACGACAGACTACCCTGCTACGTCAAAAATCACTTTTGATATTTCTGTGGCGACACCTGTTTCGTTCGCACTAAAAATACGCAAGCCCTCTTGGATGAAAGAATTTATTATCAATTCAGCATACAAAGAAACCGAAAATTATATTATCTTAGAAAAAAAATGGGCTGGCGACACGTCCATCGTAATAGAGTGGTTGCCAGAGATAAAAAAACATCTCGTGAATGATGAAGTGTATTTTACTTGCAATGGGCAAGTGTTGTCACTCCCTATCGCAGCGGCAGAAATCCCACAACGAACATATATTGAGGGGTTTCAAGATTTTGAATATATCCCACAAAATTTCACCCTCTTTGAATATGCGGGGGAAATGCCTGTATTGGAAAATGGGCGTTTCTTCGCGAATTTGTACAATTCCGTTTGGCAGAAAGTAGAAAAAAAAGAATTGAAGCCAATAGGACAAACGGTATTAAGACAGACAACTTTTAAAATAAAATAATATGTCAAAAAACAAACAAATTCTGCCTATTATTGTAATGATATTCCTCTTTGGAATTATCTCTTTCGTTACAAATCTTGCCTCTCCGATGGGAGATGTGCTTAAACATCAGTTTATTCTTCCAAACTGGCTCGCACAGCTTGGAGTATTCGCAAATTTTATTGCTTATGCCATTTTGGGTGTGCCAAGTGGGATACTGCTGCAAAAGATGGGGTACAAAAAGACATCACTTCTTGCTGTCAGCGTCGGTTTTGTCGGCGTTGGTATTCAGACCCTTTCGGGGACTCTGGGGGACGGAACTTCTGCGTACTGCATTTATCTCACAGGTGCGTTTATTGCAGGATTTTCGATGTGTCTTCTAAACACGGTAGTAAATCCTATGCTTAACTCCATAGGTGGAGGTGGAAAGAAAGGAAACCAATTGGTGCAGCTTGGCACTGCGTTCAATTCATTCGCAGGCACTGCGGTTATTATGTTAGTCGGAGTGTTGGTTGGGGACATCACGAAAGCAAGTATTTCTTCCGTATATCCTGTTATGTACATCGCTCTCGGTGTATTTGCCTTTGCGTTTTTAGTGATTTTGTTCACTCGCATACAAAATCCTGTGCTTAAAACTGTCGCTGTCGCCGCAAAACGAAACTTGCTAAAAGTCCGTCATTTTCTGCTCGGTGCTATAGCGATTTTCTTTTATGTTGGTATTGAGGTCGGTACGGCAGACGTATTATTTACATGGTTAGCCGACAAGGACCTTAACTTGCTTGGAGATCCCTTGACAGCCGCTACTATTGCTGGTTTCGTTGCGGGCACGTATTGGTTTTTAATGCTTATCGGAAGGCTTGTCGGTGCTGCTATCGGAGGAAAAGTGTCGAGCAGAGTGATGCTCTCTACGGTTGCAAGCATTGGGCTGTTGCTTGTTCTTCTGGCAATCTTCTCGGATGTGAACAACAAGGTAAATCTTCCTGTGTTGATGAGGTCGGCAGAGGGTGCGCTCACGTTCGGAACGGCACTTGTCCCCATTAATGCGTTCTATTTAGTTTTAGTAGGACTTTGCATGTCGGTAATGTGGGGTGGAATTTTTAATCTGGCGGTAGAAGGATTAGGCTCACAGACGGAAAAAGCGTCTGGTATCTTTATGACACTCTGCTGTGGCGGTGCTATTTTGCCGTTGTTGCAAAATTATATTGTCGATATTTCCTCTTACGCAACAAGTTATTGGGTAATTGTTGCCGGACTTGCTTATCTGCTTTATTATGCACTTGTGGGATGTAAAATTTCAAAAAATTAAACCGTGAAGCACACGCGGCAAATGTTTGTCGGTGAGTTTCATACAACACATTAAAAAAATCAGGCGTAATGGACAACTATCGTGTTTTTCAGCATTACATTTGTCCACTTCGCCAAAAATCACAAACTTATGAAAAAAATTATTTTGTTCTGTTTTATTGCTTCATTAGCAATGCAAGTTTTCGCTCAAGATGAGTCGCGCGTTCTTATTGAGTGCGGTTCAACAGTCGTTAAAATGTACAACGCGCGTAATTTCAAAGCACCCAACAAAGACACCAGCCCAACGTTGTACGAGGCTTATCTCCCTATTGAGGCTGGTCAAACATTCCACCTCACCGTTTCCGATGGTATCACCGGGGCAAATTTAGGTGGAAAGTTAGACATGGTTTACAATGGCAGCGGGACTGGATATACTCCTGCTGGTGTTAAAGCCTATTATTACACCTCGTCAAGAATACAGGACGAGGGTTTTTCTTCATTTGAAGTATCAAAATCTGGTCTGTATCACGTTGTTTACGAAAGTAATCTCAACAAAGTTGTTATTTGTGAAGTAAATTGGGGTTACATCGGCTCGGCTTCAAGTTGGACATGGCTACCGATGACAGGTTCTGAGGACTTTAAGACATGGACCATTGACGACATCGAATGTATTGCTACTTCGCAGTTTCAACTAACGTATGACGGGGCGTATTCTCTGGGAATTGACGACACGTTAGCGACAGCAGGTACGATAGCGGTAGGTACAAGTTTCGGTTCAAACAATGATGCCATCTCTTTTTCTGGCGACACGGGGCTTATCCCTCTCACTCCCTGCGGTAGTAATTATTCCTTTCCTGCCGAAAACAAAGGAATGTATCGTTTTATAATGACTTGGTCGGTAAGCGGTTGGGATGCGAGTTGGAGTGCAAAAATGATTAAGTTAGCAGATGTAAACATTGATCCTGCGGAACGATGTCTTGCGGTAATCGGTACTTTAATGGGTAGCGCATGGGCGACTGATATACCGATGACCTATCTCGGAACAACAGGTGACATTTCCTCTTACGTTGCGACCAATATTGATGTAGCTGCTGCTGACGAACTCAAAATACGTCTTTGTGGTGATTGGGGAACATCTTGGGGTTATGCCGAGGGACAACTCACGGGCGACCCTGGCAACTTCACTAATGCTGGTGGCAATATCCGTGTTATTGAAGCCAAAGTATATGACACAGTGCGTTTTAATATCAATTGGGACAATGGTGATTACACAATTCATTTTGTCGCACCCGGAAGCTCTTCCATTATGACGCTTCAAGTGGGTGGCAGGGCGACAGTAAAAGTCTTCCCAAATCCTGTAACAGACAAAGTTTTGGTTGAGGGAAACACTGAAATCAAGCGCGTTGAACTATTCGACATGAACGGTCGCAACCTTTATAGAACTCTTGTCGGCTCAAAATCCGCTGTTATTGATTTGACCTCATACTCCAAAGGTGTATATATGCTCCGCACCACCTCCTCTAACGGCTCAACTGCCGTAAAAATAGTGAAGAAGTAATTTTTATTGTTTCTTATTAGAAAGAGGCTGGCTCGAAAGTCGAGTTAGCCTCTTTTTTTTGTGATGAGGCTTGCAACAGTAAACATTGAAATTAATGAAGTCAATAAATTATAAACAAATATTTTGTTTGATGATATTTTTGGGTTTTTTGCAGGCTCAAAACTTTGCTCAAAACTTTGCTCAAGATTTTACTCGAAACTTTGCTCAAAATTCTGCTCAAAACTTGGCTCAAAGCGGTTTGTCACAGATAGTTAGACTTCTTTCTGTTTTTTATGTAATACAATTTTATGATTATTTCTTTCTATAATGTCTGATTAATAAAAACAACCACCCAAAATTTACTAATAATGCCAATCCATAGACTAAAAGAGTATGAGGCGTTTGAACAACTAATGTAATCCAATAAGGTGGAAAAAACCATGATAATACGGTAAGCCATTTTAGTGCAAGTAAGTCGGTAAATGCAAACAGAGTTAGTGAATTTATGGCTTTTGCAAAAGCAAGACCTTTTACTTTATCATCTGCAAATGTGAAAATTAGCAGTCCAATTATAATGGAATAATTCGATGAAAGCAAAGACACAAATAGTATTGTTACAAATGGCAATTCCACGACATTCAACACATAATAACCGAGAATGCTATAAAAAACGGATAAAACAGAGGAAAACAGCAGTCGATTTATTAAATAACCATTTCTTCCCAAAGGTGTAACCGACATCAATTCAGAAATTTTTCCATCTCTGTCGTCTATCATCATAAATCCTGTAACTATTCCGAGCATGGAAGCACACATTATTACAACAAACACGAATACATAATAAAGATAAGGCAATATATCAAATTCTATAAGAGCCTGAATAAAAGGAACTAAATACAAAACCATTAATTTGAACGCAATAATTAACAACAACGGAACAACCATCAAAATAGCCATTATGGGGTCACGCAATATTTGCCTTAAATCGTTTTTTAAATGAATGATTTGCAACATAAAATTAATTTTGATAAATAATTTTGTTTTCAAAAACACGTATTGCCCATCGCATAAACAAATAATTCATTCCTGTTAAATAAATCACCAAGCTAATTGCTTCATAAAGAGGGATTCCCATGTAAGCCCCCAACATCAGTCGTAAGGCGGCAACACTCGGAATAACAGTAAATAAATCTGAATACGGAAATCCTGTCAATGAAAAGCAAGGCAAAACAAATAGTAACATATATGGAACGGTTTTTATTATGTATTGATTCACGGTGTTACATCCGGCAGTAATCATGATGCCACATAAAGTAAAAATCCCTGATGTGAGTACTGTTGATAAAAACAGCAGTAGCCAACTGACACTGCCGTAAGAACTAAATCCCGTAATGGCGAAAGCAGCCAAAACCGAAACAAAAGCCAGCGAAACAACTTTTGACAATATATATTCAATTGTTCGTAAGGGCGAAACAACCAGAACCGACAAAACACCTTGCATTTTTTCCAACATGATAATACCACCAACAAAAAATAATCCCAACACTGAGGGGTCGGAAAAAACCACAAGAGGTAAACCGACTGATAATATGTCATTTGGTAAAAATGATAATATGATTAAATAGATAATGGTTACCAAAACATAGACAAGATAAAACCCATGTTTCCATTGAAAACGCATGTCTGTCCAAACTGCGTGTAACAGCCTCATAGCAAGTTCCTTCCCGTTAATTTAATAAAAATATCTTCTAACGTAGCCTCACAGCTGTGAATGGTTTTTACGTCTGCGGTTTTCAATATGTCAAAAAAGGCTTTATTTTCAGCAAGTTGATTTATATCAAATTCCGTCTCAAGCAGTTTTCCGTCTAATTGATATTCTATTTTTATTCTGCGTTTTCCATGTTCAATCATTAATTCCTTTGGCGAACCTGTAACCACGATACGACCGTCTTCGATAAAGGCAACTCTGTCGCAAAGCTGTTCGGCAACTGTCATATTGTGTGTGGTAAGAAAAACCGTTTTGCCTGTTTTCTTTTGGTCTAAAATTATGTCTTTTATGATGTGAGCGTTCGTAGGGTCAAGCCCAGAAGTTGGTTCGTCAAAAAACATCAAATCGGGTTGGTGCATTATGGAGCGAATGAAATTTAATCTCATTTTCATTCCTTTTGAGAAGCTCTCTACACGGACATTTTTATCAGGTAAAAGTCCAACGCGGTCAAGAAGTTTGTCAGGATTGTTAATCTTTTTATGATAATAGGCACCGATAAGTTTTAGATTTTCAGTTGCCGTTAATTTATTATACAGATTTGGAAAATCGAAAGCAACACCAACTTGCTCGTAAAAGTCTTTGCCCCATTGGTTTCTTTCCTTTCCCAACACTTCTATCTGACCTGTATAGTTTCTCAATAAGCCAATGATCAGCCGTTGCGTAGTTGTTTTACCTGCGCCACTTGGACCTAAAAATCCGAAAACTTCCCCTTTATGAATGTCGAAATTCATATCATGGATGGCTTTCTTTTTCGTTTTTGTATAGGTGAAATTCAAATTTTTAACTTGTATCATAAATTTACTTCTAATTTATCTGAAATATGGTGATTACTTTTTTGCTTGTGCATAACATTCCGGCTTAATAATTCATTAATAGAGTTTCCTAACATTGCTTTTACGACTAAAGTATGAAACAATGCTATTGAATAAAAATAAACGTATCCAAACCAATTATGAAAATGGACTACAGTAGTTAACGTGATTCGTTTCAAATTATTATCCAATTTTGAAATGCTAACGGATAAATATGCTTTCAAATGCTTGTCATTGAGCAATAATACTGTTTCATTTGGCGACTTGTCCGTAACAGATACAATATGATAACTTCCACCTTGTTTTATACATTCGGTAAAATTGGAAATGTTTTTGTTATCAGTAGATTTTAATCCAAATGGTTTTACCAATACATTTCTAAGTTTAAATAAATTTTTTACCCATCCTTTTTCTATGCTCCAAAATGCAATCTGCAAATCGTCCGGAGTTACTTCGTCTGCAAGAGGAGCGATACACTCGAATGCATCCGAGTAATTAGCGGGAAGATATTTATTGATTATAAATTCTTTATCTATATTGGTTTTTCTTACTTTTATCTTCATTGAATCATTCGTAATGGGTAACATTGCAGATATCGTTCCGTATCCCGAGCCGCCTACTGGCGGCGAAGCGTAAACAGTCCTGTTATGCGACGTAGAGGCGTACACCATTATTTATTATTATTTCCATAATATTATAAATACTATTCCTGATATTATTATTCCAATAGACATAATATATCCAATTATTTTCCCAACCCTTTTTCCAAATATATTTATCCAACCGTCCAGTTTATTTAAATTATATGTATTTTTATTTGTTTCAAAAAACAATTTTGCATTTAATTTATTTGTTATAAATATTATCAAACCAAAAATTATTAAAACAATACCAAATATACGAGGATTTTCTTGAAAGTATTTTTGTATGTTTTCCATATTTTATTCAAATAATTCTTCAACATTTGCTAATATTTCACAATCACAATATCCATTATGATTTGCCAACCATTCCAAAATATTTTCAATATTATTTTGTCCAATACTATTCAAATAATTTTGTGTTAATTTATTGGTATCATCACATTCGTTCTCAGATAATTCTTTATCAAAATAATCAAAGAGTTTCTTAAATTTATCAAGGCTCATCGGTAAATTATCTTCAAATTGTTTTTTAGTATTTATTCGAATATTTTCCAATAATATTTTTCGTCTCTGCTTTTCTTCTTTATTCATTTATTTTTTCCTTCAAAAAAGTTTATATTAAAACTTTATATTTTGTCAATATATTCTATTTATAATTTCAAAATAATTTTAGCCTCTATGTCGCATAACGTTCCGGCTGTATATGACGTTTTGGCCCGCCCATAAAGCAATGCGTAGCATTGCGGCGGGCCAAAATGTG
>JAISPZ010000064.1 GCA_031274555.1 Bacteroidales bacterium | reverse complement strand
GCCGAAAAACAACGAAATTAAGGCTAATACAAAACCGGCTGTGCCGACGCCATTCGTCTTATTGGCAGGCTGATTGATAATAATTGTCTGTCCATTTTGTTGTTTTGGGATGTCAGGCACGCGTTGCTCAACCAAATTTGCTTTACAATGTGGGCAGACAGTGTTACTCTCTTCAATTGTTTCAGCACAATAAGGACAAACTATAGTTTTTTTAGGTATTTGTTCAAGCCATCCTCTGCAATGTTTACACTTCTTTGCCACAATTGCTATTTCCTCGCCGCAGTAAGGACATTTTTTTGTATCCATAGTTATTTTAATATAATTATTCCCCTTACTCGTCTACCTTATCAAGCCACTCGCCGCAATGTTTGCATTTTTTTGCTGCATCTGCGATTTCTTCACCACAATAAGAACATTGTTTTATCCCGTTCATCCGATTTTCCGGCTGTTTCATATCCTTTTTCTTTTTTTTACTGAACGGCATTAGTAAAAAAATTAGAGTACCCAAAAAACCGATTATTCCTGTAATTGCACCTACCCAAAACGGATAACCTTTCCATTTTGCAATTCTTCCATTTAGAAATACAAAGCCAACCAGGAATAATAGTGTGAGAATTTCCGATGCTCCCAGAGATCCAAGAAAGAGTAGTGTCATAATAAGTTCATTTTAAGATTAACCCTACTCATCAGGCTTTTCGAATTCGCCCCGTTTTTAAAATGGTCTCCGGTCTCCATTGCTCTTGCGCTGTAAATAAGCGCATGCTGTGTTTGTTTTAAATGTTGTTTCATCATACTTACATTAAAATTGCTATTAATTAGTACTCCAATAAATATCACCCATCATTCCCCTGCATCTACGGGGAAAATAGCCCTGATTTTTATCCCTTTATTTACGATTGAAGAATATTCGCTATTGGAATAATCGCCAACCGTTTTTTCCCAATTGGAATCAAAAACATAGAGTATGCCGTTGATTTCCGTATATTCGCCAAATTCCGCATTTCCAACGGTTGTGTTGGGATATAATTTCAAAATATCTCCCGCAGTACTGCCAACATGCAATCCGTCTGCCGTTGCCAAAGAAGGATCGTAAATTTCCATTGCCGAAAATCTTCCGTTATAAATAAAAAATCGCATGAGATGTTGTTCACCATTTTTTATCAAATAACTTTCGGGCTGCGAATATTCTTCATTTTCTTCAATATATTCCCAAGTCAGTGCATCGTTGAAGTTTGGTTTTACTTCTTTGGGAGTTTTACCTATAATTTCAACCCCCGCAATAGAAGTTTGCGTTATGAGATTGTTGTTGCCAACCGATTGGGTTTGGGTAGTTGCACTTTCATTATTATCTTCTGAAGAAAAAGCATTCGCCGTATACGCGCCTAAAGGCAACAAGATGCTTGCTACAATAATTATTATATCGCTTGTGGCAAAGGATACCTTTTTATTGGCAGTTTCCCCTTTTTGGCACAGCAAAACAAGCAACCAAATAGAGCCAATTATTGGAATGAAGGCAATAAATAGCCACCATCCGCTTTTGCCTGTATCGTGCAAACGACGGACTGAAATAGCCACAGAGGGCACCAAAAGCGCAAGAGTTATACACAAAAATACAATAGTACCAATAAGACCAATAGTACCATTGGCAAATGCGCCAATGGTGGCCAATAGCCATCCAAAAACACCACTAAAAAGGACATATATCCAATATTCTTTACGTGTAGCTGTGCCTTTAAAATCTGCATATTGAAAACGGATAACATGAACGAAATAGTTCATAAACCAACCTATCACTGCTTTACTGTCCGAGTTTTTATTGTGTACCGTTGTTGGTGGTTCCGGTATATTTTCGGACTTTGGAGGCGTTTGTTCGGTAAGCCATTCACCGCAATGTTTGCATTTTTTTGCTGCTGTTAAAATCTCTTCGCCACAAAAGGGGCATTTTTGTGTTTTTTCTATTGTTTCCATTTTTCTATTCTTTTAATTCTACTCTTTTATTGTTATCTCTATATTGTTCAATGATCCAATTCTACAACCACTTTGTCAAATATCTTATACTTGATTACGTATAGTATTGCCAAATCACATAATGCTGTTATTATGGTAACCCAAGATGGGAAGTTGCCGTCTTCGTCGGAAAGTACCGTTCCGAAAAGCACTATTACAGTCGCTATAATTGTACATGTCAAGTAAAAATGACCGTGTGTTGTTCGCATCCGAACAAGTTTTGCTCCTGCAACTATATTAGTAATCAATACAGCTAACAATAAAAGTAAAGCTACAACAGCAACAGCGATGTTTTCGTCGTCTTCTAAATGGAATAATGATATTAATCCAACTATCAAACTACATATACCGAATAAATATGCAAGTGCAAAAAATGGAGTAGATTGTCTTTCTACTTTTTTAAAATAATCGCCAAGATGCCAATATATGATACCACATAATACACCATCAATCAACAATCTTAATCCTTCGGGAATCCAATGTGCAATGGCGCTAAGTAAACCTAATTTACCACGTAAAGTTAATCCTAAATCACTGATACAACCAAGAATCACAAAAAACATTGCCAAGTAGCAGACTTTGCCGATTATCCTTGCATATTTATAGGATTTTACATCCTCACCACTAATACTTGATACCTCTATATCAATCTTTTCTTCTAACATTTCACCGCAGTGCTTGCATTTTATGGCTGCTGCTAAAATTTCTTCGCCGCAATAAGGGCATGGTTTTGTATCCATATTCATGTTGTTTAATGGTTAATTGGTTGTTTTTTCAAATGTGCTACTACACCATCCTCTGCTTCCATGGTCATATTGGAGTCTTTGATTTCAAGGTTGCTAAAGCAGGTGCTTGTAGCGTAATATTCCCGCAAATATTCCATCAATTCGTTTTTAGCGGATTTTATTTCGTCATCGAAAAACGCTTCAACGAATGCGCCGGCAATCTCTTGTTCCGTTCCGGAGTG
The DNA here is from genome assembly GCA_031274555.1 of Bacteroidales bacterium. Classification (GTDB taxonomy): domain Bacteria; phylum Bacteroidota; class Bacteroidia; order Bacteroidales; family P3; genus JAIRNR01. The sequence continues at coordinate 1,442 of JAISPZ010000064.1, read as the reverse complement.
TCCGGGGAAATCCATGCCGGTGTATGTTACATTCAGCGAGGATAGCTCATACGACAGTTCCAAATCGCCCCACACGATTTCCCATGTTCCCTGTATCGTACTTTTGAATTTTGTAACGACAGTAATATCCTCTTCCGTTTCCGTCTGACGATAATAGCACGTTTCTTCCAGCACGCCGTCTTTGTGCAACGCAAAGTAGGTTGTTTCTGTGCCGTCTTCGGTTTCTATCTCCATTTTCCACGTGCCGACAGCATCGCGAGTAAGTTGCTCATCGTTGCACGAACTGAGCGTCCCTATTGCCAATGCAAAGGACATGAGCAGGCAAGTTTTTACTAATAATGTTTTCATGTATTAATCACTTATTTATTATTTTTTATGCTATAACGCCGGAGCGTGATATCCTTTACTTGTCCCTTTCGGGTGTTTTGTACAGCGCTGGTGTACGAGTCCGCGTAGTGTCCGGTTTTTTGTTCCACAATATTTGCATACATATTGCTGTTTTTCACTTCCCTCGTAGAGTTTATGATAGCCTTTACTGACGCCGTCGGGATGTTTGACACACCTCGCCGAAGTAAGGCTTGCAACCGACGAGTAAGAGCTGCCACAATACTCACAGTAATATTTCACTTTACTGTTTTGTGCCGCAACATCCTTGACGGTAAGGGCAACTGCTGCAACCAATCCTACCTCCAGAAACTGTCTTCTTGAAACATTCATCACTGTAATTATTTAGTAGTTAAACATGGCATACACAGACTTTCTCTCTTCGAGAACGCCAAATGATATCCGAATTAATTTTTTTATGACGGAGTTCTGATAGAACTATAACAATCGAGAAGAGTAAATAGGTGAATTACAGGAATTTATTTAAATGTCGATAGGAGAAAAAAAGAGGTATGATGGGGTGAAACGAAGTATTATCGTGCTATTTTCGACATAGTTCTATCAGAACTATAACAATAAAATAGAAAAACCCACAGATGTAAATCATGAATTTTATCTAATTTTGATTACAAATATACAATACAAATAGGGTGCTTTGTATATGTTTTCTTTATGTTATACAGCATTAAACCTGAATTGATTATACCCATCGCATACAGCGGCACATTTGTCATCCATGTTTCTTCTTTGTAGTCGGCAAGAGAGGTGCGAATCGCTTTTGCGGGCTTATATTTTTCGCAGAAAAGCTTGAAACTGACCGACTGCAAATTTGTGCCCGACTTTACTTCAATTGGAATAATCTCGTTGTCGTTTTGGATGACAAAATCAACTTCAGCAATACTGTTGTCGTTTGTCCAATAGTAAATGTCGTTTTCTTCATTTTCTCGACTATATTGCACGTTATTTTTACACTTTTCTTGAGTTGAGAAAGGACGCGTATTTTATATGAGGCATGGGGGCGGCGGGTCATGTATTGCAGTTCGTTCTTCTGTTTATTC
>JAISPZ010000001.1 GCA_031274555.1 Bacteroidales bacterium | reverse complement strand
AGCGTTGGTGCAGAGATTGATGAGGGGGCTTGTGTGTGGTGTTGGTGTGTGCGGGCGGGGCGGGGGTGCAGAGGTTGGTGGGGGGGGCTTGTGTGGGGGGCGGAGCTGGCGCGGAGCGGGGGCGCAGAGGTTGGTGAGGGGGCTTGAGCGGAGGGGGCGGCGGGTTGGCGTTGGGTGTTGGGGTGTGTGGGCGGGGCGGGCTGGTGCGGGGGTGTGTGGGCGCGTTGGGCGTGGGCTTGCGCGGAGCGGTGGTGTGTGTGGGCGGGTTTGAGCGGGGCGGCGCGGGTTGGTGGGGCGTTGGGCTGGGGCTTGCGCGGAGCAGTGGTGGGTGAGGACAGGAAGCGGGCTTGCGTGGGGTGGTGGTGCGTTAGGGATTGAGCGGTTACCCCGCAGCGAGCAGACGAACAGTTTTTTTTAGGTAAGACGGTGTTGCATTGTCCGCAGAGTCAGACTATTATAGTGCCTTTGTGTTGCGAGCGAGGAGTATGAGCGAAAGCCCGACCCGCCGCGCAGCAAGGGTTTGTGTGAGGGCTACGCGGCGGGGAACGCCATAATGGATACAACAAATACAATGATAGCAGGAACGCTTGCAAAAACGGCGGGGAACGCCATAACATATAATGATAGCAATAACGCCTGCAAAAGCGATGAATTAAATATACCCAACTTATAATTTCAAAATACTATGAGAATTTTCAAAATTTTTATTGTGGCTATCGTTGCCACTGTACTCTGTTCATGCAACAGGTACGAAACTGTGAAGGGTGATCCGATGAACACCCGAATTTATACCCTTGAAAACGGTTTAAAAGTCTATCTTTCACCAAATAAAGACGAACCGCGCATCCAAACTATGATTGCTGTTGATGCTGGCAGTCGCGACGATCCAAGCGAAACAACAGGTCTTGCTCACTATCTTGAACATCTGCTTTTCAAAGGTACGCAACAATTCGGCACTGTAAATTATGAAGCGGAAAAACCTTATCTTGAGGAAATTACAAATCTTTATGAAAAATATCGCAACACGACTGATGACACTAAGCGCAAGGCGATATATCATACGATAGACAGCATTTCTCAAATCGCTGCAACTTACGCTATTCCAAATGAATACGACAAACTTATGGCTGCCATTGGAGCGCAGGGCACGAATGCTTTTACTTGGTTTGATATGACGGCATATACGGAAGATATTCCGTCAAACCAGATAGATAACTGGGCAAAAATTCAGGCAGAACGTTTTAGAAACCCTGTTATACGCCTTTTTCACACTGAACTTGAAGCCGTCTATGAAGAATATAATATTGGGCTTGCGCAGGATAATGAAGCATCATTTGATGCCCTTATGAATGCTCTTTTACCTAATCATCCTTACGGAACGCAGACAACTATCGGCAAGCAAGAGCATTTGAAAAATCCGTCAATCATAAATATTCAAAATTTCTTTAAGACATACTATGTGCCTAACAATATGGCAGTTATCATGTCGGGCGATTTTAATCCTGATAAAGTCATCAAGATAATAGAAAAACATTTTGGCTCAATGGTTAAGGGTGATGTTCCCGAGCGTAAATTTGCCGCTGAAAAGCCTATTGAGAAACCTGTCGAAAAAACTGTTGTCGGTCTTGAACCTGCGAATGTACTGCTCGGCTACCGCTTACCTGCTGAGAATATGGAGATTGCAAATCTTTTTTCGTCGTTGCTTTACAACGGAACAACAGGTCTTATAGACATAAATCTTTTGCAGAAACAAAAAATACTTTCCTCATACGCATATTACTACGACCTTGCCGACTACGGAGTATTGAGTTTTGGCGGTGTTCCAAAGGAAGGGCAGTCATTAAAAGAGGCACGTGATCTTCTTGTTGCACAAATTGATTCTGTGAAGAACGGTAATTTTTCGGAAGAAATCTTAAATGGAGTGATCGAAAATTATAAAGTGGATGAATATCATAAACTTCGTTATAATCAGGCTCGTGCTCATACGATGCTGGATGCATTTATTCTTCATAAGCCATGGGAAGATATTGTAAACGAAATTGACAATCTTTCTAAAATCACAAAGCAGGATATTATTGATTTTGCAAATAAATATTTTAACAATAATTACGCTATAGTATATAAGGAACAGGGGAAACCTGACCGTAAGAAAGTAGATAAACCTGCAATTACTGCTATCCCTGTTAATCGCGACACTGTGAGTAATTTTATGAAAGAAATTACTCTTTCAAAACCTGCGGAAATAGAGCCTGTCTTTATTGATTTCAAGAAAGATATGGAAGTTATAACTATGGATAACGGTGTAGAAGTTCTTTATAAATATAACGATGGTGACCCTCTGTTTGAGATGGATTATGTGTATGAAATGGGTTCAAACAGTGACCCTTATCTGCCTGTTGCTTTCAAATATTTTGAATATCTTGGCACAGATAAATATACCCCCGAAGAACTTAAAATGGAATTTTATAAACTTGGAACTTCGTACAGTGTCTATGCGAGTACAACTCGTGTTTATGTGTCGCTTTCAGGAATAAAAGAGAATTTTGACAAATCGTTTGATTTATTTGAACATCTTTTGTCAAATATCAAATTTGATGAAAGCATTTATAAAAATATTGTTTCAGATATTATCAAAGAACGTAATGACAGTAAGGCTGTTCAGTATGATAATTTTGGACGTTTAACAGGATATGCTCGCTGGGGAGAGAAAAATCCCAACACAAATATTGTTTCCGCAGAAGAATTAAAGACGTTAAATCCAAGTCTGCTAACGGATAAAATAAAGAGTTTGAGCGGATATAAACATAAGATACTTTACTATGGTACTATAAGTAAAAAAGATTTTGTTGCCACATTGAATACGAAGCATAAAGTCGGAGATAATCTTAAAGATGTCTTACCGGAAGTTCCGTTTGAACTGCGTGCCACAGGTAGTAAGCCTGCGATATATGTTGCTCAGTATGATGCTGAAAATATCTATATGGGACTTTACAATTACGATATTCCTTTCGATAAAAATACTACAGCAATACGCAGTATGTACAACGGATATTTTGGTGGTGGAATGAGCAGTATCGTTTTTCAGGAAATGCGGGAAGCACGCGCACTCGCGTACTATGCGGGATTTACCATAACGCCGTGGGATCGCCCCGAACGTCCCTGTATTCTCAGTGGTTTTATCATTTCGCAGACCGACAAGATGAAGGATGCTGTGCTAACGTTCGATACCATTATAAACAAGATGCCCGTTTCCGAAAAGTCGTTTGCGGTGGCAAAGGAAAACGAGCTTAATTACATTCGCACCGAAAGAATTTTAAGGTCAAACGTCCTTTGGACATACCTCTACTGCAAAAAATTTGGATATGACGAAGATTATCGCAAAGATATGTTCGGGAAAATACAATCCTATACGCTTGATGATGTGTTAGATTTTCAGCAGAAACAAGTTAAGGGACGTGTCTTCAACTACGCCATACTCGGCAACGTGAAAGACCTCGACATGAAGTTCTTGAGCACAGTAGGGGACGTGAAAGTTGTTGATCAAAAGACAATTTTTGGGTATTAGGATATGTCAGCTGTAATTGACAATTAACAATTGACAATTGACAACGTAATTGAAAATTCGTAATTGAAAAAGATACACTTTATTGCTATAGGAGGCAGTGCTATGCACAACCTCGCAATCGCGCTACATTTGAAAGGACACAAGGTGACGGGGTCGGACGACGAGATTTTCGACCCCGCCTGTGGACGGCTCGCCAAATACGGTTTGCTGCCGTCGGCTGTCGGTTGGGATGTCACACGCATTACCAGCGATATAGATGCGATAGTACTTGGAATGCATGCTCGCGCTGACAATCCTGAACTGCTACGTGCTCAGGAGTTAGGTCTGCGCATATTCTCTTACCCCGAATATCTTTACGAGCAGTCAAAGGAAAAAAAGCGCGTTGTTATAGGTGGCAGTCATGGAAAGACAACTGTCACCGCAATGATTTTGCACGTACTTCGAGGTATGGGTGTTGATTGCGACTACATGGTAGGAGCGCAGCTTGACGGTTTTGAAGTTATGGTGCGCCTTTCGGATGCACCTGTAATGATTATTGAGGGGGATGAATATCTAACTTCACCAATAGATCGCCGTCCAAAGTTTCATCTATATCATCCTCATATTGCTGTTATTAACGGTATTGCATGGGACCATATAAATGTGTTTCCCACTTTTGAAAATTACGTTGAACAGTTTGATATTTTCGCCCGTAGCATTGAGCCAAACGGAGCGTTGCTATACTATGAGGGGGATGAAGAAGTCCGTAAGATAGCACTGTCGGCACGTCCTGACATTGCGTTATATCCGTATAATTCAAATAAGCCTGATGTCGAGTTGCAGGTTTTCGGAAAGCATAACTTGCAAAATCTAAATGCAGCGATGAATGTGTGCGCACTTCTCGGTATAAGCTCGGATAAATTTTTAGAGCAGATAAAGACGTTCAAGGGTGCTTCGCGCCGTCTTGAGCTTGTTCTGTCGGGTGCTTCCACCGCTGTTTACAAAGATTTTGCCCACTCGCCGTCCAAACTTTTAGCTACAGTCACGGCTATGAAAGAGCAGTTTCCTTCAAGAACACTTGTGGCTGCGATGGAACTTCACACATTCAGCTCACTAAGCAAAGAATTTCTTTCGCATTACAGAGGCTGTATGGACAAGGCAGATGTCGCGATTGTTTATTTCAATCCGCATGCGGTTGAGCATAAAAAAATGCCGTCCATTTCGCGTGAATTAATTCATGAGGCGTTTGGCAGGGACGACTTGCAGGTATATGATAATTCTTCGTTGCTTGTTGCCGACCTGCTCTCTCGTGAGTGGAAGAATAGCAACCTTTTGTGGATGACTTCCGGGAATTTTGACGGAGTGAATGAAAAAGACTTGGCTGAAAAAATTATATAGAGAAAACATCCGCAATTGACAATTGACAATTAATAACGTAATTGAATTGAGTAATTTTGTCGTAATAATAATCTGTTTAATAGTCGGCGTACTGCTGGCACGTTTTAAGGTGGTTGGCGAGCAGGGTGTAAAAGGCGTAAACGCTTGGGTGTTTTATGTCGCATTGCCCGCGCTGTCACTCCGTTATGTGCCAGAAATGACGTGGTCGAAAGAGATGTTTTTTCCTGCTCTCTCACCAATAATTCTCGTTGCGGGTGCATGGCTATTCGTACAAATTATTGATTTCAAAAAACGTCTTGACATCGGCACACGCACAGCACTATTCGTCACGATAGCACTCTCTAATACAGGCTTTATCGGTATTCCCATGACGGCAGCTTTTCTCGGTGAAGAGAATGTGCACTATGCCGTTCTTAACGACCAAATCACATTTCTTCTTTTCTCGACAGTAGGACTTGTCGCCATAATGCGGGCTGCGGCAATTTCAGGCACAAGTGCAGGCGTTGCTACCTCCAAAGCAGTGGGGGCAAAAGCAAGTGTATCTTTAAAAGTCATCGTGAAGAAAATCTTTTTCTTTCCACCATTTATCGCCTTTATTTTAGCTTTAACCTTACCACATTTTATAGACATATCTGTTGCAAACCCTGTATTCGACAAACTGATGGCGACGATGTCCCCAATGGCAGTATTTTCCATCGGGCTTCAGTTGCGGCTCGGCAGTATCGGGCGTGAATGGAGATTAGTGAGCACAGGTCTGCTGTATAAACTCATCCTTGCTCCTCTAATCATACTCGGCATTGCATTTCTTATGGGTGAGAAGGGCAGTGGTGCGCAGGTGAGTGTTCTGGAGGCGAGTATGTCCTCGCATATAACGATTTCGCTCCTCGCTTCCCAATACGGCTTAAACCCCCGCCTCTGCTCCCTGATAGTCGGCGTTGGAATTATTGCAGGTTTTCTCACCTCCACACTTTGGTCGGTAGTATTATCCATTTAGCCGAAAATGTGGGGTTTGGAATAGATAAGTTGAAAAGTTGGAAACGTCTTACTGGATATGAAGTTGATATTCATGGTGAAATAGAGTATGTGTGCTTAACTTTTGGATTGAGGCAGAATGGTGCTATAAGAGAAAGTGGTCAAATAGGTGGTCAAATAGGTGGTCAAATGCCAGAAAATAGAATGAAAATATTCAAACAAATTATTGAAAATCCAAATATTACCAGAAAAGAAATAGCTGAAAAAATAGGAATTGCTTCATCTGCCGTTCAAAAACATTTGGAAGTATTGGTCAAGGGAGGTTATATTAAACGAGAAGGGAAGACAAAATCCAGTTTTTGGGTCATCATAAAAAAATAAAATTAAACAATGGATACAATATCATTCAGGGAAGATCATATCAGTCAAATTCCAGCACTGCAATTGTTGCAAAAATTGGGATACATTTATCTTTCGCATGAGGAAGCTCTCGAATTGCGTGGAGGGAAGGCTAATGGCGTATTGTTAGAGCCTGTTCTTCGCAAACAATTAGAGAAAATCAACTCCGTTCAAAGATCAGCGACAAAAATATCTCTCTTTTCTCCTCAAAACATCGAGAATGGTATTGAGGCATTACGCAATGTTTCGATGGATAAAGGATTTATCAGCGGAAACGAATATGTCTATAATTTGCTTACATTAGGAAAAACACTTGAACAAAGCATAGATGGCAACAAAAAAAGTTTTACCCTAAATTATATTGATTGGAAAAATCTACAAAATAATATTTTTCACGTTACAGAAGAATTCTCTGTTACACGAAACGGCATGAATGATATATACCGTCCTGATATTGTTTTATTTGTTAATGGTATTCCCTGATTGGAAACGGTGGAAAAACAAATTGGAACATTTTCGATAGATGTCCTTAATGATTTGAAAGTGAACGAAAATTTATTACTTATGCGAATTTGCTCGCCAATGGCGAACGATTTACAAATAACTAAAAACGAATTAGATTTAACGGATGGCAGAAAAGGTGAAAGAATTGAAAAAAGTGAACAGCATTTATTTTGACGACATAAAAACGTTAGCTTTCTGTGGGGATATTCATGGGGAATTTGGTTCTACCACATTTAAGTTAGATAACTATACCGACACTGTGCTTATTGTATGTGGAGATATTGGTATGGGATTTCACAGTGATGAGTATTACTTCTCATTATTTAAAAGGATAAATCTTAAACTGTCTAAAAATAGAAATTATTTAGTGATGTTTCGTGGCAATCACGACAACCCTGATTTTTTCAACGGTTCATTCAAAAAATATAGTAACATATATCTTGTGCCTGACTACACAGTAGTAGAAGTTTCAGGCATTGCCAACGTATTATGTGTCGGCGGGGCAACATCTATTGACAGGTCATATAGAATAAAGCAAGAACTGCAAAACAGACGGAAAATCTATTGGGGTGACGCAGAGCTTCCATATTTTGACAGGCAGGCACTCCATGAAATAAATAGTTTATATGTTGATAACATTCAAATTGTCGCCACGCACACCTGCCCATCTTTCGCTTATCCCACTACAAAACAAAACGTTCAAGAATGGATAAATATTGATGAAAGTTTGAGTCAAACATTAGACAACGAGCGAAACACAATGGACAAAATCTTTGAAATGCTACGAACAACTCAAAAACACTTGACAGATTGGTACTACGGTCATTTCCACGAACACAGGTTAGAGCAGCACTACGGCATAAATTTCCGATTATGTGATTGCAATGAAGTGAATATATTCAGAAATTATAAATAATTTACAAATTATAAACGAATGAAAAAGATTTTATTTATTGGCTTAACAAGTATAATGGTTTTGGCTTGTCGAGAAGAAAAAAAAGCAGGCGATACGGATGAGTATAAAAATAAATGGATTAACTCCTGTGCTATGGTGGTCGCTGATTCAGCGGGAGTGGACAGAGCACTTGCCCAAGAAAAATGTGCCTGTATGTATGATGTCCTATATTCTATTGATTCTTTGTATTTCAACATTGAGAACGGTTACGAAGCATCAATGTTCATTTATCGACACTACAAAGAAATTGATTCTTTATGTGATGTGTCGAAGTTTAAGGCAGAAATTAAAACGTCGCACACCCATTAGTAATTCAGCGTTGATAAGTTCACTGCAAAGATAATTCTATAAATTTTCGTATCTCTTTATAGCTTTTATCGGACAATAGTGTTTTTAACGTTATTACAGCAAGTTTCCGTCGAAAAAAGTGCGACACTGTCGCACGAATTAATTTAATAACACCGCCAAACAGACTAATTCTTTCACTGTGTTTTTCTGTATTTTTTTCTAATTTTCCCTACCTTTGCAGCCAATTTGAGTATGGGGATTTTAAACAAAACGTCAAGCAGTCGTTAATGAGAACGTCCCCACAATAATAAACACAAAATCATGACAGAAAACAAAACAACCAACCCGACAGCCGTCAGGTTCAAGCGGTGGAGCAGGAAAGGCTATGGCATTTTTCGCTCGCTGCACGTAACGGTGAACATTGGGGTTTTGGCAACGTCATGCGCAATCATTCTTTCAACAGGAGCCACCGTTTCGGCTACGGAGCGTCATTTTTCCTTATATGCAGAGGAAACAGACATTCTCGAAGTCCAGGAGGAAACAGACACGCTCGGCACACCTCCAGAGGAAACTCTATCAGAGGTGGAAGTTGTAGGACTTCGTCCCATTAGCCCCAGAGTAGAAATAATATCTACCATTGGTCGGGAAGAGATTGCGCAATCAGGCGTTCAAAACCTTACCGACCTTCTACGATACGCCCAAAGCGTGGATGTCCGCACTCGCGGAACAGAGAATGTACAAGCCGACATTTCCATACGTGGCGGCACTTTCGACCAGACAATTATCCTTTTGGACGGAGTCAATATTTCCGACCCGCAGACAGGACATTATTCGATGAATATTCCGATAGACCTTTCGCAAATTGAAAGGATTGAGGTTTTACAAGGTCCGTCGGCGTGGGCTTTTGGTGCTTCGCCGTACACAGGTGCTATTAACATTATTACGCGCTCAGCAGCCTCCATAAGCGCAAGTTTTTCAGGTGGGATGTATGGCTATTGGCAGGCGCAGGCGGGGGGGCAGACAGTTCGCAAAAACAAATGGATAGTTGGTGCAAATGCCTCATACACTTCATCAGACGGATGGATGGAAAACACCGACTTCAAGATTGCGAACACATCCATCAACATATCCTACTTGGACGAACAGCGTACAGGACGTTTCGACTTTTCAAGTGGATTTCAGTATAAAGACGCGGGTGCTCACAGTTTTTATGCTTCCGCATATCCCAATCAGTTCGACGCTACCAGAACATTTATTACCTCACTCAAATATAACGGCTCATGGCAACGTTTTTCGGTGCAGGCACAGACCTATTACAGAACGAATTACGACCGTTTTGAGCTTTTTCGCCACATGGACTCCACTACTCCCGCGTGGTACACCGCTCCCAACTATCACACGACTGACGTTCTGGGGACAGATGTCAATTTCGCTTTTGCGTGGAAAAAAGCGGGAACAACTATCTTGGGGGCAGACTATCGTTTAGAGCATATCTACAGTAATAACTTAGGGCTTGCCATGAGAGGCGAAAGTGCTTTTTTACGCCTGAAGACAGGCATTGCGCTTTTGTCCCCCAATATTTACAACAAAGAGGGGACGAGGCACAACTACTCAATGTATCTTCAACACACATATTCAGGTAAATGGGGACAAGTATATGGTGGTGGACTCTTTAATCACAGTAATGACTACGGCACGAATGGTTATTGGGGGATTGGGGCTACGATTGAGCTATTGAGGCGTGGCGGGGAAATGGCTACGGCTGAGCTATTGAAGCATGGCGGTAAAGTCAATCTTAATCTCGATGCCCTCGTACATCAGGCATATCGTCTTCCCACATTTACAGACCTTTACTATTCTTCCGCTTCTCAGCAGGGCAATCCTGATTTAAAGCCTGAACAAGCGATAAACAGCGAATTATCCTTGCGTTTGAACACTGATGAATGGATTGCGAGAAGTGGGATTTTTTACCGCTATGGCTTTATGCTCATTGACTGGGTGCGTCTGCCCGAAGAAACGAAATGGCAGGCGAAAAATTTTAATGACGTGCAGTCGGTAGGTTTGGAAGAAAACGTTACTTGGAAACCTTTGAGTTTGCCGTATTTGAATGAGGTACGTTTTTCGTACAGTTACATTTACGTCAATAAGAAAAACTACGGCGGATATTTATCGCTATATGCTACGGAATATGTGAGAAATTCGCTTCAAGTATTTATTTCACACAAGATATATAATTCTTTGAATATAAGTTGGAATTTCACCATGAATGATAGAGTAGGGGAGTACATTGATTTCGTATCTGGCGACCCTCAAAAATATAAGCCGTACTTACTTTGCGATATACGTTTATATTGGGCAAGACCGTTCAGGGGCAGGAGTCTTAATGGTGGCAGTGGCTACGGCTCGAAAGATTTTAAGGGTGACGGCTCAAGTGGCTCGAATAGCTCAAATAGTTTGAAAGGCTCAAGTGGCTCGAACGGCTTGCGAGGCAGTTACGAAATCTTCGCTCTTGTGAGTAACCTTTTCAACGTCAAGTACATGGACATCGCCAATCTCCCGCAGGCGGGCGCGTGGTTCAAAGCAGGAGTAATGGTAAAGTTCTGATTTTTATAATTTTTCTGCAACTCTTTCAACATCAAGCTCGTTGCTTCAAAACAAACATTCGAACTAAAATTCAACAGCTTGTACTTAATTCTTGTTTGAAACAAACATTATTATTCCAAAAATTATGAACAGAAATATTACTCTTATTTCATCCAGGGCAAACGCATTAAAAAACTATCTAACAGATATACAAATAGTTGCAGAATTACGTTTTGTCAATTTTTACGAAAAATAGCAAAAAGCGTATTTGATTATCAGGAGATTATCCATATAAAATATTTTTAATGCGTTTGCCCTGTTATTTCATCTGACACTAACGAAAATGTCAAGAATTTTCAATACATTTGCAGCGAGAGATGAAATTTGCATATATGGATAAAAAATTACAACATATAGCATTTGAAGTTTTTAGCTATGATTATCTTCCTCTGAAATTCGGTAAATTTCAAATCTTGACTGGAAAAAAACAAGTAAATTCAGTTACGAAGATTATAAAATAACAAATAAATATAAAAATCATGGCAAAAATTACATTAAAATTATTAGTTATATGCTGTTTATACGTATTCAACATATCATGCTCAAACAACTCAAATAATGTTGATTTGAAGTTAATTCCCGTAAAATCGGGTGAAAAATGGGGTTATATTAACAAAAAAGGCGAGTATGTTATTAACCCGCAGTTTGCAAATGCCGATTTCTTCCGTAATGGTTTGGCAAAAGTAGTTGCCTCTGATGGAAAAACAGGTTTCATAAATTCTGACGGAAAATATAAAATTTCTGCCAAATTTAAAAACGCGACACCTTTTATGGAAGGATTGGCATTTGTGGTTTCAGATGGCGGATACCCAACTTGTATTGACAAGTCTGGCGAAGTGAAATTTCAGCTCAAACAGGCAAAATTTGTTATTTCTTTTTCGGAAGGGCTTGCAATGTTTGTTGCAACTGACCAGAAAATTGGTTTTGTAGATAAATCGGGCAAAGTAGTTATCAATCCGCAATTTGAACTTGCTCACCCTTTCAGTGAAGGTTTTGCAGCTGTATATCAGGATAAAAAATGGGGATTTATTGACAAGGCAGGCAAAATTGTAATCAATCCGCAATTTGACGAAACAAGCGATTTTAAAAATGGAAAAGCCGCATTTCGTAATGGAAAGCAATCAGGTTATATTGATACCAAAGGTAGTTATATAATCAATCCACAATTTGATGACGCAAGGGATTTCAACGAAGGAATGGCTGTTATCAAATCAGGAAAAGAATATGGCTACGTAACCGAGAATGGCAAAATAGAAATTAATCCGCAATTCGACAGAGCTGGGCAGTTTTCAAATGGTTTAGCTGCAATTCGGCAGGGGAATAGATACGGCTATATCAATAAGGCAGGGAAAATGGAAATCAATCCGCAGTTTGACGATGCGTCGTCGTTTTTCGACAATATTGCTTTTGTTGAAAATGCTGATAAATGGGGAATTATTGATAGAAAGGGGAAATATCTCGTCAATCCACAATTTGACCTTATAGAAACAGATATAAATGGTCCTTTTTACGTTGAGTCGGACTATTACGATGCAGACAACTTTATCAATAAGTTTTTTGAAAAAGCAAGTGATAATCATTCATTTGACGGTTTTACGGCTACTTCCACTTTACGAAACATTGTTGATAATCCACTGTATGACAATATAAATGCAATTAATAAATACGTTGCATATACTTACGAAGTTCAAAAAATTACAGACGAAGTTTCTGTAAAGAAAACGCAATTTTATTTCACCAACCCTATATATGAAAATGTAACTACATATAGCAGTTATTGGGGCTATTCTTACGCATCAGGAACTAAAAAACAATACAAATTTGCCGAAAACTTTTTTGCAATCAATTATCAGTTTGATTTGTCGGGCGATGCCAAAGGTAAAGATGGCTCAGTAGCCAATGCATTGAAAATCGAAATTGAAAAACGGTATAATGTTAAAATGGAAATCGCAAACGGTCAATATATCGCATATCAAGATGATGGTTTGAGCTTTGCTATTGTATATGACGATTACTCGCTTTCGTTATATGTTGGTTTCAAAAAGGACGATTTACAGAGTTTAATATCAGAAGAATCGACAACAGCAGAAAATATATGACAACTAAAAAAATCATCTCACTACTGTTGTGTTGTTTGATGGCAGGAATGTACGGCAGTGCCCAAAGCATAAAAGGACAGCTGCAACAAAAAGAACAGCAACAAAAGTATGAGCGCGAACAGCGTGAAAACAAACTCAAACAGCAGGCGCGTATCCAAAAAGCGCAACTTAATTTGAACGATTTGTTGCAACTTTTACAAAGTAAGGATTTGGAATATGTGGATAAATTTTTGTCAGAACGAGGCTGGAAACTTCATTCTACAGATGTAAAAGAAAAGAATGATAATCGTTACAATTATGATATAGACGATGAGGAAAGAATTGTAGCTAATTACAAAACAGTTACTTGGTCTTTCGGCAAAGATTTGTCTAACGACAATTTGGCAACAAGTTGGTTTTATTTCTACCTGTACCCAACTTACGACAATGCTATTTTATATGCTATTGCCAATGACAAACAACTTGATCGCTTAAAATCTGAACTTACAAATAACGGTTATAAGCGAATTTACCCGACCGATGCCATTGCTCGTGGCTTGGAAAGCGTGTATCGAGATAGTTTGTATCAAGTAAATTTCAAAAAACAGTTGAAAGAGCAGTATGATGAGGGAGCGGACATTCATTACAGTTTTTTCATTTACAATTATAAACAACTAGAAGAACGGAAAGCCGAAGCAGAACGACTTGCTCGTGAGAAGATAGAAAAGGAAGAAAAATATCGAAATGCTGTGCAACGAGCAGAAACTGCATATTCTCAAAAACAGTATGTGATTGCAAAACAATCTTACAACGAAGCATTGGCAATTAAATCTGAAAATCAAGATATGTTTTCCGACAAATTTGCTGAAATAGACATAAATATTTTATGTGAAGAAGGCGAACATTTCTTCAAAATCTACCAGTACGACTCAGCAAAAGCAAAATATGCCGATGCTCTATTGGTTAAGCCGAACAAAAAATACGATTATATTAACGAAAAAATACAGGAAATTTCCGATTTTCAAATTTTTCTAAAAGAAAGAACCTATAAGCAATATGACTACAAAGCACTTGAAATAAGCGATTACAAAGCAAAGGATGATTACATTGTGAACGAATTGTGGAACGCTCTGCTTGTAAAAGGGCAAACTGTGCCGAAAACAGATGTAAGTATCATTTGCGAAGTGGACACTCTCGGTGTTTCAAAGATTAGCTTCAACACTTCCGTTCAGAGTGATAATCTAGATGCCGTATTGAAAAAATCAAGCGAGAATTTGAGATTGAAACAAGTGTTTGTCAATGGTTATGCTGCTCTTGCCAAAGCGGAGTTTAATTACACAATAGAATTTGATCACGCAGTAATCACTGTTAAGAAAAACTCGTACAATATTTCGTCAAACCATGAAAATTTCAACGCTTATCGCTCCGACATAAATTCCAAATTGGGCTATGACGCACCAAACGGAAAATACACCTTTGATATGAATAAGACGACTATCAATGGGCAAGTATATGATAACAATAAACTTGTAAAGATGAACAGTTCGGTCGGTCCGTCAAACGCTTTTTTGTCTTTGCTTGTACCAGGACTTGGCGACCACCGTGTTACTAACGGCAGAAAAAAAGGTATTGGTATTGCAGTATCTACTTACGCATTGATTACCAGCGGCATTGTTTTGAAATTTTATTCGAACAGCGAATACAAAAAATACCATGCTGCCACAGAACAAATTGCAATGGACGAACATTATAAAAGAGCAAATTATTCTAATCAAGCATTTTATGCTTGTATGGTGGCAGGTGGAATTATTTGGATTTCGGATATTATTTGGGTATGGAGTAGGGGTGCAAAAAACGCAAAAGCAGCGAAAGCGTATAAACAATCACTATTGGGTGTTTATTACCAACCAGATTTTAATGCAACAGGATTGACTTACACTGTAAATTTTTAAAAATATGAAGACAGCGAAAAATATAATTTGTGCAGTCATTTGTAGTTTACTTTTTGTTGGTTGCGATAAAATTGAATTTTTCAATCTTAAACGAGATAATTCTTTAGATGAGAAAAATAATGTCAATATGCAAGATGGTATTCTGCTGAAATTTGACGATTATAGTGTTTATTCCGACAACAACTACAATGACATTATTAACAAGGGAGAAACTGTAAAACTTAATGTCAGTTTGAAGAATACAGGATCAAATATAGCCAGAAGTGTAAAAGCGACTTTTTCTACAACAAGTACTTATATATCAGGACTTTCACCAAATACGCCTATTAATTACGGCGACATTTTTTCAGGTTCAACAGTCTGGAAGGATGGTTCTTATTATTACTATGATGGTTATGCAATTCAATTTACGGTTTCAAATTCTATACCTAACAATACTCAAATACCGATAAATATTAGTATTGTTGATAAAAATAGTCATACTTGGTTAAGTGATTTTAATGTAACGGTAGAATAAAATAAAAAAATATATATTGTATATATCATATATATTTTATATCTTTGTGCAAAATGTATAGTTATGGAAATACAAGTATTAGAAAAGAAAAGGAAAAATATAGATATTCCTTTGGACACTTTTAGAAGTCTTTCTATCAAGGCTGCCGCAGAAGGAAAAAATCTCAAATTATTTATCGAAAATTTGCTTATCTCTGAAGCAAAAGCTATAAGCGATGAAGAATTATATAAATATCTTAGCGAAACAAAAACAGATGGGGATGTTTATCTAAACGAAACTGAACAGAAAAATTTTGAAAATTGGCTTGGGATATGAAACGAGCATGACAAATGCCTGACAACCACAAAAAATGTTTATGTGCGAGTTCCATACGACCTATTTACAACAATTCATAAGCGTATGAAACGAGCATGGCAAATGCCTGACAACCACGAAAAATGTTTATGTGCGAGTTCCATACGACCTATTTACAACAATTCATAAGCGTATGAAACGAGCATGACAAATGCCTGACACCAACGAAAAATGTTTATGTGCGAGTTCCATACGACCTATTTACAACAATTTATAAGCGTATGAAAATCAAAATATCGAAAGAGTTTGAAAAGTCTGCTAAAAAATTATCAGGAAAATATAAGGAGTCGTTAAAAAATATGGTTCTTGAAATTAGGGTTGCCAAATCAATTAATGAAATTAGCGATTGTAAAAAATTGATTGGCTACAATAGTATTTATAGAGTTAGAATGGGTGATTATAGAATCTTTTTCTTTCTTGAAATAATTGACCAAACCGTTTATCTTAAATATCTCGTTAGGAGAGGTGAAGCGTATAACAGAGAGTATAAGAAAAAATTAAACAGAGCCGACAAATAAGATTGCAGCGCGAGTCTGTTGCTTATGGAAATATCAATCTGTTCAACGGCTTATACTTAGTCTTTGTTCCATTTAACCTTGTTTGAAACAAACATTATTATTCCCAAAATTATAAACAGGAATAAACTGCCGATTAATAGAGCTAAGTCCTCAATTTGCAGGATTATATACAGGAAAAGATACAGCATTGTCAGAACACTAACCAAAATGGTGACAGGAATATATTTTTTCAACACAGAATATGTATAAACACCTATCAACGATATAGTTGAAGCACTTGAAATCAGATATGCCAACCCAAAACCCAATTGTTCGGAAATAGATAAAAGTAGTGAATAAAACAAAATTAACGCAAATCCAACTAATAGATATTGAACGAAATGTATCTGTTTTTTCGTGAGAGCTTCTACAAAAAAGAAGACGACAAAAGTCAAAAGAATAAATATTATTGCATATTTCGCCGAACGCATATTTTGCTGATAATGATCTGCTGTCTCTATAAGATTTACTCCAAAAGCATTGTTCGATAACAAAGTTACATCATTATCCGTCCAACGGTCGGGAATGTCGCGATTGAAATTCAAAATATTCCAATTGGCTTCAAATTGCTTGTTGTCAATCGTATATTCAGGCGTAAAAATCCCCACAAACGAAGGCGACTGCCAAGCACCACTGATTTGTACGTTGGTGGTTTGCCCTATCGGGATAAATTTAATGTAACTACTACCATTAAGTTTCAGATTACAAGTGAATTGTAAATTATCTTTCCTTATGCCCTTTAACGGAATTGTTAGTGTTTTACCCGCTATTTTGTCTAAAGTGGCAATCCAATTTCCGTAATCAATAGCTGCCTGATCTTCAATTTCCTCCTCAAAAGATGTTCCTTCGCCAATAGTTGCTTCCATTTGTGTGCTATTCAACTTAAAATAAACATTTTGTGTAATCCCACGCAAATCACTGACACCAATAATGATATAAGACCTGTCGAAATGCAGTATGCTGTTTTCGATTTTCAGGTTAGAAATGTCGGCAAAATCACCCGAAAGATTAATGTCGCTCTTGTAGAGAATTGCTTTATAAATACCGTAGTGGCGTTTTTCGGGCAATAGTTTTGTATTTATTTTCAGATTTTTGGGAGTGATATAGAGTTTATGTTCTTTAATATAAGCATTTTTTTTGTCGTCACCCTGCCACGTTTTTGTGTAGGGGATAACCAACAGTGGGGCGCAAACAGTCTGTGCCTTACTCCATTTGTCATTTATTTTTAATACTGTTTCGTCATTGCGTATTTCTCGTTCTTCGATAAGACCTTGAATCATCACACTCGGAATTAATAATAAAAGCGTAAGACTTGCAATGATCATACCCTTGAAAGTCAAAGAATGAACAAACTTTGTTTTTATATTTTCCATATTTTTGATTTTTCCATTTTTTGTCGTTGTTTTCTAACCTGTCTGCGACATTCGGTCGCAATATATTCACTGTCAATAACTGTCATACAATAAAAAAACTTTTGCGGTGTTAAAACAGGTAGCTCAACGAAGAATTTTTACGAAGTTAGGAAAAAATTCGGACGAATAAAATTTATTTTTCAAGAACACTCGAAAGTATATGTCAAACACGCCTGCCGTCGCCAACATCCCGCCATATTTATTGCACCAATTGCAAATCGACATAAGTGGTGGTAATGTTTTTATTCAGTCAATGGAACATTTATCGTAATAAATTTCTGTGGCAATTTCGGTAGATTTTTAAAAGTTTTACCTTAAATCCGCAATTATTTTTTGCTAAAAACAAGCAAAGCGTTATCAAATAAACATTTGTAACGCTTTGCCGTTTGAAAAATTTTCACTAAATTTGGTGTTACTACACAACCAAT
>JAISPZ010000058.1 GCA_031274555.1 Bacteroidales bacterium | reverse complement strand
TTCAAGAAGTTAAAACAGAATTTTCAGTTACATTTTTTCTATTCGGAAACCGAAAATGGCATAAAAACGCAAATTTGGTGTACCCTGATAGCACATCTGTTGCTCAACGTCATCAAGGTGCTATCCGGGAGCGAAAAGGCGTTTTCCACTCTGGCTGCGTTGGTACGGATACATTTGATCATTTAGTCGGTTAATAGTGAAAATTTTTACTACATTCGCATTGTCTTTATTTTTCGCATGAGCTACACCGAATAGTTGGACACCTTAAAGTAACTTCGCAATGGAACAAAATCTACAAGAGAGCATTTTTGCGCCAATAGCTAATCAAACGTGGGCGATTAGCAAATCTGAATATGAGGAAAAAATAAAAGAAGCGAAAAGAGTAATGCGCGTTTATACGCAGCTTTCAGGATTGGGATACCATTTAATAGATTTTAAAGGAAAGCAATTTATTTTCTCAAAATCAGTTCCACTGTGCGTAAGATGTGGTCATAATCTTGTAGAAGTAAAAAAAGGGGACTGCTTTTTTTCGATATGGCTGTTAAACCCTCTGCAAGAAAGCGGATGTCATTGATGATTGAAAAGTTTTACAGTGGTATATAAATCCAAAAAGCTGGGGATTATCTAAAAGCCCCCCCCCAAAAAAGTTGAAAGCGCAGAGCGCAGGTGCATGGGCATAAAGCCAAAAAATAAAACTCCACCCAAAAATTAAGAGCGCAGGTGCACGAGTGTAAAGCCGAAAAATAAGAAAGCCCCCAAAAAATTCGGTATATTTGCAGAGATGAAGAAAATATTTTTGATTTTTTTATTGACGGTGATGGCAGTGTTCGTGGCAATGGCGCAGGACGGCGGGTCGTTGCAGCTGGCGCAAAAATATGAACAAAATGGGGAAATAGATAAAGCGATTTCCATCTATGGCGATATATTCGAGAAAGACCAATCCCCATACGTCTATGAACAATATTTAAACGCACTGCTAAAAGACCAACGCTTCGAGCAAGCGCAAAAAGTGATAATCCAATTTCAGAAAAAATCGTCAAATCCACTTTTAGTACAGATTGATTTGGGATATTTGGAATTACTTAAAGAACGCGCCTCTGCGAGCGACGAGCCGACAACAGGACGTAAGAAAAAACAGCAGACACAAAAAATATCAGAAAAGATATTTCAAGGGATAATAAACGACATCCCTCAAAATGTATCCCCATATATACTTCAAGAATGTTCGCAGGCATTTCTGCAAAAAACAGGCAGACCCGAATACTCTATCAAACTTTACGAAAAAGCACGTAAAAACAGCGGCAACTCATCACTGTTCGCAGAAGAACTTGGCGCACTGTACCGCCAAAACGGACAGGCGGCAGAAATGATGAGCGAGTTTATCGAAGTCTTGAAGAAAGACGAAAAAAAACAAGCGCAGATAGAAGAAAATATACAGGTTTTTATCGGCACAAATCCACAAAAACAACAAGAGATAAAAAAAATTCTTCAGCAGCAAGCGCAAAAAGAGCCGCAAAGCAAGAGCGTACAAAGTCTTTATTTATGGTCGTTGTGGCAAGAAAAATCTTTTTCGGAAGCGTTGAAATTATCAATAGAATTTAGTGCAAAATTTTACGATAAGGGCGAAAAAATTTTTGAGACAGCACTGTTGTCAGCGAAATCGGGCGACTTCACAACGGGCGAAAAAGGTTTCAAATATCTTATTGAGCATGGCGAAAAAAGTATGATACAAAAAAGCAAAATCGCCCTGCTGGATATGTATTTTGTGCAGATAGAAAAAGAACAGGTAAACGACCTTGCACGATTAAACACGATAAAAAACGAATATCTCACGCTGTATAACCAAATGGAAAAAAATACGCAAGCATTGCCAACCGTGCGTAATCTTGTTCGCATTTATGGTTATTACTTAAATCAGATTGACAGCGCAGAAAGTCTTCTGTATAACGTCCTTTCGTGGACAAGCATTAAGCCTGCGGAAAAGGCGCAGGTAAAACTTGACCTCGCGGATATTTTGCTTTATTCTGGCAAAGTGTGGGACGCAACGCTGCTCTATGGACAGGTAGAAAAAGATTTTAAACAGGACAATATCGGCTTCTATGCAAAACTCCAAAACGCACGACTGTCCTACTATATAGGGGAGTTTGCATGGGCAAAATCACAGCTTGATGTTTTGAAAGCGGCGACATCGAAAGTCATCGCAAATGATGCAATGGAACTGTCATTGCTGATAAAAGAACATCCAAGTAGCGACAGTTCCTACTATGGGCTTGAGCTTTTTGCAAAAGCAGAATTTTTATCGTACAGAAAACTTTATCGTCAGGCGTTAAAAGTTCTCGACACTCTCATTAATTCACCTTTTGAGTATGATTTGTTCGACAATGCTTTTTATAAAAAGGCAGAGATTTATGTTGCCCTCGACTCCGTTGCTGCTGCGCTTGTATGTCTAAAACGTGTGTATGAGGGATATTCAGAATCGCTTCTGACGGATGACGCGCTTTTTATGGCTGCGGAGATATATGAGAAAATGCCTGACGTAACGGACTCAGAGGGCGTTACAGGAAAGGAGCGGGCGATGTCGCTGTACGAAAAAATATTTATGGATTACGCGGAGTCATCGCTGGCTGTTATTGCTCGCGAAAGATACCGACTGCTGAGAGGCGATGCTCACGCACGTGAAGAACTGCCATCACAGGGGATGGACCCAAGACCTGCGATGTGATTGTGGTGGCTATAGCTACAATGGCGGCTTAACAAGCGGCTTAACAATAAAAGAAGATGCAAAAAGTACAAAAACTGTTCGGTCATTTTTATTTTTTACTGCTCGCGGGGTTAGCGGTAGTGTTTGCGGACGTGCGCACGATTAACGATGCCTTGCTTTATCTAAAAATAAATGCTCTTTTTTTTGACAACGGACTCGAAGAATTTTTTGCTTCGGGAACGCCTGTAATTTCTTCTGTGTTATTCTCTGTCGCCGCGCTATTGCCTGCTTATATTGTGTTTTTGATATTGCAATATGGAGTAAAAAAGACGTATCTGACAGTGGCATTTTTGGCGACAATATCTTGTTCGGCAGTGCTGTTTGGACATCCATATACTGTCTTTGACGTAACGCATATTGCACCAAATATTTATCCGCAGGTTGTTTTTTTACATGTTTGCACGACGTATATTTTAGAAATAATTTTATGGTGCGTGTGGATTTATTTTCTTGTGAAAGAGAAACATTACATAAAAGCATTTTTGTTGGCGGTGTTGTTTCCTGTTTGCATAAGTGTCGTCTTCCATTATGCGGGCGGATACGCAGATTTTATAGTTGTTGTGGGGTTGCTGTTCTTTAATATCTTTGCGATAAAAAAAGTGATTTTTGAGCGCAACTCAGAAAAATATACAGTGGTTTTTTATACGCTTCTTGTCGTTGGACTTTTCACATTTTCGCAACAACTTCTTCCAGAAAAAAAGAAAATAGAATTTTTTAAATCGACATATTGTGCGTTGGAAAACAGAGAGAAACTATCTTATTATGACGCTCGTCAAATTGATATTCCACCAATAATTTTGCAGCGTTATGGCAACAAACAGATAAACGTGGAATTTTTAACTTATTCACTTTTTGAATATCATAAATCGACTATAATCTTTTTTCCGCAAGGGGAAATTTTAGATGCGTTTATAGATTTTGAAGCGAAAGATTTTTCCCCCGAACTATTCTCCTACAAAAAAATGGAAAGTTGGACGTTGTTTACCGACACAACTCTTTTTACGGATAGAAATGTCCGCGACAGTGTCCCTTTCAACTGGTATATTCCTGTATCGCCATTCGACAGTATTTATGTTTCGGTTGAGCGGAATGGCAGTAACAATGGTTTTATCCATCTTCTGGGTTACGATGACAGGCGTGTTCCGCAATTTGTGCACTGGGTAAATTCTACCGATTATTTCAAAGAGCATTTAAGGCACGACACCGTCAAGTGGGAATATCTTTACATGAAATGTCTTATTCCAGAAAAAACAAATGAGGTACGTATTTACATCAGAAATAGCGTGCTTGGCGGGGATTTGGACACGATGTACTTCCGAAATTTGAAAGTGGAAATCAAAAAGAGTGATATTAAGTTTTAGGGTGTTTTCAAAAAGAATTTTCACCATTCACTCAAAAATTCTTACCTTTATGCTGTTATGGAAATATATCACGGAAGTAATTGTGTTATAGAAAAACCGAAAATAATAAAAGGAATACATCCAAAAGATTTTGGGGACGGCTTTTATTGTACGGTGCTAAAAGATCAAGCGGTCAGATGGGCAAAAAGATATGAAATGCAGATTGTGAACTTTTATGATTATACACCGATGGAGGATCTGAAAGTTCTTGATTTTGAGGAAATGACAGAGGAGTGGCTTGACTTCATTGTTAATTGCCGTTCACGCGTATCGCATAATTATGACATTGTTATTGGGGCAATGGCAAATGATCAGATATACAACTACATTTCGGATTTTGTCAGTGGGGTGCTAACGAGGGAGCAATTTTGGATTTTGGCTAAATTCAAACGTCCGACACATCAGATAGCATTTTGTACACAAAAATCTTTGTCGTCTATTTTGTTTAAAAAATCACAAGAGTATGGCAGGTAGAGAGAAAAAAGAGGATAACGATATTTTTTTTCTTTGCAGTTTGATAGAGTATATTGCAAGAAAAACAAAAAATCATCGCAACGTTGTTGTTAATGCTATTGCCAAAGAAAAATTACAGCATATCTATGATTTGGCAGATGTTTATCACAGCGAAAATATAGATAAAATTACTGACACTTTGATAAAAAATCATCATATAGAGGATGGTTTTTTTGACAATATCGCTGATAGTAAATATTCTGTCCCAACTCATTGGGATATTGGAAAGGTGTATAAACGGCTTATCGTAGAAGTGTCAAACAACAGCCAAAAACCGATTATTGACGTGCTTGTTGAGGTCTATAATTCGTGGATTTCTCGCAAGATAGAGGATTTTAACAGCAGCCTGTATTACGAAAGTCCAAGTTACATCTATCAGTCATATCTGAAAGGGGATGTGCTGTAATGGCACTGCTGCTGCTGCTGCTACAAAGGCATATCCGACATTACTGTCAGTCATACTTAAAAGGGGATGTATTGTAAACTTTCCCCTTAAATTTTGCTATCTTCGCAAAATGAAGTGGAAATCATCAATTCTGTTATGTTGTGTTGTCGGGGTGTTGTCATTATGTTTGCAGTCATGCACACAATCGCGACAGTTTTCCGAGCAAGAAGAAATATTGATTATGAACGGCGACACTGCGAGTGCAATGCGCGTTTTAATGATTGATAATCTGCAAGATTCTTTGTTTTTGAGAAAGACGGCAGAGGAAATTACGGGGGTAGGACGGACAGCTGTAGCCCTCAGGCAGTTAGTTGCACGATTGAAAGTAACGATGGATAAAGAGGGCGGCATCGGAATTGCTGCGCCACAGGTGGGCATCTCAAAACGCATATTTTTATTTACGCGTGTGTCGGACAGCAATGCTCCTGTGCAGACAGTTATCAATCCGCGCATACTCTCTCATTCCGAAGAAACATTTAATTTTGAGCGCGATGGCTGCCTGTCTGTGCCCAACTTGCGTGGCACTTCTGTTCGTTACGTGTGGATAGATGTAGAATACACCATTTTAGATGGCACTGTTAAGCGCGAACGTCTTTACGGCGACCAACGTCCAAACTTTGACGGAGTTATATTTCAACATGAATTTGACCATCTTAACGGCATTTTATTTTTTGACAGAGAGCCGTAAAATTTTGGCAGAGAGCCATACACCCGCCCCTTTACTCGCCACCGCCTGTGCCGACGAAGTAGTCTTCTTTCACCTTAAAAAGTATGTTGAATGAGGTGAGCGAGCCGTAAATGCGGGTGATGTACTGCTGCAAATCGACTTTTTGCTCATCAGTCAAATTCTTGTTTGAATTTATGTTTTGCTCTAAAACACGAAGCCTGTCGCGCACCATGACTATTTTGTGGAAAAATGTTTCAATCGGAATTTCTTTCGATTGACTGCCATTGCCCGGAACTAACACTAACTTGCCTTTGTCCCAACGGTCGCCAAGCATAACTTTTTCTTCTATCGCATCGCTCTGTTCGAGCAACGAACGCAACACATCCGTAACTTCTTCGAGAGTCAGACGTGGCTTACGATATTTTTCGGGCGGCTCTTGTAGAAGTTCCAAGTCTTCGAGAATTGTACGTTTTGAAAATGAAATTTTTCCGCCACGCTCAAAAATAATGTCGCAGCCTGTGAGGTTCTCGGCACTCACAAAACCTGTTCCGTAAACAGGGTGCTTTACGCACGCACCAACGATGAGTTCTTCTTCTGTTATCATATCTATTCTTGATAGTAAACTCGCTTTACACGAGTAGAAATTCCTGTTAAAATTTCGTAAGGTATTGTGTCTAATTTTTCCGCAAGTTCAGTTACAGGCATATCTTTGCCGAAAACTGTCACTTCGTCCTGCACCTGCGCTTCCGACACTGATGTCAAGTCTATCATACACATATCCATACAGATACTGCCAACTGTCGGCACACGCTTCCCATGCACAAGCATTTCCCCCACCCCATTTCCGAGATGACGGTTGTAGCCGTCCGCATACCCTATGCCTATCACACCTATGCGAGTAGGTTTTGTCGCGATAAATCTGCGCCCGTATCCGACCGCTTCGTCTTTTTGCAGAGTGTGGATTTGTGAGATGACTGTCTTTAATGTGCCCACATTTTCTAAGGGGATAACCCCGCTCGCCTCTGTACGAGCCAAGCGCATAATGTCAATCCCATATAGCCCTATCCCCAGACGTACCATATCATACTGATATTGCGGAAAACGCGTTATACCTGCGGTGTTAAGGCAGTGCCGCAAAATATTATACGGCAATGCTTCAATTATTCGACTGCTTATCCTGTCAAATTTTTCCAATTGTGCAAGAGTATATTTGTCGTTTTCAATCTCGTCAGCCGTAGCAAGATGAGTGAGGACAGAAGCGACCTTTATGCGTTTGTCCGATTGCAAAACTTGTAATAACTGCGGTATTTCTTCCTCGCTAAACCCTAAACGGTTCATCCCTGTATTGAGCTTGATATGCACCTTGATTTTTTTGGGGGTCGTTTCCACCGCTGTTCGCAACATGGCAGGAACAGGAATGGCTGAATTGTCTAACATTTTTCGCAGTTTTGCCAACATCTCAAGACCGTAAATTTCTGGCTCTAAATTATGAAGCAACGCCGCCTCTAAACCCTGCTCTTCGGGGTTCATAACCATTATAGGGATTGTTACGCCGTTTTCGCGTAACTGTACTCCCTCATCCGCATAAGCGACAGCAAGATAATCGGCACGATGATAATGTAACATCTGCGCAATCTCATAAGAGCCTGTGCCATACGAAAATGCTTTTGTCATAAGCATAATTTTCGTGGACGGCTTTACAAAAGAACGAAAAACATTCAAGTTATGTATTATCGCGCTAAGGTTTATTTCAAATACTGTTTGATGCACTTTCTTTTGGAAAAAACGACTTATCCGCTCGAAGCCAAAGGATCGTGCACCTTTGAGCAATATTGTTTCATTATTGAACCACTCTGTCTTTGCTTCGTGTAAAAAACTTTCGGTGTCGGGAAAAAATTTCGTCTGTAAACCGTCAAATGCTTTTTGTTGTTTTGAAATATTTTCGCCTATCCCTATTATGGCATCTATTTTTTTTTGCTTTAACAGCTGTGCTATATCGGCGTACAACGCTTCATCCTCACGTCCACTCTGCAACATATCCGAAATAATTATTCTTTTAAATGAATTTTTATTTTGACTTGCCAAAGCATCCACAGCAACTACAAACGAAAGATAATCGAAGTTATAAAAATCATTTATTATAAAACAATTATTTATCCCCTCTTTTAGTTCCATACGCATTTCTACAGGCTGCAATCGTTTTATCCTACGTGCGATTTCTTCGTTTTCATATCCCTCAGAAAGCATGAAAAGCCAGCATTGTATCGCGTTTTCTACCGATGCTTTATCGGTAAATGGAATTTCTATTTCGAGTATCTTCCCATTGTATGATGCTATTATTTTGGACACACTGCCGATATTTTTTATTTCGGAGATTTTAAGGTCGGCTTCAATATTCTTTTTAGTTGTCCACGATAATGTTTTTGTCTCTTTAAACTTCTTTGACAACGCCATTTGCTCTCTTATTTCAAGGTAATCAGCAGGATATATAAGTAGCGAAACATCTGTAAAGAGCTTTAATTTTTCTGCCGTTTTTTGTGACTTGTCCAAAAAATATTCGTCGTGCGCCGTACCTATATTTGTGAACAGACCTATTGTTGGCTTGATGATTTTTTGAAGCGCATCCATCTCATTTGGCTCTGAAATTCCTGCTTCAAAAATTGCAAATTCGTCATCCTCTTTCATCTCCCAAACGGATAACGGAACGCCTATCTGCGAGTTGTAACTTTTGGGACTTTTTACGATTTTTTTGTCTTCTTGCAGCAGGGTCGAGAGCCACTCTTTTACGATTGTTTTTCCGTTGCTGCCTGTGATTGCCATTACAGGAATATTAAAGAGTTTGCGATGTGCTGCCGCGATTTCCTGCAAGGCTTTCAGCGTATTGTTTACTTTCAGGAAGACGGCTACTTCCTGTCTGACGGCTGACATATTATCCTCACCTGCACGTTTCACTTCTTGCAAAACGGCGGACGTGTCCCATGTTTGCTCCACCAGAAAATAGCGAACACCCTTTGAGTAAAGATCTGCGATATATTTATGACCATCGTTCTTCTTTGTCCGCAATGCGACAAAGAGTGTGGAGTCAGGGCTTTGCAGATGTCGGCTATCGGTCAGCAGATGGCGCACCTCACTCAAGCCCAAACCCAAGCCCAAGCCCAAGTCCGACACTTCGTCCGAACCCACGCTCGTGACTGTCGCCTTTGTTATCTTTGCAATTTCCGATATGTAAAAAAAATCGTTTGCCATTTTATCATCCACATTTAAATTCAATTACGAATTACGAATTACGAATTACGAAAACCGACAACAAGCATATATGCACAAACGGTATGCACAAACAACAACTGCGTCAGCCGTAATCAATTACGAATTATCAATTACGAATCGAACCCAATAACAAGCGCAAACAATAATATGCACTAATGACAGGCACAGACAATAAGCACAAACAACAACTGCGTCAGCCGTAATTCGTAATTCGTAATTCGTAATTGAAAAAGCGCGTTAGCAATAATTCTACATTCTAAATTCTAAATTCTAAATTCTAACAGCGTCAGCAATAATTGACAATTGACAATTAACAATTGACAATTAATTAAAGCAGAGTGGGTTTGCGAACACCGAAACATTCTCCTCTCTATGAGAAAAAATATCTACTCCCCAATAAATTGCATTTCTTAAATCCTGCTCTGCCAAAGGTATATCGGTGAGTTGTCCCATATTTAGTGGCAGATGTGGTTCGACATGAACTATCGGCAAACCTGCTGTAAAAAAGCAAAGTGAGGACGTATCTCTATCTTTAAAAAACAACTGTTGCTGCTCGCGGTAAATGCAAAGCATTACGTCAAAATCACCACAAATCTCTAATGCCTTTGTCGTAGTAAATGGTCCGAATACTGCATGTCCATTGACCATTAATTCGTTTATTACGGGCGTTAAAACCTGATTGTCTTTTTCGCAAAGTTTTGTGTCGTAAATATTTTCGTTCATTGACAATACTGCAATGCGTGGGGAAAGAATCGAAAAATCCCGCTTAAATGTATTATGTAGCGCGACAATTCTATTTTTTATGCGTTCCGAAGTAAGCACTGACTGGCTGCCTGACGACATCATAAATGTTGTTTTCAAACTGTCGCTTAAAAACATTCTATATGGCATTTTTGCGGAAAAAGACGATGCAATAAGTGATGCCTGATTTTTAAATTCGGGACGTGAAAGGCGGACTGCTTCTATGTCTATTGGAAACGTGAGAAGAATACCGCTATTTGATGTTTTTAGATATTTTACAGCCTTTTCTAATGCTACACAAGCCATTTCGCCAGAAACTTTAGTTGCCGTTCCTCGAGAATACTGCACGTTCTCTGACACGGGCAACACTTCCTCTATGCGCAAGTGGCGTGCTTTCTGCAAAAAGTTGTTGTTTCCCATACTTTTTGCCACCATATTGAGAATTTTAGACGACCCAAAAAATGTCGGGTGCACAATATCAAGAAGTGCGCTGTCTAAAAATGTCCTGATAAATAGCTCGTAATTGACACCTCCACATTCACCATGTGTGACAACTATTTTTTGCATTATT
This sequence comes from Bacteroidales bacterium, assembly GCA_031274555.1. Taxonomy (GTDB): domain Bacteria; phylum Bacteroidota; class Bacteroidia; order Bacteroidales; family P3; genus JAIRNR01. The sequence continues at coordinate 17,424 of JAISPZ010000058.1, read as the reverse complement.
TTACAACAAGTTTGCCTGTGCGACTAGCACCTGTTTCGCTCTCTACAACATAGAAATAAAGTCCGCTTGCAAGACCTTGTACATTTGTTGATGCAAAGCCTGTCACATTCTTTATTGTACGAACAACCGCGCCTGTTGCGGAACGAAGAGTTACATTTCCTCTTTCGTTTCCTAAATCAAAAGTAACGTAATCTATTGCAGGATTTGGATAAACCCTGATATTATCGACTGTTTTTACAAGACTCTCGTTAGCACTCGGCATTAAACCACCTGATATGAAAACTATTGTGTCTGTCGTTGGAGAACCGTTTGCAAACATCCCACTTAGACTATCAGGGATATGTTCACGATTTACAAAATGAACGGTTATATGTACTTCGTCTAATTGATTTGCTGTCGTATAAATAGAAAACCTGTATGTTGCGGGAATAAATGCTGAAAGTTCCACATCTGCGTAAAATGCTCCGCCCTCGCCACCTTCTGTCTGTCCTGCTGCGAGTGGAGATGGGGGGATGGTAAGCCCGCTCCAACATGAACCAAATCCGCACCAGCTGAATACTGTCCCTATCGGTGTTTCTATTGGAGTTGTAAGACCTTCAACCGTCAAGTCCACATCTGTTTTATTTGTTACATGAAGATCCAATTGCAGTACTTCAAGTACATTCAGGGTTGCAAAATAATACATTTCGCTTCCATTCTGAACATCGACTCCATTAGCACCGAATTGTAATGATTGAGAATTTGCACTTAAAACAGTGCATAAAAAAAGGCTGATAAAAATAACTTGTTTCATACGTTTATAAATTGTTAATTGTCAATTGTTAATTGTTAATTATTGCTGACGCGGTTGTTAATTGTCAATTGTCAATTGTTAATTGTCAATTATTGCTGACGCGGATGTTAATTGTCAATTGTTAATTGTCAATTGTTAATTGTTAATTATTGCTGGCGCGGTTGTTAATTGTTAATTCTAAACTCTCCTGCTTGAATTACTTCCTTTGTGCTATTGTCAAAAAGTATTGCGACTGCACTTAATTTATTTTTCTTCCACTCTGCTTGCGTGGAAATTCTTGTTGTGTGATTAAATGTGCTACCAGAGCTAATGCTGCTACCTGCAAGTTGGTCACCCCAAATTGGGGTTGCCATAGCACGCAGGACGTGATTTTGACAATAGTTATAAATAACACCTGTGCCACCGCTCGTCTGTTGTGTTACAAGAAGACTGTCTTCGAGTATCATTATGGAAAGTTGCGTATTTCCATTACCGGTATAATTGTCGGTAAAAGCAATGTTGGTGCTCACGCTTAATTCGTTTGTGTCGTTAAACGATGCGCTTACATTAACTGTTGCAAAAGCTCTACGACCATAATTTGAAAGTATCTTGCCATAAAAATTATCTTTGCCGAGAATTTCATTTTTTTGCATTACAACTCCTGCAGGCATTGATTGAACATTATAAAAGATACGATATTCTTCGGCTTGCGCGTTACGAAGATCCTGATTATTTCCACTGCTATCGGGGCTTGTACCGATAGGGCGATTAAACGCATAGTCCTGCGAATGTAGAGCTATCACAATAAGTCTATCCCCAAAAACTTCCTTTAATCTTTCTACCTCTTTTGTTGTTTCGGGGCAATTGCTGCAGCGCACTCCTGTAAAGTCTTCCAATAAGACGTATTGTCCCTGCCAACTGGGAAGCTCCTCTGAAATTTCCCTGCGCTGGTCTTCGGGAATTCTATCGCACCCCATAAAACCTGTCGTAAAGCAAGCTGCGAGGGCAAGTATTGATAGTATTTTTTTTATCCGTAATTTATAATTCATAATCCTTCGTTGATAATTCGTAATTGAAATAAGTGCGTCAGCAATAAAGTGCGTCAGCGATAATTCTAAGTCCTACATTCTCTTTTGCGCTTTGCTCGTAATTCGTAATTCGTAATTGATAAAGTGCGTCAGCCGTAATTCGTAATTCGTAATTCGTAATTGATAAAGTGCGTCAGCCGTAATTCGTAATTCGTAATTCGTAATTGAAAAAGTGCATCAGCCGTAATTCGTAATTCGTAATTGAAAAAGTGCGTCAGCCGTAATTCGTAATTCGTAATTCGTAATTGATAAAGTGCGTCAGCCGTAATTCGTAATTCGTAATTCGTAATTCGTAATTGAAAAAGTGCGTCAGCCGTAATTGACAATTGACAATTAACAATTGACAATTACTAAAAGCTTGTCGTCAAAGTGAGCAGCAAGCCGTTGCTTGCGGGCAACTCTCGACATACTCCGCCAGCGCAAACAACCCCCTGTCGCACACGTCCGTAGGACAGTGCTACACGAGTCGCATCATGCACAAAAGCAACTGTTGCATAGTAATAATGAAGCCGTTTGCTTTTGTCGGGATTTCCCATATTCCACATATCGGCAATTGAGAAATACCACTTTGGAGCAAATGTGTATTCGAGCGTTCCCATAAGCCAGTCCCCCTCACCATGCTTGGTACTCATATATTGACCCTCAAAGCGCAGCGCATGTTTTTTCAGGAACGAGTACGTAACTTCCCCGACAATAATATGAGCGTTTATTGTTTTGCCGTCACCGTAGTGAGTACCCGCAATTTCCTGATTAAAAATCTCGTACATATACATCAAAGTAGCTTTCCAATTCTTGCTGAATTTATGGCTTACATCAAGGTTTATGTCGAGAAAATAAATGTCTTCACCGATACCAAAAGGAACGGATTTATACGTGAGGTCGTCTAACTTCTCTTTTTTCAGTTCACCTGTGTAAGAAGCGTTAAAGTGGAATGACGGTCCTTTTTTACCGATTTTCCACATAACGTCTGCCTGAAAACCTACTTCGCCGTTTGGCTGTGTTGCATAAGGATAAAGCGCAGGAAGCGTATAGCCATGCTGACGTGTGAGGGCAGGCATATAGTTAATCATCCCAAACTGTCCCAATTCATTGCGGTCTAAACGATAGCCCATATTGTCGATACTCTTTGCGGAGAGCAGTATCCCAAGTCCTTTCATTGAATATCCAACGTTAAAGAGGAGTGCCTGACCAGAGTTATATGTCCAACCGTTTTCCGCAGATGGATCGTTTATCTTGTGAGCATATTCACCATAAAAAGTAAAGCCATGACTTTCCAAATTAAAACGTGTTGCGAACGATGCCACGTTTGCGGGAAGATTAAGCAAATACACAGTATCGCCACTGCCCACACTGTAAAAATCTTCGCGCTTCTGGTATTTTGAAACAAAACTTCCTCCAAGTGTTATTCGCGTATTCCAATCTTTCATTGGTTTGATAAAGTCATTGAGCGAAAACTCTGCATCTCCACCACGCACCATGCCTTTATACTCCCAAAAATAACGCTCTGTGCCGACAATACCTTTGATTGTTATACCGCTAACAGGCATAATAACGGCACGCGCACCGAGGATGGAATTGTCCATACCCAGATTCCAATCCTGATAGGAACGCAGGATAAGTCCCGACCCGAATTGCTCGTAGAACGTCCCTGCCGTAACGTCTATAAAATCGTTGCCGTAGCGAACAAAATAATTTGCAACACCAACTTTCTTATAACGTGTGTCATAGCCCAACATCGGCGGGACGTACGCTTCGACACGCAACCCTGCCGAAAACCCACCGTTGGCATATTGAATTGTAGCTTGACCGTTAGTACGAAATTTTTCATCAACCTCTTGCGCACCAATGGCTGTGTCGTGCTGATAAATTTGTGCATCTATCTGCACACCTCCCGAAATTGTGCCACCGCCCAAAATAGCGGCGAATTTCGATTCTTGCGCCAAAGTTGCAGACACTCCTGCAAAAAACAAAAGCGAAAGATAAACGACTTTCTTCATGTAGTTATATTTTAAAGTCACACGTAATTCGCCGATAAACACAGTAAGCATTTATCAGGCGCATTTACTACTTGCTTGCTTTTGCCTTTCGTATTTCGTCTAACAGCTCGTTTTCGCTACCGTCAGAATAACCTGTATGTGAAAAAATTATCTTGCCCTTGCCGTCCAAAACAAATGTTTGTGGCGGATTGGTAACGTTCATTGCTCGTTTGAGGTCGCTGTTTACGTCTAACAACACTTCAAACTCCCACCCCTGCGCATTAACAAGCGGACGCACCTGCGCCGAAGTGCGGGAATCATCAACAGAGATAACTATTATTTTTACACCTGTTTCTTTTTGCCAGTCGTCATATACTTCCGAAATTGCTTTTAGCTCTTTGATACAAGGTTTACACCAAGTCGCAAAAAAGTCGATGACGACAGGATTACCGTTATTTTTTACAGCATCCTGCAATTGCACATCCTTGCCGTTCAGGTCTTTAAGTTTGATATTCGGGACTTGTGCAAAAGTTGCGGCGGTAAACTGCAACACCGCAGCGAGAATAAGGATTTTCTTCATATTAAGCAAGATTATACTTTATTTCTTAATTATTTTACTTGTAGCCACACCGTTGCTGGAAACCACTTTCAGTGTATAAACACCTGAACTATATCCTGCGAGAGAGAGTCGTTTGTTTCCTGATGTTACGCCCTGATAAACTAAAGTTCCAACGCTGTTGTACAAAAACAAACGACCACTTTCAGGACTTTCGATGCTGATGTAGTCAGACGTGGGATTTGGATAAGCCTTTATGTTGCCTGCAACTTCAAGATTTTCGTTTGGTGTCTTTTGAAGTGTGAAGACCGAGGTGGCAACGTAACTGTTATATGCACCTTTGCGAGCAATGGCTTTGACAGTTTTGCTTGCATAAAGATAAAAACCACCATCAGGATAAACAAGGGATGCCTCGGTTGGGGCTTTACCATTAGTGGTGTAATAGACAGTTGCATCGGGTGTTTCGGTTGTAATGGTAACTAATATGCTATCAGTAAATGTTCCACCTGCGGGAGTTATTGTCGGCATATACACATATCCGTCAAACTTAACGTGACTTTGTTCTGTGGCATATATTTCTTTCGTTTTATCATTCTGGATAAATACAACCGCCTGCAAATCACTAAACTCCTCCATAAACGTAGTACTCATGTTGTGAGTATAAACAAATTTATACGTACTGTCTTTTTTGAATGTTGCCTTGTTGCCTCTACCGTCAGGGAACATCTTCATTACAACATGATGAAATTCTCTTTCACCGTTAGTTCCTCTATTTTTTGTTGTCACATTTTCAAAAACAATCGTCTGTACAGTGGCTTCAGTTGTCAGTTTTGACGTGACCGTATATTCTATATAGATGTTTTTTTCAGCACCTGCACCTTGAGAAATATAAGCGGAATCAATCGAAATGCTCATGTAAGATTTTGTGCCCTCAAAAGCAGTAAGCCTGCTTCCCAAGACTGTTTTTGAAGAAAATGTCGATGCATTTCCAACCATAGTCGGCACCGAATTTATTCCGTAATAACCTACACGAGCACCTGCGTCTGCCGCGACATAATAAGGGTCGCCGTTGCCGGGCCAATTAACTTGATATTTTACAAATATAAGTTTTCCCGCAGCTTCCTGTTCATCGTAATAGGGGTTCATTGTCGTGTTATTACCTGCACAAGGACCACAAGTAGAAGATGTGAAATGTTCTACAAGATATTTTATCGGATAAACCGCATCGGCAGCATCAGGAACGTACACCGAAAAATTAACTGTACCAAGTTCGCCCTGTGTAAAAGTGCTGTCATTAAGTTTGGAAATCCAAACTTCAAAATTGTTTTCGCCTTGTACGGCGGCTATCTCTTCCTTGGTAAAATTAAATTCTGTCGTTTTAAACATTTCCATTGAAGGAGAAATGGACTTCTGTTTATATTTAATTGGTCCTCCGTTGTGAGTATAACTTAGTTCAACGCTACTCACAGCAACATTGCTTTCGTTGGTGAGCATTGCCTTTACCATATAATTGGTATCGGAAACATCGCCAATCATCGCCCCTGGTGAGTTAATTGATAAAGAAGCCATTGCCTGTCCATTGACATCATCAAAAGAAACAAATGAAATGTTGTCTAAAAAAAACAAAAACAGAAGGCTTGCATCACTTGAATAATTAAAAAATATTGCTATTTGTACGGAGTCTATCCCTACAGCGAGTGAAGATGGTATTTTTCCTGAAAGAAATTGTGGTCCCGTTGCGGCTGTTGTTGTTGAAAATGGCATTGAAGGTCCGTCTATAGAGGCAATTGTAATCCAAGCCGAGTCGGGATGTGTTCGTACTTTTATACCTGTAGAAGTCTCTGATCCCGGTACTAAATTCGCATTGTATAACCATTCGTATGACACCCAGTTTTCCACATTGCCGTTAAGTTTCTGCCACGATGAAGCGAAATGTACTGTCGGGTTAGTACGATCTGGTACTCTGGTGTATCCGCCGTCTGGGAAATAGCTAAAAAGAGCGGTAGTATCCGGCGTTTTTCCTGAAATGACTGGAGAAACTCTCCAATACAGAATATTGTCCACCTTGCTTGATGTCATATCAAGGTTTGGGCTGTTCGACAGTCTGTTAAAAGGTTCGTGAAAATAAACATGCTTGGCATTGGCTGAAACAAGCGTTGCACAAGCGAAAAGCAAAAGGATGAAAAATTTTTTCATTGTTCGATATATTTGAATGTTCTTTATTATATTTGGTCAAATTATATTTGGTCAAGCGGACATCTCGCAAATTTACGTAAAATTCTACTATAATGGGAAAAAACCATATCTCTAAAATTTGTCGCAAACGTTTTTTGCAGATATTCCCGCTTTTACAGAAGTGTGGACTTCTTACTCTACAATTAACTTCTGTGTTGTAACTTCACCGTTTTTGTCTGTCCCTTTGAGCAGATACATTCCACGTTGAGCGATTTTAAAGTTCGCCGTTTTTGTGACTCTCTTTTCTGCGACTTTTATTCCGCCTGTCGTGAAAATCTCTACTCTGCAAGGCTTATCCACCTCTACGGTGAAAATTCCCGATGACGGGTTCGGATAAATCCTTACAGCAAACTTATCCACAGGTGTTTCGCTATGGACAGGCGTAAGATGTGAGTTCCATGAAATATTATCAATCACTACATGATTACCCGAAACAGCTTGCGCTATCTTGATAACAACATTTCCCGCCACGTCAATATTATTGACTGTAAATTGATGAATATCTTCGTCAGTAATGGCTGTCGAAGTAGCGACAAGAGTGTTATTTACATATATTTTTAAGGCTCTGTTTCCTATCGTTGCAGATGCTTTTTTTAAATCAACACGAAGATTACTTATGCCACCATATATGGTCTCCGAATATACTTCGCTTCCCGCACCGTTAAGTATTGCTCCCTTGCCGTCTATATCGTAGCCGTCGCTTTTCATCGCACTGTTATAGTACCACCGAATATTGTTGTCCCCTGTAAAAGTGCCGTTTTCGTACGTTGCCGTGAGGTCGCTATTGCTAAACGTTTCTACAAAGGCATAATCTTCCTTGCCTCCTGTATCAACAGTTAAATCGTCTATCGTTAAATAAAATCTCTCATCACTAAAATATTTGATGGCGATATATCGCGTACCCGCAGGGGCTGTCATCGCATATTCTCTCCAAATACTTTCGGACGAAGTTTGAACATATCCCCAAGTGAAAGATGAAATATTTGCATCTGTGGAAGAATAACCTACCCTGAATTTTTCGTTTCCATGCAAATAACAATCGTCATTCATTGTTTCCCTGAACCAAAAACTTACACGTATTTTCTTGCCGTCAGGAGCATGAATTTTTGGAGAAATCAAATATTGACTGTGATCTCTTGATGGATTGTAAGAACTGAAAAAAAAAACATTGTCGCCAGAACGGGAAGTAATCGTATTGTTACAATAACTATCGCTAAAAGTTTTTGACGAATAGACTCCCATCGGGTTTTCCATAGAGTTGTTCTTCAATTCAAAACACGGATGAAGATGTTCAAAAGTTTCTGTGAACGGAAAAGTTGTAATGCTGTCACTGCAACCTGTCGGCAATGGAGTTGCACGTCCACCCATAAAATCAAATGAAATAGTTTTATTTATCGGATTTTCGGCAATATTGGTTATTGGCTTGCCTTGAACTGCTGCACCGTTTGCATCCCAGGAAAACATCATCGGTATGGTTGTTGCACCGAAAGATGTGTTGAAAGTTGTGCCGGGAAACGGTGCTCCGTCACTGTTAATCGTGCCGTAAGATGAAGCAGCTGAGTTAGGAATTTGATATATGGACGAAGCAGGTACGACATAGCATTGCTGCGGATGTGTTTTATTGTTACACCGACCGTTAAAAGCGTCCTGATGTACGTGATAAATCAAGAGTCCATTACCGGGGATGTGTGAGTCAAATTTTTTCTTTTGACGGTTTTCTAAAATATAACGCTCTCCGTTTGCATTTACCAAAACAGTATATGCTCGCGCACTGTCGGCAGAAGCTGGCATATCGGTAATGGTGGCTGAATCGGACAGTGTTATGGGATCAACCCAGCCGTAAAGAATTTTTTGCAACATATTGATATGAGCGGGACATTTACCGCTGCCTCCATTCCAGCTTCCGTTTGCCATAAGGTCCCACTTCCCTGTAGCCGGATATTGTCCGCCACTTCCCGAATTATCCGTATCGTAATAATCGGGTGAGCCAAAAGTGTGACAGAGTTCATGGCACACTACTCCAATTCCTGTAATATTAGTGCCTGAACTTCCTCTTAGTTCTGGAGAGCAGGAGTAGCGATACCCAACCCATACGTTGTCCAACAGTAAAGGCACACAACCGCTCGCATGTGACCATATCTGCTTGCCGTCCCCTACGGACTCATCGCCATAACCTGCAAAAAGGATATGAAATGTGGGCACAGTCCCCACCACAGCAAAGTCAGCAAAATTAACAGTCGCATCCGCGAGTTGCGCCGTAGTGAGGGCGAACTCATCGTGGTTGTTACCACCGAGAGCATAATAAGCTGCTGTCTTGGGTAATGTTACAGGTCCTCCAACTGTTACTGCAATGCTCATTTTGCCATACGAGTTTTCTTTGTAAAAGTCCCTCACACTTCCCATATTATCCCCGCCGGTATAGCCTTCCTGATTCATCATGTTTTCAAAGTCTGCCTTAGTGTAGGTGAGGGTTTTGTCGGAAAAATTTGCCAAAAGACAAAGCACGTGTTGTTCGCCTAATACGGCTGTCTGTGCTTTCTGCGGGGATATTTGGCGTATTTGCTTTCTCAAATTTATTTGCTTGTTACTGTAAAAAAGTTTTAGGGGAATTTTTTCTATCGCTTCTTGTTCAGCGGGCATATATGCTGTCTTGTTTTTGCCGCGATAAACAATGTTTGATGGAATTAAATCCTGTGAAGTGTCTTGCGTGGCAAAGACAACTTCTTTTTTGTCGTTGTACATTAAAGTGTAGCCGTCCGTACTTTCCATCCAATGGACGTGCTCATCACCATATAGTTTTACAATAATTTTTGTTCCGTCTGGTTGTGTTTTTTCAATTGGATCGGGACATGCCGGTACGGCTAACAGTGCGCTGAAACTTAAAGACATAGCGCAACTGAACATAGAAAATTTTTTCATGTGTTTATAATTTGGAAATGGATCACGTGAAACTCGCACTGTGTGGCACACATACGCCACGCTCGTTTCATTTATTTAACTAATTTCAATTCTTTTCCTGTTTTAATAAATGCAGCAATACCTTTGTCAAGATGTTCCTGCGTATGCCCTGCCGAAAGTTGCACGCGTATTCTCGCCTGCCCTTGCGGAACAACAGGATAATAAAATCCTGTAACATAAATTCCTTCTTTAAGTAATGCCGAAGCGAAGTCTTGCGAGAGTTTTGCGTCGTAAAGCATAACTGCGCATATTGCCGACTGGGTCGGCTTAATGTCAAAGCCTGCTTCTTTCATTTTACCTACAAAGTATTCTGTGTTTTTATGTAACCTGTCCTGTAGCTCGCTCGTTTCGGACATCATCTTAAACATTTCAATTCCCGCAGCAGCGACCATTGGCGGGATTGAATTGGAAAACAGATAGGGGCGCGAGCGTTGCCTCAACAGGTCTATAATTTCTTTTCGCCCTGTCGTAAATCCGCCGACAGCACCGCCAAATGCTTTGCCGAGAGTGCCTGTTATAATTTCTATCTGTCCGCGCAGGCTGTACTGTTCTGTCACACCGCGCCCTGTTTTTCCTACAACGCCTGCCGAATGGCTTTCATCAACCATAATCATCGCGTTGCATTTTTTACTTAATTCGTAAATTTTGTCAAGAGGAGCAACGTTTCCGTCCATCGAAAAAACGCCGTCTGTGACGATAAGGCGATAACGGTTGCCTTGTGCCTTTTGTAAGCATTGCTCAAGTTCTTCCATGTCGCCGTTGGAGTAACGATAACGTTCTGCCTTGCACAGACGGACACCGTCAATAATGGACGCATGATTGAGGGAGTCGGAAATAATTGCATCCTGACTGCCGAGCAGTGGCTCGAAAACACCGCCGTTGGCATCAAAGCAGGCGGCGTACAGAATAGCATCTTCTGTGCCGAAAAATTCCGAAATACTTTTTTCGAGTTCTTTGTGACGGTCTTGCGTACCGCAGATAAAGCGTACGGAAGACATGCCGTAGCCGCGCTCGTCTAATGCTTTTTTTGCTGCGCTGATAAGGCGTGGATTATTGGATAATCCGAGATAGTTGTTGGCGCAAAAATTTATTACTTCCTGCCCTGTATTTACCTTTATGGCTGCCTGTTGTGGCGAAACGATAATACGTTCGTTTTTGTAAAGTCCCGCCTCTGTTATGGCGGAAAGTTCTTTTTGCAGATGAGATTGAAAGTCCTGATACATATTCAATTACGAATTACGAATTACGGCTGACGCGATTGTTGTTTGTGCTCGTTGTTTGTGCCTGCTGTTTGTGCCTGTTGTTTGTGCGTGTTTATTGCTTGTGCTTGTTTATTGCTTGTGCATATTTATTGCTTGTGCATATTTATTGCTTGTGAAAATTCTTGTTGTTGGTGATTCGTATTTGCTGTTTGGTATATCGTGGTTGTTGGGTTTAATTCTAAATTCTAAATTCTACATTCTAAGGTGGTGGGTATATCGTGGTTGTTGGGTTTAATTCGTAATTCGTAATTCGTAATTCGTAATTGAAAAGTGCGTCAGCCTAATTGACAATTGACAATTGACAATTAACAATTGATTTCAGTTCCAAACAGTGTTTATAACCAACGCCGTTCGTAATTGACAATTGACAATTGACAATTGACAATTGACAATTCACCACCGGTTATAGTGGATTTTGCTTTCGTCGTATTTGTTCATCGGTTCTCTGTTGGGGTCGAGCGGATAGCCTATCGGAATAACTGCAAGTGGCTTTACCGTTTCTGGCATTTTGATGTCCTTGCAAATAACCTCTATCCTGTCAACGTAAGGCCATGCAGCAGTCCAAACACCACCAAGACCAAGTGCTTTGGCTGCAAGCAAAACATTTTGCGTGGCTGCCGAACAATCAAGATACCAATATGAAGATTTTACAGTATCACCCGCAACAATAATCGCAAGAGGCGCATTTTTCAACATCGGTGCATTGTGCAATTGCTCACCCCAAGATTTTAAGATATTCACGTCATCAACAACGATTATTTCCCAAGGACGAATATTTTTGCCCGACGGCGCAGCAAACGCAGCACGCACGAGCAAATCAACTTTTTCTTTTTCAATCTTTTGTTCGGTGTATTTGCGAACACTTTTACGATTGAGGATGTTTTCAATTACAGGATTTTCGTTCATATCTTCTGTTGTTTTGGGGGTTTCTTTTACTGCACAGCTGCACGCAATGAGCGCAACGACACAAAGTATCAATTTCTTCATAAGTATTTTGTTTTTAATATTGCTATTTCTTTTGCATAACCGTCCAACTCGTTCGGTGTTTCGAGATAGAACGGCAAATGGCGCAGACGAGGATGATTGATGACACGCGTTATCCCATCAAGACCAATACTGCCATTGCCAATGGTTTCATGCCTGTCCTTATGACTGCCAAACGGATTTTTATCATCGTTCAAATGAATGGCGTAAAGTCTGTCCAACCCTATCACCTCATCAAAGTTTTCTACAATCTCATCTAATGCCTCTACTACATCGTAACCTGCGTCATAAATATGACAGGTGTCAAGACATACACCTATCTTATCGTCTATGCGAACGTGGTCTATTATACGGCGAAGTTCTTCAAACTTGCTCCCTACTTCACTGCCCTTGCCTGACATTGTTTCGAGAAGAATGATTGTTTTTTGTCCGTCAAACATTACGGTATTAAGACCTTCTATTATCTGTTCTATACCAACGTCTATCCCTTGCCCTGTATGGCTTCCGGGGTGAAAATTGTATAGATGACAGGGGAGCTGCTCCATCCGTTCAAGGTCGTCACGCATCATGTCTTGAGCGAATTTTCTGATACTTGGGTCGTGCGAACAGAGATTTAATGTGTAGGGGGCATGTGTCAAAAGGGGCGCAAAATTATACTCGTCCATAAGAACTTTAAGTGCATCCGCATCTTTGGGGTCTATCTCTCTTGCCGCACCACCACGCGGGTTGCGCGAAAAAAATTGAAATGTGTTTGCACCAATAGATAAGGCATCCTTACCCATTGCTTCGTAACCGCCCGAAAGCGAAAGATGACAGCCGATATTTAGCATATATATTCAAAGATACTCATTTTTGACTAAAATTTACTACCTTTACATCCCGAAAGTTATAATCAAACAATACATTTATGTTAATGATAGGAATTGCCGGCGGTTCGGGCTCTGGCAAAACAACAGTCGTAAAAAAAATAGCCAAACAGTTTAATGTTAAACATGTTTCGGTAATATCACAGGACGCTTACTACAAGGATCTCTCTGAACTTGGAGAGGAGGATAAACGGTCAATTAATTTTGATCATCCTAACTCTATCGAGTTTTCGCTTTTAGCAAAGCACCTGAAAGAATTGAGAGAGGGCAACAGTATTGAGATGCCTACTTACTCGTACGTGACTTGTGCGAGAGGAGAACAGACGGTAACTGTCGAGCCAAATGCTGTCGTAATAGTTGAGGGTATTTTGATTTTTACGGATAAAAAAGTACGTGATTTTATGGACTTGAAAATTTTTGTGGACACTGACGCAGACGACCGTCTTACAAGGATTATCAGAAGGGATGTTAATGACAGAAATCGCACTTACGAACAGGCATTAACTCACTATCACGACTTTGTTAAACCAATGCACTTGCAGTTTATTGAACCGACAAAACGCTACGCGGATATTATTGTTCCAGAAGGTGGAAATAATGATAAGGCTATCGCAATTTTGAGCTCGCATATCGGGAAACACGTGTGAAATTGTCAATTGTCAATTGTCAATTGTCAATTGTTGCTGACGCAGATTTAATTACGAATTACGAATTACGAATTACGGCTGACGCACGTGATGTTTGTGCGTGATGATTGTGCGTAGTGATTGTGCCTGATGTTTGTGCCTGATGTTTGTGCGTGATGTTTGTGCGTGATGTTTGTGCGTGATGTTTGTGCTTGCGATGGTCGTTGGCTTTCGTAATTCGTAATTCGTAATTGATTGGCGGGGGGATGTGGGTTGGGGCGTGGGTGGAGCGAGGGCGGGGAAACGCTATAAAAAAATAATTGATAATTGTTATATCTGACATTAAAATATTAACGCACGAAACGGGTGTTATCAGGGTTTCGTGCTTCACAATAAAAAGTTATAAATATATGAAATACAACACACAACGCTCGCCTCTCCGCCTTTTTGAATATGGACGGGGCATTCAGGAAATGGTGGATCACGCTATCGCCATCGAAGACAGAAAAAAAAGAAATGACGCTGCAAAAATTATTTTGAAGTCTATGCTCATTTTAAATCCGTCAGTTAAGCAAACTGATGATTATATGCATACTCTCTATGATCATCTTTTTATTGTTTCTGATTTTAAACTTGACATTGACAGTCCTTTTCCTAAGCCAGACAATACGTTTGTCGCAAAAAAATATTCTAAACCGATAAAAATAGATCTCACTCCTATTCGGTTTCGTTATTATGGAAAAACGCTTGAAGCAATGATCCGTAAGGCGAGTGAAATGCCTGACGGAGAGGAAAAAATCGCTGCACTAAATCTTATAACTGTGCAGATGAAAAAGCACTATTATCTTTGGAATGCGGATCTTTTAAGTGATGAGCTTATCGCAAATCATCTGCAAATTTTAACCGATGGAAAGTTGCAATATACTGAGGAGATGAAGAGTGAGGTCTATTCTCACTTTTATAATCGTCCCTCTCTTGAGCATAAGAGTAAATATATTGATGTTAGCGCGTATGGACAAAAACAGACCGGTGGCAAGAAAAATGCGTTGCACAACGGACAGCGCAACGGCTCACACAATGGTTCGCATAACGGTCAGCACAGCGGTCCGCACAATAAAAAGAGTTTTAAAAAACCTTTTTTGAAATTTCAGAAAAGCAAGTAGTCAATGCAGCAGGCTCAATTTGTTATAGAGGGCGGACATCGCCTTAAGGGTGAAATCACTCCGCAGGGCGCGAAAAATGAGGCGTTGCAAATTCTCTGCGCAACACTTCTGACAAAAGAGAAAGTCATTGTCAGGAATATTCCCGTTATTGAAGACGTTGTTAAACTCATTGATCTTTTGCAATGTCTTGGTTCTACCGTTGAAAAAATTGACGAACATACGTACTCTTTCCAAGCGACAACAATAAATACTGAGTATCTACAGACGACTGACTTTGTGAAAAAATCAGGGAAATTGCGTGGCTCAATTATGCTTGCCGGTGCGCTTCTTGTGAGAATTGGCTATGCGTATGTTGCTCAACCGGGAGGTGATAAAATCGGTCGCAGAAAAATTGATACGCACTTTGCGGGGTTTGAAAAACTTGGTGCTACAGTTGAGTATGACACACGTTGTTCGTGCTATGTTGTTAAAGCCCCACAAAATGGATTAAAGGGTGCGTATATTCTTCTTGACGAAGCGTCTGTTACAGGAACTGCAAATATACTTATGGCTGCGGCATTTGCGCATGGAAAAACAACTGTTTTTAATGCTGCCTGCGAGCCGTATTTGTTGCAACTTTCGCTGATGTTACAACGTATGGGTGCTCGTATCAGTGGTTTGGGCAGTAATCTTTTGGAAATTGAAGGAGTTGCGGAGCTTGGCGGTACGGAGCATACGCTTCTGCCTGATATGATTGAAATTGGCAGTTTTATCGGACTTGCAGCCATGACACATTCCGAAATAACCATACGCCAAGCATGCCCTGAATATTTGGGAGTTATTCCTGATGTTTTTCGTCGGCTCGGAATTGTGCTCGAAATGCGTGATAATGGCGATATATTCATCCCTGCACAGGAGCATTATAAGGTAGAGAAATCTATGACGGGCGGTATTTTAACTATCGCCGATGCGCCTTGGCCTGGCTTTACTCCTGATCTTATCAGTGTCGCTCTTGTCACAGCCACTCAAGCAAAAGGGAGTGTGCTTATACATCAAAAAATGTTTGAGAGTCGGTTGTTTTTTGTCGATAATCTTATAACGATGGGAGCAGAAATTATTCTTTGCGACCCCCACCGCGCCACCGTCATCGGACTCGACCATGAAGTTCCTCTACGCGGAATTTCTATGGTGTCCCCCGATATTCGCGCGGGTGTTTCATTGCTTATTGCGGCTCTCTCAGCCGAAGGAAAAAGTAAAATTCAGAATATTAACCAAATTGACCGAGGTTACGAAAATATCGAACGCAGGTTGAATGCTCTCGGAGCAAAAATCACGAGGGGATGAGCTTTCTGTGGGATTTGGAGGGATGGAGTTGAGTTTTCTCCTGTTTTACGACTTTCTCCATTTTTACTTACTTTTGTACTCTTGGTTGCGGGTGTTTGCGTTTTTTGCTTTCTGCGTTTTGCTCTATGTGGATAGTGGTTGTGTCTTCACTTTTGTGAACGGGGATATAATCATGCAGATTTAGTTAATTGACTTTTAATATATTTTTTAGTATGTCTTATATTTTGGGTATCGAATCTTCGTGCGATGACACTTCGGCGGCGATTTTGAAAGATGACGTCTTGCTTTCTAACTGTATCGCTTCACAAGCAATTCACGAGCAGTACGGTGGCGTAGTTCCGGAATGGGCTTCGCGTGCTCATCTGAGAAATATTGTGCCTGTTGTTGATGTCGCTCTTTCAAGGGCAAAAATTTCACGCGAGGATTTAGATGCCGTTGCATTTACACGTGGACCGGGTTTACTCGGCTCACTTCTTGTTGGAGTGTCATTTGCCAAATCTTTTGCGCAGGCACTTGATATTCCACTCGTGGAAGTAAATCATTTAGAGGGACACGTGCTGTCGCACTTTATAAAGACTGCTACAGCTTCGGCGTCAGGAACTTCAACTATGGCGGATTTGGGGATGGCTTCTGAAGCGACACAGCCGTCTTTTCCATTTCTATGCCTGCTTGTTTCCGGTGGACATACACAAATTTTACGTGTAAGCAGTCCGTTCGATTTTAAAATTCTCGGAAGCACCATTGATGACGCAGCAGGCGAAACACTCGACAAGGCTGCAAAAATTATGGGACTGTCTTATCCCGGCGGACCAGTTATTGACAAACTCGCTACGCAAGGGAATTGCAAGGCATTTACATTCTCCAAGCCACGCATACCCGAATATAATTACAGTTTTAGCGGACTCAAAACAGCATTCCTGTATTTTTTGCGCGACAACTTAAAGAATAATCCCCATTTTATAGAGGAACACAAAGCCGACCTTGCTGCCTCGCTACAAAAAGCGGTAATAGATATTTTGATGGAAAAACTTGTCAAAGCGTCCAAAGATACAGGAATTAAAGAAATCGCTATTGCAGGCGGCGTTTCGGCAAACTCACTTTTACGCTCATCAATCATGCAGGGCAAACAACTTTACGGATGGCGCACATTTATTCCCCCACTCTCTTTCACAACCGACAACGCCGCCATGATTGCTATTGCAGGCTACTTCAAGTTTCTCATGGGAATTTTCGCTCCTCTCAACTCTGCCCCATACGCACGAGGGCGGTATTGAAAAGCAGAACATCTGTTTTACAAAACTCCGCCATTTGTCAATTGGCATACTTTGTTGTCAAACGTAACGCCAATTTTTATGATTGCATCGTCCTGAAAAAATTTTATGTTTTTTATTAGAACCCTGCCATTAGTTTACGCCTTGATTTTTCGTCCTGAAACGGGTTCACAAATGTAGAGTTTTTCTTGCAAATTCCGTGTTCTGTCGGCACATTTGCAATTTGAGGTGCTGCAAATTGTTAATAACTAAAATTGTCTGCGGTTTTGTGTGTTTAAAGGTCTGACACTCGTAATTCGTAAGTCGTCATTCGTAATTGATTTCGTGTTTGTTGAGAATGTTGC
>JAISPZ010000083.1 GCA_031274555.1 Bacteroidales bacterium | reverse complement strand
AAGCGCGAAATAATTGTCAATTGTCAATTGTCAATTGTCAATTACGGCTGACGCAGTTAGAATGTAGAACTTAAAATTAAAACAAATCACAAGAAGATGAAACACTTATTAGCAACTGTTGGCGTATTATTTATCTTATCTAATATTGCCAACGCACAAACAAGTGTGCAAGCAGACACTCAGACAAACAATCAAATTATTGTGCAACCAAGTCCGCGTGTATGTCATATAGTACAACAACCTGGTGTTTTATGTATTTCATCGTCCTGTATAAAAATCGAAGACCCCCCCCTTGGGTGCGCTGTTCTAAGTGCGCTGTTCTAACGAGAAGCGTGGGAGGTCATATCACTTGCAAAGTTACTGCTTTTTCTGATATAAACAAGTTTTTGCATAAAAAGTTGCGAAATAGTGATTGCAGAACCGCTTGCAACACTCGAATGAGCAATGTCCAAACGAAACTTTAATAACACCTCAAAAAAATAGTCACAAAAATTTTGCTAACAAAATATGTAGAAGAAATGTTATTAAAAACATTTCTTTTTCGTTGATTTTAAGCATTAAAATAACTCCAACTGACCTGTGCCGTTTACGGTGGGATTGTCTTTTTCGGTGCTGCTGTCGGTAACGTTGGCTGTGTCTGTATTGACATCGCCACCGACAAAGTCCATGTCTATATCGCCGTCCTCATCGAGTTCAGGTTCTTCGCCGAGTTGTTGTGACAGCAGAAACTCATAGTCGGGATTGGGCTGCGCTGGCGGAAGCCAGGAAACCGCTTCAATGACATCATTGGAGATACGTTTGCCCTTTGCCTTGTAGCCCTTTACAGCAATAAATTCCGAAACATCAAGGGACTCCTCACGTGCCTCTCTCTTTCCCTTAGGCGCATATTTAACATTTAACAACGGATAGAAATCGGTAGTGGCAGTAATCAGTGTCGCTTCATTTTCTTCAATAAAAGACATTCGTTTATCGCTGCTCTCTACAAGAAATCTCTTTATGAAAAAAATATCTGTTTTGAGGTCTTTATATACCGCCGTGATAATTCTATCAGGGTACGACTTGCCTATCCAAAACATATCATTGTCGAAGTGGAGCGAAAGGTCATAATTCGTGAGCCGATACGCTCCGCTATCCATAAGCGTAAGAATTTTATCATTCCCCTTAAACTCGCCGAGCAATGTTCCATGTCCATCAACATTAAGTCGTTGCACAGTCGCATCATACCATATCTTACGTGCACCGAGCGTAGAAACTCCTGCACCTTCCATCACAATTTTTTTTATCGGGTTGCGTGATAAAATATTTCCCATCGCGTCACGCCCTTTAACAGCAAGTTCTTTGAAGTCGTAGTCGAAATTCAGCTTTTTCAGTTTCGGACGAGGCTTAAGAAATACTTTTATCACTTCGGCTTCACCGTTGGGATTAGCGGTGAAGTACAATATCTTTGAGCCAGACAGACCGCGCGTCAGGTTATATTCTTTATCGCGGGTAATGCCTTTCACCGCAAAACGCTTCACAAAAACATTTCCGTCCTTGCCGTCCTGATACGCCATATTGTATATCGTGCGGTCGTCGTTGCGCTTAAATACCGCAACATGAATAATATTCTTTCCGACAAAAACCTTGTCCGAAATGCGCGTCACAACAAATGTTCCGTCTTCCTTAAACGCAATAATATCGTCTATATCGGAACAGTCCCCAATATACTCATCTTTGCGCAACGCTGTGCCGACAAAGCCTTCCTGACGATTGACATAAAGTTTTTGATTTGATGCCGCAACCATGCTCGCTTCTATCGTTTCAAAGCTGCGGATTTCTGTTTTGCGTTCTCTGCCTTTACCGTATTTTGTTTTGATACGTTCAAAATATGCAACAGCATAGTCGGTGAGATTTTTGAGGTTCTGCCTGACCTCTTTCATCTCTTTTTCTAATGCTCCAATATGCTCGTCGGCTTTTTTTACGTCAAACTTGGAAATCTTACGCACAGGCTTTTCTGTCAGCCGTTCAATATCTTCGCGTGTTACTTCGCGCCTTAACTGTTCATGGAATGGAACAAATGCCTTTTCTATCGCAGCAATAAGGTCATCCCATTTTTTTACATCTTTTTCCAAATGACGATAAAGCCTCTCCTCAAAAAATATTTTTTCGAGAGATGTATAATACCAATCCTGCTGCAATTCATCTAAACGTATTTTTAATTCCTGTTCAAGCAAATCTTTTGTTGATTGCGTCGAATATTCAAGAATTTCTCTCACGTTTAAAAATTGTGGGTGGCTATCGCTTATAACGCATGCGTTTGGGGATATTGAAACTTCGCAATCGGTAAAGGCATAAAGTGCGTCTATTGTTGTGTCGGGGCTGACTCCGGGCTGTAAATGAATGATAATTTCAACGGTTTCGGATGTATTATCTTCTACCTTGCGAACTTTTATTTTTCCTTTCTCGTTTGCTTTTACAATGCTTTCGATTAGGGAGTCTGTCGTTGTTGAAAAGGGAATTTCTCTTATGACGAGTGTTTTTTTGTCGAGCATTTCTATCTTTGCTCTCACTCTCACTCTGCCGCCTCTTGTGCCCTCTTGGTACGCGCTTGCATCCATCAGCCCGCCTGTCGCGAAATCAGGATAGATTGTGTATTCTTCGCCTTTAAGGATCGCTATTGAAGCATCAATAAGTTCTATAAAATTGTGAGGAAGAATTTTGCAGGCAAGACCTACTGCAATTCCTTCTACTCCCTGAAAAAGAAGCAGTGGAAATTTTACGGGAAGGGTTACAGGTTCGTCGTTTCGTCCGTCATACGAGGGTTTCCATTCTGTTGTTTTTTTGTTGAAGACTACGTCAAGAGCGAATTTTGAAAGACGTGCTTCGATATAACGTGGCGCGGCGGCGGAGTCGCCTGTGAGAATATTTCCCCAATTTCCCTGACAGTCTATAAGCAAATCTTTTTGTCCAAGCTGCACCATCGCATCGCCGATAGAAGCGTCTCCATGCGGGTGATACTTCATCGTGTTGCCGACAACGTTCGCAACTTTGTTGTAACGACCGTCGTCGAGTTCGTACATCGAATGTAAAATTCTGCGCTGCACAGGTTTTAGTCCGTCTTTCAAATGCGGCACTGCGCGTTCCAGAATTACATACGAAGCATAATCAATGTACCAGTCGCGGAACATTGTCGGTATAGATAACGTTTGTCTTTGTTGTTTTGTTTCTGCTTCCATTTATTGTTTTTCTACATTAATTTCCCTTGCCTGTACTTTATGTTTTTTTCGGCTTCGGGGTTTCTCTCACTTTGTTCGTTTATACATTTTTGGGTTTCGTGGAAAATTAAGTTTAAAATTTCGCAATGCGAAGAAGCAGCCCACCATCTTATTCGATTACGAATTATCAATTACGAATTACGGCTGACACACTCACTATTTGTGCATAGCATTTGTGCTTATTATTTGCGCATATCGTTCGTTTACACCATTTTTGTATAGCGTTTTTGCTTGTTGTCTGTGTCGTTCGTTCATATCATCGCAGTTGTTTCAATTCGTAATTCGTAATTCGTAATTCGTAATTGATTGTGCGTTAGGGATTATTGCTTCGCAATGAAGTCGCTCTCGCTCGGCATAGTCCGCACGGGTGGGGCACTGCGGGGGGCTTGCGTTAGGGATTGAACGGAAATCCTTTTTTGTGGCGGGTGGCTCGTGGGGATGGCAAAAAAGATTGGAGTGAAAGCCCGACCCCGCCCACGAGCTTGCGAGGGGCGGGGGAACGCCCAATTCTACATTAACTTCAACGTTTTTTCTATAATCGCAACAGCGTCCAATAGCTCCTGTTCGTTGATTACAAGAGGGGGGGCGAAGCGTATGATGTGCTGATGCGTAGGTTTTGCGAGAAGTCCATTGTCGCGCAAAGCAAGGCAGACATCCCACGCCGTCTTGCCACCTTTTGGTTTAATGACAACAGCGTTGAGCAAGCCCTTTCCACGCACGAGTTCCACCATATCGCTATCAATAGCTTTTATGCGGGAGCGGAAAATTTCCCCAAGCCTAAAAGCATTTTCTGTCAATGCTTCATCTTTTATCACCTGCAAGGCAGCCATAGAAACTCTGCCCGCGAGCAAGTATCCGCCAAAGGTGGACCCATGTTCGCCGGGTTTTATCGTCAGCATAATTTCGTCGTCGGCAAGCACGCAGGAAACAGGAATTACACCACCGCCGAGAGCCTTGCCAAGCACTAAAATATCAGGTCTGACATCTTCGTAATCGCAAGCGAGCAGCTTGCCTGTGCGACCTATGCCTGTCTGCACTTCGTCCGCGATAAAAAGTACGTTGTTTTTTTTGCAAAGTTCGTAAGCCTTGCGTAAATAGCCGTCATCAGGAACAAAGACACCTGCCTCACCCTGTATCGGCTCAAGCAAAAATCCTGCAACATCACCGTCTTTCAATGCTTCTTCGAGCGCAGGAATATCATTGTACGGAATACGTACAAATCCGGGCGTAAAGGGACCATAATCGCCGTAACTTTCAGGGTCATTCGAGAGAGAAATAATGGTGATTGTGCGACCATGAAAATTGCCGTCACACACAATAATTTTTGCTTTATTTTCAGCAATACCTTTCACTTTATATGCCCACTTACGGCAGAGTTTAAGAGCCGTTTCGTCTGCTTCTGCGCCTGTATTCATCGGGAGTACTTTGTCGTAGCCGAAATAACGGGTAACATATTCTGCCCATTCGCCCAGCACATCGTTATAAAATGCGCGGGAAGTGAGAGTTAAACGCTGTGCCTGTGTATGTAAGGCGGACAAAATCTTGGGATGACAATGTCCCTGATTGACGGCGGAATATGCTGACAGAAAATCGAAATATTTTTTTCCGTCTATGTCATAAACATAAATCCCCTCGCCTTTTTCGAGAACGACAGGAAGTGGATGATAATTGTGAGCACCGTAGCGATTTTCACGCTCAATAAATTCTTGTTGTGTCATTGTGATAAAATTTTAGTAACCAAATTGGGCAAGCGTTTTCTCATCGTTACGCCAATTTTTCATTAGCTTTACTTGCAAACTTAAAAATATTTTTTTACTTAAAAAATTTTCAATACTTCTGCGAGCCTCAGTACCGACACGTTTCAGTGCCGTCCCCTGATGACCTATCAATATGCCTTTTTGCGATTCTCTTTCTACATAGATGACAGCAAAAATTCTATCAATTGTCGGATCCTCAATATAATCTTCAATCGTAACTTCTATGGAATATGGAATTTCTTTTTTGTAGAAAGTCAGGATTTTTTGACGAATAATTTCTTTTACGAAAAAACGCACATCGCGGTCGGAAACGTCATCTTTCGGGTAGTACGGCGGACTTTCGGGCAGATGAGCCAAAATTCGCTCTAAAACGTTTTCTACGCCAAATTTGTGGAGTGCCGAAATCGGCATAATTTCCGCATTGGGTAATTCTGAATGCCAATATTCTATTTTCGCTGCTACTTCATCTTGGTTGGACAAGTCTATTTTATTGAGAAGAAGTAGTATCGGTTTTTCCGAAGCAATTATTTTTTTCAAAATTTCAACATTCTTGAAATCTTCCCCAAGCGGACTTACAAGCAAAAACACATCTGCGTCCGCAACGGTACTTTCTACTGCCGAGAGCATACTTTCATGCAGTTTGTTATGAGGGTTTACCAAACCCGGAGTGTCGGCAAAAACTATTTGATAATCCTCTGCGTTGAGAATACCATGAATACGATGACGTGTCGTCTGCGCTTTTGGCGAAATTATAGAAAGATTTTCCCCAAGAAGTGCATTTAACAACGTGGATTTTCCTGCATTAGGATTACCGAGAATACTTACGAAACCTGCTTTGTGCATATATTACAAAGATACGATTTTTTGGTTTCGCTTTAAAATCGCTCACTCCGCCTTCGCCGATAACTCGCAATTTTATCTCTTGTTTTTTCATTGTTGTTTGTTTTTTTGCTATATTTGCGGTATGCGAAGAAAAGAATTTGCTAAATTATTTTTGGATTTTGCTAAACTGATTTTTGGTGGCATAATACTTTCAACTATAATAAAAAAGGAGATAGCCACAGGATGGGTTCTTGCTGTTTCTGGAATATTGGTAGCAACTTTTATTTTCATCGGATTACTAATTTTTAAAAAGGAGGATAAATAATGGAATTTATACTTTTTGTTTCTGCAATGCTTGTTTGTTTGTGCCTTATGGCTATTTGGGTTGTCAAAAGCGATAATAAAGCACCAAATAAAGTATAGTTTTTACTTTTGAGGTTTCTGAACCTGTTCCCATTGTGAGTTATCAACGGTTTCTATCACCTCAACTTGCAACTGTGTCAAACTGCCATATAAAAAAGCCCGCCGTCGAAAGAGGGCGGGCTTTTTTGTGGGGAGTTTACTTCAACAATACTTTTTCGCTCTGAACGCTACCATTCTTGCCGTAAATGCTTACTACCACTACCTTGTTTTTGAGGGTGGTGGGGATAAGCACGTTGTCGGTGGAACGAATTGCGTAGTTTTGCAGAGATACGCCAATAGTGGAAGTTATCACTACACGCTCAATATAAAGGTTGCTCGGATTGAGAATGTTGATTTGACCGTTATTGGCATATATGCTGAATGAAGATTTGCCTTTAAGGTCTTCGATAGCCGATATTTCAGCAGTTGTAAAGTTGTCGGCATTTGCCCAATTGCTGATACGGTCATTGTCGCACAGATTTCTTACTCTCCACTGATAAGCAGTATTTTCCACAAGACCATTCAGGTTGCGCTGTGTAGAACCGCCACCACCGAGAAGTGCCGTTGCCGTATCCCACGCTTCGGCTGATACTGCCTTGTACGTGGCGATAAAATCAACGTGATCTTCGGGGGCAGCCCATAGAATTTTAGCCGAATTTTCAGTAATATCCTCTACACGCAAATTCGATGGTAGCGGACATGCAGGAACTGCCACAGTAGCAAACGTAAACGGCTCACCCCAAACACTCGTGTCACCATCCAAACAGGCACTGCGCACACGGATTTGATAGGTTGAATTTGCATTTAAGCCTGTGAGTGCAGCAACAGTATCAGCAACGCTATAAACCGTCCAGTTGCCAGAAGTGCCAAAACGAACGCCGTACTGATAGGAAACAGCACCGTTGTTCGTCCAGGCAATTGTAGTTGTATAATAACCTGATACGGAAACGGCAATCTCTTCGGGTGCGAAGCATGTGATTTCTGGCGTGGAAAATTCGTAAATAGTCGTGTAAGCACTCGTGTCGGCAGAACCGTCACCACAAACACTTTGAATACGATAATTATAATTTTTACCCGCAATTAGTGGTTTTAATACTATTTCGTTGGTGTTCACCAACAAGGTTTCCCATGCTGACCAAGTGCTGTCCTGGACATCAAGTACACGCACCTGTACGCGATAAGCGTACACATTCCCTTCCCAGCCGATGGTTGCCGAAGTTTTGTATAACTCTGTCATCACTACGTCCGTTACTTCAGCGCACGTTCCGTCGAATATAGAAGTCGAAACAGAAGCACTCCAAACTGTATCGCCACTACACTCATAACCCACACTGAAAGTATATCTGCCAGCACCAACAGGCACATAACTGCAAATATTAGTAGCAGCCGTTACCGTATTTATCGGCGTGCCGTCCCTGTCTATGCTCACATAGTATTCACTCACGCCCGCTTTAGCGTTCCAGGATAAATCAACACTCGCTGCGGAAGTCGCATTAACGGTTAGGCCACTTGCAGGAAGACAGGAAGCGTCTATCGTCACGTTGTCCAAGTAGAAGACAGTGTAGTCTTGACCCATAGAGTTTGTTACCATTTGGATAGCAAGTCTTCCTTTGCCTATATTAGGTATAGCACTTAAACTAAGGTTATAATGCATTGAGTCATTGCTGTTATTAACCCAATTCATAACATCTAAAGAGTCTAAATCTAAAAGCAAGTTCTCTCGCAGCACGGAGTCTTCACCATCGGGTATATATGCAACATATATTTTCGTCTTCTCGGGCACGTATGACACCGCAGTTGTACCTAACTGCCCTCTAACAGCCGCATCAAACGACAAGACTGTGTTAGGTGTAAAGTTGAAAGCGGGTGAAACAAGCCAGTTCATGCGCACTCCTGTAGCCTGATATGCCCAAGTAATTGCCTGATTTTGACCGTTGTTTGCCTGATAGGAATTGTACGGACCTTTCCATGTATATACCCGTTGGTAAACGAACCCATTTCCTGAAGCAGCATAAGGCACATAAGTTAATCTTGCTTTGCCACTGTCTGCCAAATCTTCATAAACACTTGAATATTCTGTCCATTTTCCGGGATAAAGACGCTGACTACTCATACCGAGTGTCCCTTGAAGAAGTTTTAACGTGTCAAAATTATCCGAGAAAGGAAGCGCATAACCTGTGTTAAAAGTAGCTGGTATCCAAGGGCTCACATCCCCGCCAAGACCGCAAACGCTTCTCACTTCTACAGCCATCAGAATATTAGACAATGGCAGACCCGCTAAAACGGCTTTCGCCTCATTTACACGTATCTGTGTCCAATCGTTCGTGCCAGAAACCGCATAGCGCACGTCAAAGGTGTTGGCATCCCTGCCGTCCCAAACCAAAGTGGCTTCATCGCCAACAGCGTCTGCTGTAATATTGCCCACTACATCACAGGTGGGAATATCTTCGAAAAACAAACCATCGCTGGGTATAGTAAATATAAGATTACCGCTACCTGTAATATTCGTTAATTTTATTTCCACTTTCACCTTTATCTGTTTGTTCCTGCTGCCAATAAGAGGAACAACCAACTCGGTTGTGCCAAGTGGCGCGGTAAGTTTTGTCATGACATACGCCTCCACCCAGTCGGTCCCATTTTCAGTCCAACTTACAATCATGGAGTCTGCGTCCACCCACGACCCTTTGTAATAGCCTGAAAATGCTATGCGAAAGCGAAAACGTGCATCAACTTTCTCGCTTGTTTTCACATAAGGCGATTCCAACGTAGCCTCGCCATATTTCTCATTTTTATATATCGTAATTTCAAAACACTTTGGATTTCCATTGATAGCAAAGTCGTCACTTGAATTAGCATACGGAGTGTGTCGAGAAGAAGTCCATCCTAACGGGGTATTGTAACGTGCACCCATAACATCTGCCATATAGGGCATAGTGGGGGTCGTGAGTATGCTCTGCGCTGCGTAAGTAGTAGAGTACGTTGCACCTTTGCTCCAAGCTCCAAAGTGAAACACTTTGGCAGGAGTTATCTCAAAGCCATTTGGATTGTTAGTGGTAGCATCGAAAACAATGTCTGCGCCTCCTGCGGGTACTACGCCTTTATAGATTACGATACTAAACGGACATCCATTGGGATAATTGTTTGTGTAGCAATTAGGATTTACAAACGTATCGCCTACTTTTAAGTTGCCCGACAAGGCTCTACTCCATGTATCATTGTTGCTGCCAACAAAGTCACCCTCATTATATTCGTTGGAACTCGGACCATACATGGAAATTAAGCGGTCGGTTGCTAAAATAACAACTGTATCGTTTGTTACATTAGGAGTAAGGTGAAACACTACGTTGTCAGTGCCTACGCTCTTTACGCTCATCCCGGGTGAGCCAGAGGTTGTTGTTACACTATCTAAGATATAGACAGGATTGTAAACAGGACCACCCAAGCAAACATTGTTGTAAGCATACGTTCTAAAATAGTATTTTGTAGCAGGAGCTAAATATTCCACGTTAAAGTTTGTCGCAGTACCTGTCATCACTATTCTATATCGTTTGTTAGTAGTGTCAAACAGTCCATCTGGAAAAGTATATCCGTTGTAGTCGCTTATGTTAATGGACACATCGCGGTCTGTATCTGTCATCACTGACATATATCCGTCTGCTACACCTGTCGGCAGGGTGCGACTGCCTCTTATCTTGTCAGTGACGGCTTCGAGAGTAAGGGGATTGCTGTTCCCCACAGGGGCGGCGCACTGTGCGGGAATATCCCACGTGTATGTCGTGCCTGAGGGAAAAGTTGCACTTGAGCTGGATACTATACCCATGTTAGAACTTCCACCTGTGCCCCCAGCAAGAATTGTTTCAGTCCAATCGTTCCCATTTTTCGGGCGACGATAGTTCCAGTTGCCTGCATCGTCTGACAACATTAAACCTACTTTCATCCTGATATTAGATGTGCTGTTCACATACATAGTGCCAAATACCATTTGCACCTGGTTGGATGTTTCGTGTAAAATAATTTGCCACGAAACGCCATCGCTTCCATCACTGTTGGCACTTATATTCAGATATTCTACTGTAAGTGTTCGATTAGGTGACACACCATCCTTTTTACAGCTTACCAACGTATTTGCCTTGCCATAAAATTCGGCACTATATCCGTTGTTATTCACAAGCAACGCACCGATAGAAATTGGGGACATGGCATTAGTAGCAGCCATAGTAAGGTTCACCGAGTCGCGTCCTAATTTGATAAAGCCATTACTTACAATAATAAATTTATTATAGGTGTTTCCGGCGAATTGAAAATCGAAGCCAATGTCAAAACAGTCAATAAAATTAACGTCCCCAGACGCAACTAAACTGTCAGCCTGCACAGCGATTTTATCTTGATAAGCTGTGCCTGTCAAGCCCTGAAATTTAGTGATAACGGTAGCACCTGTCAGAGGTGTAAACGTCCCTTGCGAGGAAGTGCATGAATAATAGCTTAACGGAACGGACTGTGTCCATCCCGCTGCTGTAAGTCCTGTTACAAGGACTAATAATGTCAGTAGTCGTTTCATACGGTTATAAATTGTTGTTAATAGGTCGTATAGAACTCGCCAACAAACGCTTGCCTTTGGATAGCAACATTTGTCGTGCTCGTTTCATAATCGTATTGGTTTGTATTGTCTGTGTTTATGAAGATATATGCGAAAACGTTTCTTCGTTGTCTTGCCACCTAAAACTTTCGAAACTAATGTCCTCGTCTATATTTTTCCAATGAAGCCCGAAGCAGGACTCTTTCCAGGCGTTTCGCTCATCTTCGGTTGCTTGTTGCAATCGCCAAAAAAAACGAAGTGGCTGGCTTAATACCTCCTTGCCATCTGTTTCAATAAAAATACGGTCATCCGTAAACCAAAGTTTTTGTGTCTGTAACGCTGTTGGCATATCTGTTTATTGCTTGATTAGTTTCTGAACAGATGTTCCGTCTTTAGTAGTTATTTTTATAAAATACACTCCACCTGATAATTGAGATATGCGCAACGGTATCGAATTTTTGGAAGTGCTTAATATTTTTTCGCTTTTCTGCATGATTTTTCCTGAAACTGAAAGGATTTCGATAGTGGCGGGGGTGCGCTGGCTCACATTTTCCACAGACAGGGTTACTTCGTCTTGTGCGGGATTTGGTATAAGAGTTATCTTTGGTGCGGAAGCACTTTGTAAAACGCCAACACCAGCTATAGGCGGTGTTTCTACTGTGTCCATATTAAAGACTATGGTTAATCCATGATCCGTTATCTCCAAGTTCTGCAAAAGAAAAGTACCTGTGCCACTGCTAAATCTATATTGTCCCTTCGGGTTTACAAGTAAGCCGTCCCCAAGATAGTCGTACAGATGAAAAGTGTAAATTCCACCATTTAGAAAAACAAATGTGTCGTAAACTGTTGTCTGTTGCGCCGCAGGATATGGACTGCTCTTGTAAGCAACATTGCCGTCACGGTCCCTCATCTCCCACGAAACTTCGTCCCCCCAATAATCGGTGGAAAACCTCATACAGAGAGTATTGCTTCCGACGACATTGACAGAACCCGAAAAAGTCGGAAAAGTCTTTACTGCCGTATTTCGCACTACGCCATTGACTTTTGAAATTGAAAACGAAACCCTGTTGTCTGATACAAGCAATTCGTATTCGTTCACCGTCACAACTATTGACGCATCGCTGTAAGGTGGAATTATTCCATCCCAATTTGCCTCCTGGGAGTTTCCGTTAATATTTACATCAAAAGATAACGTGCGGACGGTATCGCTGCCCAAATTGCGAACGAGCATGCTGAAAAAATTGTCGGCATAACGGCTACTCATATCTGCGAGTTCATAAATAGTTGCCAGCGACCTTTCGTTGGCAAAGCCACTTAACACAGGCTTTGCACCTGCTGCATGTTGAATTTCACGTACCTCTATCGGCTGCCCCAATCCGTTTTTTACCTGCTGAGCACTGCCTCCGCTAACAAATGCTACTACCCGCAAATCGCTCAAATCAACGTTTATTGCCCGATAGTCCGCAGGAACGGTATAAGTGTAAGTCTTGGTGATAAAATTTCCGTTTCCGCTGCTGAAATGCAGCGTATCCCAATCTTTTGGTTGTAAAAATGCGCGAAACATATTATCGTGCGAATAGTCACTGCCAGAATAGCCACTTTGCGGACCAAGTACATGGTCTTGCAATAATGCTACGTTTAGCAGATAAGGATTTTCTCCGTAGGACGTTCTTCTGTACGCCTCTACCGTCACAGTCAAGAGGCGTGTTGCAGAATCAAGTGTCGCCCCAACCCACAGGTTTACAGGAGTTTCATCACTGTGAATTTGCTTGCAGCTCTTGCGCCATCCGCCACGCAACATACCGACAACACCCGCATTGTAAAAATCCTGCTCTTCAAAATAGCGTCTGTTCACAGCAGCCGTAGGATAGGCGAAATCATTGAACATCGTATCAAAATGTTCGCCTTCCGGAGTGCGGTAATCTGGACCATTGCCACTCGGAACAGCCTTAAAACCTGCGTGATAGTCTATCACAAAAAGGTCATTCGGATAAACGTACCTCTGCAAATCGGCAGAAACCTTATCTCCATCAAGGCAGGGACCACACGTGTAGCCTGTAAAAACTTCAAGCACTACGCCCTTTTTCTGAGCGGATGTATCCACTCGATATGACGAATCCTGGGCTGTGACTGCCACTGTCCAAAAAATCGCAACAATTATTAAAACAACCTTTTTGTGAGTTTTCATTACTTTACTATCAATTTAATGGTTTCTGTCCTGTTTCCGCCTGTCAGTATCGCAACATAAAGCCCTTTGGAAATGCCCGCAGGAACTGTCCAACTTACATTCTGACTGTCATTCAAAATTATTCCGTCAAACACTGTACTTACCTTTTTGCCCATAGCGTTTAATATTGAGATTTCTGCTTTCTTGCCTCTCATGTTTTCTACAACAAAAGAAGTGGCATTGTCTATTGGGTTGGCTGTTACACGAAATGATTTTGCTACTTCTGTTTTTACGACATTCTCAATTGCAGAGGAAGTATCAGCCTTTACTCCCAATGTTCCATCCGAGTTGATGTTCTGTCCCCATATATAGCTGTAGGTGAAGCCTGAGCCTGGGCGACTGTCGTCCCAAAGCGTAACCCATTGCCCATTTTTGTAAGGAAGCATCTTAAGACTTGCCTTGTTATATACGTAGCCAAGTCCGTCATCCTGAGATATCCATGTAAAACGTGTATCCCATATAGAATCTCCGTGTTCGATAGAACGATACCTTGCATAGCCTGCATAGTCCTTCTGTCCGTTAGTTTGTTCCAGATAGGAAAACAACACTTTGCCATCTTCGCCCATCTGTACATTTTGATAGTCTGCGAAACGTGGTACAAGAGGTGCTATCTCTACACCCTCAGCATCCCATATCAGTTCGCCTGTTAAGGAAACCCGCTGCGCAGCTATACGCTGTAATGATTGATAGTTAGGCTCGAACTCGCGCCAAACACAATATACCGAATTACTTGCCTTGTCGTAAACACATTCGGGTCCGCCTCCTCTTAGTCCCTGCTTATAGCACAATCTTGTACCATCAACTCCATCAAGAAAAACAAGCTGACCATCTCTGTTTATGTAAGAACAGTAAGGACTTTCAATTTTGTCGCCGTCCGGGTCTGCCGCAAAACTCACGAATGCTCCGCGTTCTAACGGCATCACTCTTAACCAGCCCTGTGCAGGCGAACTTGCAAGACCGCCTTTGCTATATACTGCCGTATGAGGCCATACTTCATCTCCTAAAATGTCAAACTTTTGTGCATAAATGCCGCTGCCATACAGATAAACCACAATAAATTCATTGTTGCCTCCGTTAATCACAGTTGGATAGGACCCTGAGGGCGTTCCGTTTATAAGCAACGGTTTTGACCATACGACATTTCCGTCACTTGAAATACGAGTAATTTGAGTGTGCATGCCAAAGGATTCCTGCTGCACATTGCAGACGATAGCATCTCCGTTGTCGAGCGTAGTCGAATTAACTAACGCTAACAATTCGTATGGTGTCTTATCCACAGATACACCTTCCGCTCCCCATAAATGCTCCCCGTCCTTACTTACCTTGTAGCACGTAACATTCATATCCCACCATTTCCATTCGTCTCCATACCTCAAACCGAATGTGTCGTAGCGGGTGTCTGGAATTGAAATTAAGATATTGTCGTTAGCATCAACGGACAAATATTTATTCACCATAGTAAAAGTTCTGTTTGGAGCATGTGATACTAAAAATGGTTCGTCCCAAACGGCTTTGCCATCTTTATCGCAGCGAAAGAGATAGTGCTTCATAGCAAAAGCAGTATCATCTCCGATAAACATTCTCTCAGAATAGGTGTAGTAAATTACAGTACTGCCGTCCGAGAGCATTTCGGTCTCCCACCCTTGCGGTGCTTTTTCGTCCAAGACTAATTGAAGATTTTCGTGAGGGTCACTTGACCACTGTGCTTTTACCGGAATGGTCAGCACGAATAGAATGAGCACTAACAGGAATTGTTTCATAAGATATATTGTTTTTAAGTTTTTAAGGTACTGTGGAAGGGGAAACGCCGAATTTACAAAAATAATTTCAAAAAGTCAAACTTTACACAGGCTTTCACAAAAATACATTATGGAAATTCCCCACGGGGACGATATAAAACGAGCATGAAGATTTCCTAACGAAGATAGGCACATTTGCTTTTTGGGACTGCGATAATAATTAGACTGTGGGGCGTTTTTTACGATATTGAATAAGAAACGCGATAAATGCGATTGTTGCAAAAGCTCCCAAGCCAAGCCATAAATAAAGAGATGCTGTATCCATAATATAATTTATTTTTCTTGATTTTTTATGACAATACCAAATATCAACATTATAGCGCAAATGATACCGCTAACAACATATAGTAAAGCACGACTTTCAATATCTGTAAAAACAGTTGATAACACAACGCCTGTCATAAGATACTTAGAAACATCAATGAGCCAAGTAGCAAATACAAGCCATCCTTTTGATATATTTTTTTTCATACGTTTATAAATTGTTGTAAACAGGTCGTTTGAAACTCACCGATAAACAGTGACAACATTTTGTCATGCTCGTTCCGCATAGCGTTATTTTACCTCACAAATACAAATATAATGAAAATTTTATGCTTTTATGAGGATATAAAACAAGGTAAACGCATTATAAAATTATCTGACAGATATACAGTGATTTGTAAAACTGAACTTTATCAATTTTTGCAAAAATAGCAAAAGTCCACATTTGATTATCAGTATATTATATGCGTAAAATATTTATAATGCGTTTGCCCTGACCTGTTTAGGCTTCTTTAATTTTCTTAACTTTGCAAAATGAAGATTGACGATATTACACAACATCACGACTACCAAAATTGGGCGGAGTTCATCAGTAACAAAATCAAATTTGCCCAAACCAACGCAGCAATAAAGGTTAATGCCGAAATGCTTGCCCTGTATTGGGAAATTGGTAATTCTATTCTTGAAAAGCAAAGTCAGAATGATTGGGGTAGTAAAGTAATTGACTTGTTAGCGACTGATTTGGCTAAAAACTTTCCCGACAATTCTGGCTTTTCGGTACGAAACCTTAAATATATGAGGGCTTTTGCCAAAGCCTATCCGCAGTTTCCAATAGTGCAAGTGCCACTTGCACTATCTCAAGACCAATTTGTGCAAGTGCCGCTTGCACAAATTACCTGGTATCATCATATCAGCCTGTTAGCCAAAGTAAAAGATACCGCAGAAAGAGCATTTTACATAGCTGAAACCGCTAAAAACGAATGGAGTAGAGATATAATGCTGTTACAAATACAAAACAATCTGTATGCAAGAAGCGGCAAGGCATTGAACAACTTTAAGCAAACATTGCCCGAGTACCAGTCAGATTTGGCAAAAAGTATCTTCAAAGATCCCTATCATTTTGATTTCCTAACACTTCCAGCCAAAGTAAAGGAACTTGAAATTGAAAAACTATTGACACAAAAAATTACCGATTTCTTGTTAGAATTAGGCAAAGGTTTTGCCTTCGTAGGCAGGCAATACCTTGTGGAAGTGGATAATACCGACTACAAAATTGATTTACTTTTTTACCACACCGTTTTACACGCATACGTCGTTATAGAACTCAAAGCGGGCGAGTTTTTACCTGAGTATATTTCTAAACTCAATTTTTACATTAGTGCTATTGACGATAAGCTCAAAACGCCTACCGATGAACCCACTATTGGACTGTTGTTGTGTGCATCAAAAAGCAATGTAAAAGTGGAATATGCAATGCGTGGTTTAACCAAACCGTTAGGCGTAGCTTCCTACCAATTAGAGCAATTGGTAAAAGAGAACATTGATAAACTTAATCAATCAGATAATGATAACGAGTAATATCAAGTTCCTTTCCCTTCTGGGTTACACCCAAATTCTTTGATTTTCTCAATCATTCCTTATAAAAAAAGCCCGCGCTCGTGAGAGGGCGGGCTTTTTGGGGTGGTTGCGGTTTTGGTTGTACAAAGCCGCGAGGGAGTGTTACTTCAACAACACCTTTTCGCTCTGAACACTACCATTCTTGCCGTAAATGCTTACTACCACTACCTTGTTTTTGAGGGTGGTGGGGATAAGCACGTTGTCGGTGGAACGGATTGCATAGTTTTGCAGAGATACGCCGATAGTAGAGGTTATCACTACACGCTCAACATAAAGGTTGTTTGGATTGAGAATGTTGATTTGACCGTTATTGGCATATATACTGAATGAAGATTTGCCTTTAATGTCTTCGATAGATGCCTCTTGAGTTGTGATGTTGTCGCCATTTGCCCAACCACTTGTCCTGTTATCACTACAGAAGTTTCTTACTCTCCAAGCATAAGCTGTATTGGGGGTAAGACCTGTAAGTTCGCGCGAAACTTCACTGCTGTAAGTGCCGGCAGTATCCCACTCAGCAACGTTTACATCGTGATAAGTCAATAGAAATTGTCCATAATCAGCAGGAGCAGTCCAAGACACAGCTGCCGTAGTTGAGGTTACAGCACCAACAGTTAAACCTGTCGGTATCGGACAAGCGGGAACTTCTGTGGTTATGAACTCTGAGAATCCACTCCACGCGCTGGTATCACCTGCGGTGCAAACGCTGCGAACACGTACCTGATAAAGTGTTTCAGGAGTTAAGTCTGTGAGCGTGATAACGGTATCAACTACGCTGTAACCCGTCCAGCTGCCAGAAGTGCCTCTACGAACACCGTACTGATAGGTTGCTGCGTTGTTTTCCCAGCTAACGCTTGCGGTATAGTAAGACGGTACAACGGTTATGCTCGTTGGAGCAAAGCAGGTAACTTCGCGGGGAGAAACGGTAATAACTGCGCTGTATTCGCTCGTATCACCATCGCCATTACCGCAAATACGCTGTACTTGAACATCGTAGAACTTGCCTTGTTCAAGTGGTCCAACAGTATGAACAGTCCCTTGAACAACAAATATTTCCCATTCGCTTTCAGACCCGCTTACACGCTGCCGAACACGGAAACCCTCCATTTCTTCACCATCCCACGATATGGTAACGGAAGTTGTGGATACGAGTGCTTCCTGAACATTTCCTGGAACCTCACAAACGCCTGTAAATACTTTTGTTAAAACAGTATTACCCCAAACGGTGTCGCCATTACATACGTAGCCAACCGCAAATGCATAAGTGCCTGCTCCAGCAGGAACGTACTTATACGAAGTACCTGTTACCTCTATCATTTCCAAATTGGCACCAAGCAAATAACTGGTTGCCCCCTCCTGTGCACTCCATACAAGGTTTATACTGTCAAGAGAAGTATATGTTACTGCCAAATCTTCGACAGCCAAACATTCCTTATCAATTGCAATATTGTCAATATAAATAAGAGGATTGTTGCTTTGCAACGTATTAAACATTATCGCTTGAATAGCAATACGTCCTCTTCCTACAGGGATTTCCGATTGCGAAAGTGAAACTTCGATACGTCCTGAATCGCCTATTTGCTGCATAATTGCAAGAGAATCTAATGTTAGCAAGAGATTGCTTGGGTTTATGGGAATAGTATCGCTCTCCGATTCGGGAAGATACGCCACATAAACTTTGGCTTTAGAATCAACAAAAGTTACCGGCTGTGTACCATTCAGCATTGCCATATCAAACGATAACTTTGTTTCATCAGTGAAATCCATTACAGGAGAAACGAGCCAGTTCATCCTTACTCCTGTCATTTGATTCATCCAAACAAGTGCATAGTTTGTGCCATCGACTATCGGAGCAGTAATATTTCCTGTACCTTTCCATGTATAGAGTGGTCTGCTATTTGTTATATTTTCGTTGACAACACACTCCGCCAAATTTCCCCATCCGCTGTCTGCCAACATATCACCACCTAAGGATTCCCCTAAGTCTGTATAATAGTAAGATGACCAATTTTTTGGTGCCACTCTGCGAAGGGTCCCTGTAAGATCCGCTGATGCTAAGTACATTGAATTATCAAAGTTGTCAAAGAACGGAACAACATAACCGCTCATAAATGTGAACTCTGTCCAATCGCTATAAGTGCCAATGCCACAAACGCTTCTTATTTGAAATTCATATTTGGCACCCGAAACTTCGGTGGTCAAAACTGTGCTATAACCATTTACACGGTCTGTCTTCCATTCCTGTTCGCCTAACCTGCGGTAGCGAATATCAAAGGTTTCGGCAAAATCGCTGGACCAAGTAACAGTTGTTTCATATTTATCAGAAACGGCTTCAATATCTCTTGCACCCACGCGGTCGCACTCGGACATAATCTCCACATTAAAGGGACGCATCTTCACCCTTACCTGAAGCCCATTATTTATAATAAAACTTACGCGAATTTTTACGTTTTCGTTTTTCAGCCCACGCAGTGCTATTCCATGTGGTTCCGCTGCTGATATTGTAAAATCACCCGTCTGTGCACGAAAATCATTCTTTGTGTTGTACCTTGTAATGGCGTAACGTTTTGTATAGGTAACTCCATCAGTAGTAGTTTCAAAAAGCACACTGTCATTTGCAGTCCAATATTCAGGAGAACAATAATAATAATAAGGACGCGTAGGTGTTCCGAACGACTGAACATATTCGAACCTCAAATAGCCATCATTATCTCCAAAATTTATGTATGGAGTTTCCCAGGTAGTAACCGAGCGTTGATTAAGAGATGTATTTAAGACACTACTACTAGCGTATCCTGCATCACTTAGTCCTCCACTCCCATTCGTCTGAATCGCATCAACGGGAACGGTTTCCCATCCATAAAGTTGGCTTCTGAATGGATGTTGCACGTAATCTTCATAGAATGGCAGTTTAGCCAAAGTTATAGTATCACTCGAAATAAAACCAGAGCTATATGTACCATCTGCATATTTGCTGAAAGCACCAAAGAAATATACTTTGTTGCTTGGTAAAGTATCGGGAGCATAAGCAAAATCGCCTGCTAATCCTTTGTAGATAACAGTACCGCCACCATTAACTTCGTCGCCTACGTTGTAATTGCCTTCAGGGACACCAAATACTCCGTACCATACAACATAATTGCTATTTGTGGCACGCTCGTCTGTAATCAAAACGATAACGGAGTCATTTATTTCATTCGGAGCAACAGAAAGAGTAATGCTGCTTTCTGTAAGTGCTGTTACGTCTAATTTGGATGGAAGCCCTGCTTTAGTTGTAATACTATCCGTATAATAAGTGGTGCTGTATTTTGGTCCGCCGGAACAAAATTCATTGTAGGAGTAAATATATACATAATATTTGGTGCCAGAAGGCAGTGTTGCAGACGCTTGCGAACCAGTAAAGACAGTGTCTTTGCCATAAACAACTATTTTATTATCTGCGCCCATAAAAGTGCCATTACTGTATGTAACGCCGTCTTTAGGAAGGCTGTCGAGTACTTTTTTAGTTGAAAAAATAACCATATAGCCATCTACAGGCGTTGTGCCAACTGTATAAGAACCTGTAACACCGTCGTACGTAGAGGTCATTGATATGGCTGTAACGTTATTAGTTGCAGGAGTTTCACAGGCGAGAGGAACTGTAAAAGTGTAGGTCAAGCCATCGGTAACGCCATCTGCCACATTCATCACTGTTGTATTACCCGCACTTCCTGTGCTTAACGTTGTAGTACCTTTCCATATACCTGTAACGGAAGGTGATCTGAAATGTGCATCTGTAGCATCATTTCTTAATCCTATACGAAACCACGCACTGCCACTACTTGTTCTATTCTTACCAAAGACAATATCTATGTTATTGCTGCTTTCGTAAAGTTTTATCTGAAAAGATATGCTGTCGGTAGTTGTTTGAGTTGCCGCTGACCATCCTGAAATTCCAATATTTAGAAATTCTACGGTAAGCACTCTGTCCGGACCTGTGCCGTCCAAAGAATACTTAACGGAGGTGTTATAACGTCCATAAGTTGTCATATCCGGACACACTCCTATACTATTAGGAGTCATACTACTGCTCGGACTCGCGTCGCTTAGTTTCACATAATCCTTGCCGAGTTTGATATAGCCGCGACTCACTACAATGAACCTGTTCACCACCTGTCCATTATAGGTGAAATT
Organism: Bacteroidales bacterium; assembly: GCA_031274555.1. Taxonomy (GTDB): domain Bacteria; phylum Bacteroidota; class Bacteroidia; order Bacteroidales; family P3; genus JAIRNR01. Next base: position 7,600 of record JAISPZ010000083.1, on the reverse strand, counting down.
GAAGCCGATGGGGAAACCTTCGGTAGAATCGTTTGCCGTATAGGAAGTGGCAATAGCGTTCGTTCCAACAACCACTTTCTGGTCGTATGTATTGCCTTTTAATTTGTTAAGAGTGTCAAGGCTTGTCCCTGACACAAGTGGGGTAAATTCATGCCCTGGCAGACTGTCGGATGAAAATCCGTACCATGACACTTTTGATGTTTGCGACCGGCCAACGGCTGCCAACCCCATTACGAGGACTAATAATGTTAGTAATTTTTTCATAGTTTTATTCTTTTGGTTGATTAATATTGTTTTTGTTTATTAGGGTGATATATAAATGTTTTATTTTATTATCAGTTTGATAGTTTCGGTCTTGCTGCCGTTCTTCAAAACAGCAAGGTATATGCCTTTTGTAACGTTTACATTCCATGAGAAAGTCTGATTGTCGCTCGAAAGTCTGCCGTTAAACACTCTACTTACTTGTTTGCCGAGTGGATTTACTATCGTTATATCGACATTAGCACCTCTCAAATTGCTTACAGTAAACTCAACGTCATCACTTACAGGGTTACTTGATACGCGAAAATTGGTTGTCTTTATTGCACTTACAGGTTTTTCTGTCGAAGTGCCTCCTTCTCCAAGCACACCGTCAATTCTGATGTTTTGCCCATAAGCACTGCTGTTGTCTAAACTATTCGCATCAGGGCGGTTGTCGTCCCAAACAGCTATCCACTGGTCGTTATAGCAAGGAAGTACTTTTAATGAAGCCTGACTGTAATTACGACCGTCACCACCTTCTACATGGGAGAACACTATGTTCCATAAAGAGTCGCCATTAGCACTGCGGTACTGTGCAATACCTGCGTAATCTGCCTGATAATTAGTCTGCTGCTGATAGAAGAAACACACATTGCCGTCCGTCCCCATTTGCACGTTTGCATAAGACGCAGGACGTTGAAGATATGGTGCAATCTCGATTCCATTTGATTCCCAAATAAGCTCCCCATTAAGGCTGACTTTTTGAGCTACAATTCGTGACCATGACTGTTCCGAGCTTGTTTCACGCCAAACATAATATACAAATTTACCGTCAGCATCATACGCTCCAACAGGACTGAATTTGCGAGTATTCTCTGTATAGCCTAACTTTACTCCGTCCGTACCGGTGGATAAAAGCTGACCGTCTTTGTTTATGTAACTGCAATAAGCGTCTTCAAACCTGTTATTATCACGGTCGTCCATCCAGCTTATAAATGCACCACGCTCTACCGGCAAAACTTTCAGCCATGTATGTACCGGAGCGGCATTGTACCCACCGCTATTGTATATTACGGTATGTCCCCAAACTTCGTCACCGTTAAAGTCAAGTTTTTGCGCACATATAGCAGATGTTCCACCATAAGTATAAACTACAATAAATTCATTATTGCCACCGTTTACAACTGTGGCATCAGCTCCTGCCGGGTCAAGATTTTTTTCCCAAATCTTTTCCCCCGCACTGCTTATACGCGCAAGTTTAGTTCTTAGGGATGACGAGGATGTTTCCATCTGACTCCAAGAAACTATAATACTGCCGTTTTCAAGCCCAACAGCGTAGGCTTGGGCAACTAAGTAATGTGGATTTTTGTCTATCACAATACCGTCCGAACCCCAAAGAAATTCGCCATTTTTATTGATTTTATAGAGTGTGAGGTTCATGCCATACCAAGGTTCGCCCGCAATAAGGAGTCCTGAAGTGTCGTAGCGGGTGTCGGGAATTGAGAGCATAATATTGTCATCAACATCAACAAACAAGTATTTATTGACCATCGTAAAACTTCTATTGGGTGCATGGCATACGAGAAGCGGGCTATCCCATACGGAATTGCCGTTTTTGTCGTAAAGGACGAGATAATGCTTCATGCCAAAGACGGTGTCCTCTCCTATTGCAATTCTCTCGGGATAGGTGTAGTAAATTACTGTGCTGCCATCGGAAAGTGGTTCTACTTCCCAGTCTTGCACGTATCGGTTGGTGAGTTGTGTGTTTTCGGCGGAATTGCTTGTCCATTGCGCTGAAACCGGAATGGTAGCGAGGACTGCCAATGCTGATAAAAGGATTTTCTTCATACGTTTGATAGTTTATTGACATCTATTGGATGTCGGTGATTTGCAATTGTTTTTTAATATGTAATACGGAACTATGTAATACGGAACTGGCACAGAAACATTTGTCGCGTCCGCCTGATAAGTACCACAGTCTTATTTGTTGATAAAAAAACACAAGCCCCATAAAAAATGGAGTTGGTGGTGGAAATTTTTTATAAATAAAAAGGGGGAAGCAATGTTACTTAGCGAAGTTACGAAAAATTTTTGATTTTTGTACAGTTATTCTTGCACTTGTGCCAAAAATAGTTCATTTTACTATCATTTTAACAGTTTCTGCCTTGTTGTCGCTTCGCAAAACGGCGAAGTAAATGCCTTTCGCAACACTGACATTCCAGGAGAAAGTCTGATTGTCGCTCGAAAGCCTGCCGTTAAATACTTTGCCTACCTGTTTGCCGAGCGGGTTTAATATCGAAATATCAACATTAGAACCTTTCAGGTTGGCGACTGTAAATTCGGCTTTGTCGCTTACAGGATTTTTTGATACCCGAAAATTGACTGTGGCTGTTGTCGCCATTACAGGTTTTTCTGTCGCGACATCTTCTACAACTCCAAGCGTGCCGTCAATGCTGATGTTCTGCGCCCAAGGGTGAACTGTCAGGTTGGCGTTGGCTTCAGGACGAGTGTCGTCCCAAATTGCTACCCACTGATTGTTTCTTAATGGAAGGACGCTAAGATTTGTTTTTGTGTAAATCTTTCCGTCTTCAGCACCAGAGTTAGATGTAAAACAGGTATTCCACAACACAGAGTCGCCATTCACAGAGCGATATTGAGCAATGCCATTATAGTCTTTATTGCTGTTGGTTTCCTCTAAACAGAAGAAAGCTGCACCACCGTCTTTACCTGTTTGCACCGATTGATAAGCTACCCTGCGGTCGAGGAATGGCGTAATCTCTACTGCTTCGGGTTCCCACACTAACTCCCCACTAAGGCTGAGTTTCTGACCTACCGTGCGAGCGTGTGTTTGATTGAAACTCATCTCGCTCCAAGTGTAATACACAAATTTATTTACGGCATCATAAGCACCAACAGGCGTAAACTGACGCATGGAAATTGAGTAGCCTAACTTTACACCGTCTGTGCCATTGGATAAAAGCTGACCGTCCCTGTCCACATAGTTGCAGTAAGCATCTTCAAAATTATTGCCGTCCCGGTCGTCACACCAGCTCACAAATGCGCCTCTCTCAACAGGGATAACCTCTAACCATGTGTGTGCGGGAGCGGAAGGAAGAGCACCGCGATTGTAGATTATGGTGTGCCCCCAGACTTCTTCCCCACTGAGGTCGAATTTCTGCGCTGCAATGGATGCTGAACCATACGTGTAAACTACGATAAATTCGTTATTGCCACCATTGACAATTTTTGGTGTATTGCCGTCATTAACTCCGTTTATTTTTAAATCTTTCTTCCAACGGAACTCACCACCATCGGATAAGCAAGTCATCTTTATAGAAAGAGGGTTGTTATCCTGTTCCAGATAGGCGAGTACGATGTTTCCGTTTTCGAGTGCTACAGCGTTTACTTGTGCTATAAGGTCGTGCTCACTATTATCAATCCGCACACCATTTTGTCCCCAAAGAAATTCACCTGTTTTGCTGATTTTGTAACAGGTGGTGTTCATGAAAATATCGAAATTATTCGCTGTATCGTAGCGGGTGTCGGGAATAGATATAAGAATGTTGTCATTGGCATCTATAAACAAATATTTGTTCACCATTGTATATGTTCTGTTTGGCGCATGAGATACAAACAATGGCTCATCCCATACAAAGTAGCCGTCTTTGTCGAGAAGCTGCAAATAATGTTTCATTGCAAAAGTACCGTCTTCTAAACGTTCGGGATAGGTGTAATAAATTACCGTACTGCCGTCGGAAAGCCCTGCGGTTTCCCATGTCTGACACAGGCTTTCGGTAACTAATGTGTTTTGAGATGAGTCGTTTGTCCACTGCGCGAAGCATGGAGTCGATGTTAGAACTGCTGTTAGAGCTGCCGTTAGAGCTGCCGTAGCTAAAAATAAAGTTTTCATATTTTTGTTGTTTACAGGTTGTTTAAATTCAATCATGCCTCTGCGTATCCAAAATTTGCCTTGGATATGGGGGTTTATGACGTTTGTGATTTGTTTTTACTGAAATTATGTGGGTTTATAAAAATAATTTGATTTTTTGCGAGGAGGAGCTGTTGCCTGTTATGCGCAAAATTACTACACTTTTGTTTGTGTTCGTGGAAAATTCTATGTTTTTGCTGTGATTGACGTGATGTTTTTCCACTACACGCCCAAGCATATCTATTACTTCAACGCTTTTTACGAAGCTGCCTGACGGATTGCTGATGTAAATATTGCCGTTTTTGCTGTGGGCAGAGAATTTTGCTGTCGGTTGATGACGTTCTATGGCTGTGGGCGGTGCTGTTGTCGTCCACGAAAAAGGAAGGACTTCCGCGCCACCGGTGGTAATATTTTCACTTGTTCCATCCGAAAAAAGGAGCGACAGGGAGTAGCCACCTGAAGCCATGTTGTCGTCCCACGTATCAGAAAGTTCAAACTGATAAACAAGATTCTTGCTGACTTCTACAGTGTCGCAAAAAGTTCCTGCCGTAATGTTGAAGGTGCGCTCTAAAATGATCGTGCCGTTTGCATCTCTCACTACGTAGCTGTTTTCGCCGTCTAATCCCATTGCCGTATCTGGAGTGAAATAAACGAGCAGTTTCGCCGTAATTGCGCCTGTGTCCGCTTGAATGACGATTGGTTGAGTGAATGAGCCGTTAATGGAATTGCTCACAAAAGGCACATCGTTAATCGAAGATGTTAAGAAGCGATAGATGTTTGTGTTTCTTTTTGTGTAGTTGTCTAATGGAACTATTATTGACTGTGCTGTCTTTGACACAATGTTTAGATTGTTTACTGTTATGGGCTGTTGCACACTGTTGATTGTTGTGGAGATACTTAATGTTGTGATTGTATCACTACCCAAGTTTAACACCTCAAAAGTGAAATAGTTGCTACCATAAGAACTTCCGATATTCTGTAATGTGAGGTGCGCATAAGGTGGCTCGTATGGGCGGGCAGGGAAGACCTGCGGTTCGCATCGTGCGGAATTCAGCACATTTTTCCTGTCAGGGTGGGTGAGAAAAACTATCGGCTCAAAATTGTTAAGGTTGGCTTTTCTGTTGTTATAGTTTTCGGGGATGACATAAGTGTATGTTGTATCGAAAGAGGTGCCTTTTTGGATGTTGCGCAGGGTGTCACCCCAAGGGCTTGTGGTAATCATATCACGAAAGATATGTCGATGGACGTATTTATCGCCGTCAGGTTGTCCTGATTGTATGCCTATCTGGAAATTTTCTGTGAGGACGATGTTGAGCAGTGCTGTACCTGGCAGGGGTTGAGAGCCTGCGCCGGTGAAATAGCCTGCCACACGAACGGTTAGAAGACGTGTTGTGGTGTCGATTTCTGCTTCTATTAGTAGATTAACAGGTGCAGTGTCGTTCATTATGTATTTTTTTACTGTCCTTGTCCACGCGGCGAGTGGCGGGTTGTAAGCATTTCCGCCTATGCTTGTTGGGAAAAACTGCCTGTGAAAATTTCCTGACGGCATTCCTGCACCTCCTTGCATTGCAAAGAATAACGCGCCCTGCGGGGTTCTGAAATCGGGTCCGTCCGCTCCTGGACTGGCGAGATTGCCTGTATGACAACAATAGGCACTCATTCTGTTTCCTAATGCGTTAATAATGCCTGCTATAATGCGGTGCCCACCCGGGCAGTAAGTGCAATAGATGCCTGTAAATTCTTCTATCAGCACGTTTTTTAGCGTTGGGGTGGTTGGGACTACGGTCTTAGCGGGGATTACATGATAGGGGCGTGGTGCCTCGCATTGTATGGCTCGTCCCTCTGTGTGTCCTTCTGGGAGTTGTGCTGTGGCTTGTGCTGTGGTTTGTGCTGTGGTTTGTGTGGGCGCAACGGCTGTTATCCCCACTATCAGTAAGGTTATAAGAAATAGTTTCATGATTATTGTGGTTTTATGCTTTCTGTGAACTGCAAAGTTGCAAAAAATTCCGCTAAAAACCACTATCTTTCTCACTGCGTGATTTATCCTTGTGTATCAATGGCTATAAATTTCTCTCTATATCATCTTTTAATTCATTGCTAATAAGCTCTTTTAGCTGTTTTTCGGGAAATTGAAGATGATAGTCGGCTACGCCAATAGGCTTATTGACATCTCTTAAAGCAATTTCTACGTCCACATGATCTTTTTCGGCGCATAATACAATACCAATAGATGGATTTTCGTCAGGCATTTTTATTTGGTCGTCTAACAAGCCGAGATAATAATTCATTTTACCAATATATTCAGGCTTAAAACTACTTATTTTAAGGTCAATAGCAATCAAGGCTTTGAGTTTTCTATTAAAAAATAACAAATCAACAAAGTATTCTTTTCCGTTAAACAAAACCCTATATTGATTACCGATAAATGTGAACCCGCTTCCTAATTCTAGTAGAAACAATTTGATTTTTTCGACTAATCTTTTTTCTAACTCACGCTCTTTCACAGGCTGTAATATTCCTACAAAATCAAGATTGTAAGTGCTTTTCAATATTTCGTGTGCCTGTTCTTGCAAATGCTCGGGTAAGACTTTGTCAAAATTATGGTGTTTTGGTAATATTTTAGTGTGTTTGTAGGTGTTTGCATTTATGAAATTTAATAAAGTTTCTCTTGTCCAACCCATTTCAATGGAAGACTCAATGTAAAACAATGCTTCCATTTTATTTTTGATTTTACTCAAAATCAATCTATGATGTCCCCATGGTAAAACTGCCACAGGTTGTGGCAGTTTCTTATCACCCTCATTATAAAACTCATAAAGACGCTTCATGTCCCATAAACTTCGAGGAGAAAAACCGCTTACACCTGAAAATTCATCTTTAAGGTCAATTGATATTCTCTCTACAACATTACCACCGTAGCCTTTTTCTAAACCTTCTTCCGATAATTTCTTTCCAATATTCCAATACATTTGCATCATAGAGTTATTTATCCTGCTGGCTATAACAAGTCTTGTGGATTTTATTTCGCTGATAATGTATCTTAGAATATCATTGTAATTTTTATCATCAATTAAATTGTTCATATTTTAATGATTATATTAAGCTATTATTCGCCGCGAATTTACATAAACATTTTTAATTTATGTACAGGGATTATTAAAATCAAGTATAATTTCAAGTAAATATCTATTGATTTTTTGCTTTGGGGGCGGGGGATGGGCTGTGCGAGGGGCGGGCGGGGCGGGCGGGGCGGGCGGGGGCGGGGGCGGGCGGGGGATGGGCTGTGCGAGGGGCGAGGGCGGGGCGGGCGGGGCGGGCGGGGGCGGGGGCGGGCGGGGGATGGGCTGTGCGAGGGGCGAGGGCGGGGCGGGCGGGGGAGGGGCGGGGGGCTGTGCGAGGGGGGAGGGAGGGGCGGGCGGCTGGGGGTGGGAG
>JAISPZ010000143.1 GCA_031274555.1 Bacteroidales bacterium | reverse complement strand
ACATCACCTTAAAGGTATTAACGTACAACACACAAAAGAAGCAACTGTCCATCGCTCAAAGAGCCTGCGACATATCCGACAAACGTCTTGAAGCCGAGAAGACGCGCTACATTCTCGGCAGTGGCGATTTCACCCGCCTGCACGATGCTATCACCGACAAGGACAACAGCCTCTACACATACTTAGAGAGCCTTAAAACATATTGGGAATTGCACCACGAAATCCGCCAGCTCACCCTCTACGATTTTGAAAAAAACAAAGCTATTGATACGGATTTTAGAGAATTGATAAGGCAAAAGTAAAGATATTTGCGTAATTTTGCCAAGTATGAAATTTCGGTTTTTAATCATATTTTTTACACTGTTCGCATCGTTTTCGTCTGCACAAAAGACTGTGCCGAAAAACGACACGGCAGGATATGCCTTTGAACGACTGTTGCCTACGGTAGATATTTTCGGAAAAGAACTCACAGAAGAAGAAAAAAAAGCCCGCCGTATTCTTATCTACAACGTCCGCCGTGCCTACCCTTATGCAGTTCTTGCAGCTGAAAAACTTCATGAATTAGAGAAGTTGAAACAAGAGGCAAAAACACGCAAAGACCGCAAACAGGCGATGAAAAATGCAGAAAAGCAAATAAAAGAAGACTTTGAAGAAGACCTTAAAAAGATGACGATTTCGCAGGGCAAAATTCTTTTCAAACTTATATATCGTCAAACGCAACATCCGTCCTATCACCTGCTGAAAGAGTTTAGAGGCGGATGGAATGCCTTCTCGTATCAGTTTGTTGCAGTTTTTTGGGGATATGACCTCAAAAAGAAATACGACCCGATTAACGATAAAGAAGATGCTGTTATCGAAATGGTTGTGCAACGGATAGAGAGCGGGGAGCTGACACCGATAGCAGTTAGGAAAAAATCCGTAACTTTACAGAAACAACTATCAAAAAAAACATTAAAACATAAAAAATGAACACAAACATTTCACAACTCGAACCCACAATTATCTGGAAAAATTTTTATGCACTTACACAAGTTCCACGTCCGTCAAAACACGAAGAAAAAGTTCGCAACTTTCTTGTTGAATGGGCAAAGGAGCATGATATATCATCCAAAGTGGATGAGATAGGAAACGTTATTTTCTCTAAGCCCGCAACGCAGGGAATGGAGCACCACAAGGGCATTATTTTGCAGGCACACATGGACATGGTGCCACAAAAAAATTCAGACAAAAAACATGATTTTGAAAAAGACCCGATAGAAGCCTGCATCGACGGCGAGTGGGTTACGGCAAATGGCACTACGCTTGGGGCTGACAACGGCATGGGGGTAGCAGCAATTATGGCTGTGATGGAATCAAAAGACTTACAGCATGGTCATCTCGAAGCACTCATCACCGTTGATGAAGAAACAGGCATGACAGGCGCATTTGGTCTAAAAAAGGGTGAACTCAAAGGCACGACACTTCTCAACCTTGACTCCGAAGAAGAGGGCGAACTCTGTATTGGCTGCGCCGGCGGACTTGATGCGACAGTTACAATTCCATACCGAGTAGAAAATACTCCTGCGGACAGCACAGCATTTACCGTCAATATAAAAGGTCTTAAAGGCGGACATTCGGGCGTTGATATTCATCTCGGACGTGGCAATGCAAATAAAATCTCAGCACGTCTTCTCGCACTCTTAATGCAAAAAGTCAGAGCACAAATCTGCTCCATAACAGGCGGAAATATGCGCAATGCCATTCCTCGCGAAGCAGAATTTACAGTTGCAATACCTAATGCAAAGGCAGAAAAAATAGAAAAACTTATCGAAAAATTTACAAAGGTTGTAAAAAGTGAATTGTCGGTAGTAGATCCCGATTTTACGGTAGAATGTTCCAAAGTTGCACTGCCGAAAGAAGCTATCACGAAAAGTAGCGCAAATAAAATAGTTCGCTTTCTCTACGCCGTTCCAAACGGAGTTATCCGCATGAGCGACACAATGCCAATGGTAGAAACATCTACAAATATGGCTATCGTAAAGACCGAAAATGGGGTACTGTCGGTATCATGTCTGTTGAGGTCTTCCGTTGATTCTGCAAAGGAAGAACTTGGGCAGACAATGGTTATGATTGCAAAACTTGCAGGAGGCAAATGCGAACTTTCTGGCGCGTACCCAGGGTGGAAGCCGAATGTGAAAAGTCCTGTTTTGAAGGTGATGAAAGACGTTTATACGGAACTGTTCGGAAGCGAGCCGTCAATAGGCGCAATTCACGCAGGTCTTGAATGTGGTCTATTTGCCGGAGTATATAAAGATTGGGATATGATTTCCTTTGGACCTACTATTATGTATCCACATTCCCCCGACGAAAAAGTTCATATAGGAAGCGTAGAGAAATTTTGGAAATATCTTACGGAAACATTAAAATCGTTATAGTGAAACGCGCACAGCAATTCACGCAAACGGAAATCTCTACAAAAAGACAACAAATTTACAGAACAGATGAAGAAGATATTTATTTTAACTGCCAGCGTCCTTTTTATAGTGGCAGATATTTATGCACGTCCCGCGAAACCCGCACCAATCGAAGTTATAGAACCTGACGGCACGAAAATAACAATTATTCTTAAAGGTGACGAACGAATTAAATGGGCTGAAACGTCAGACGGATACAGCTTGTTAAGAAATGGTGACGGCTTTTTTGAATATGCGATACAAAACGAAAACGGCGAAATGGTTTCGTCAGGAATAAAAGTTGCATCAAAAACTAAAACTTTACCCGCAGCCAAAAAACATTTGCTATTTTCAAAGTCACAGAGAGAAAATATACTCGCGAGCGACAATTGTCCAAAATATGCAAGGGCAGTAAAACAGACAGAAAACGTGAACCATAAAATGCCTGTTATTCTTGTTTCGTTCAAAGATCGCGCCTGTATTTTCAGTAAAGATGATTTCGACACCATCCTTAACGTACAAGGGCTTAACAAGCCACCATATACAGGCAGTATCGCCGATTATTTCTACGACAACTCACGTGGCACATTTCAGTTTACCTCTGATGTTTTCGGTCCATATACGCTTGCGAACAATATGTCTTATTATGGCGGTAATGACAGTTACGGTAACGACAAAAATCCACGTGCAATGGTACGCGAAGCAATTCAAAAAGCATACGATGATGGATGTGATTTTTCGCAGTACGATGCTGATGGGGACGGATATGTGGACGGTGTGCATATTTTCTTTGCAGGCATGGGAGAGGAAGCCTCTGGTGAGGCAAACGCGATATGGAGTCATGAGTGGCAACTTTCAACACCCATAACGTACAACGGTAAGAAGGTACTTATTTACTCATGCTCTCCCGAACTCAATGACCCTGGTATCTTGACGAGTATTGGTGCTCCTGCGCACGAAATGGGGCATGCAATCGGTTTACCCGATTTTTACGATACGGATTATGAGGAAAGTGGCGGTATAGCTGTAACTCCGGGTGATTATGATGTCATGGATATGGGTTCGTACAACAATAACGGTTACACCCCTCCACTTCATAATGCGTGGAGCAGAATGTTTCTTGGATGGTTGGAGCGTACACCGCTCACAGAGCCGATGTCTATGAAAATGTTGCCTGCTGAACAGGCGACAAAATGTTATATTGTGGAAACACAGACAGCCAACGAATATTTTGTTCTTGACAATCGCCCCAGAAGTAAATGGGATATATGGAATAATCTTACTCCACGTCTTGGTGGCGGGCTTCTTGTTTTTGCAATTGACTCCAACAACGGAAATTGGGGTAACAACGAGCTTAACTGCAATCCTGCAAAACGCAGTTTCTACATAAAGCAAGCCAACGGAGGCAATAATTCAACTTCAAGAATGGGAGTTGGAACACCGTTTCCGGGTAGCACCAATAAAACTGCTTTTACTGATTCGACAAGCCCGAATGCCAGATCTAAAAATGGGGTAAATACAGAAAAACCGATAACAAACATTATAATTGACGAAGAAAACAATGTGCTTTTCGACTTTATGGGTGGCGGAGCTCCTGAACCGCCTACGGCGATAGAAAAGCAGCAACAGGCAAGTACGATTGTTGTTTTTCCAAATCCTGCAAAAGATAAAATCACCATAAAAAGTGAGGCGCAGATACAGGAAGTTGTATTGTTTAACTTGATGGGCAAACGAGTGAGAAAGTCGAACAATAACGAAATTTCGGTAAGAGAACTACCCGAAGGGACGTATTTGCTTCAAGTAAAAACAGCGACAGAGGTGATAGCGAGAAAGATTATCGTTATTTAATTGTTAATTGTCAGTTGTCAGTTAACAATTGTCAATTGTTAATTGTCAATTGTCAATTAAGCTGACGCAGATAGAATGTAGAATTTAGAGTGTAGAATGTAGAATTATTGCTGACGCGCTTGCTGTTTGTGCCTGCTGTTTGTGCTTGCTGTTCGTGCGTGTTATTATCAGTCGTTATTAATACCCAGCCTGTGCAACGTTCGTTTCAATTCGTAATTCGTAATTCGTAATTCGTAATTGAGTTCGTAGTTGAGTTCGTAATTGATAATTCGTGAACCGTAGTTAAACCAAGACCAAACAATAGTATAAACCCCAAGAATACGCCTCGTAATTCGTAATTCGTAATTCGTAATTGATTAACCTTGGTATCATAGGTCCAACGGCGAGCGGCAAAACAACTCTCGCTGTCGAAGTAGCCAAACGCTGCAATGGGGAGATTATAAGTGCTGACTCTCGCCAAATTTATAAAGGGATGGACATCGGCACAGGCAAAGATTTAGAAGAATATGGCAATGTCCCATACCACCTTATAAACATAGCAAATGCGGGAGAAAAATACGATGTGTTCCACTATCAACAGGATTTTGATAAGGCATATAAAGATATTGTAAATAGAGGAAAGACACCTGTGCTTTGTGGCGGTAGCGGGCTTTATATCGAAGCCGCAACAGGCGAGATAAATTACTGCCCTGTCCCCGAAAATAAGCAGTTGCGGGAAACACTTGCAACATATTCGGACGAAGAACTTGGCAAAACGCTTGCAGAGGAAATTTCTCTGCACAACCATACAGATACCGAAACGCGCGAAAGGTGCATAAGAGCAATAGAAATAGCGCGTTTCAAAAAAGACAATTTAACAGTTAAACGTACTCCGCCACCGTATAAACTTTTTACAATTGATTTTACGCCAGAAGTATTGAGGGAAAGAATAGAAAAACGATTGAATGAACGATTAAATAACGGTATGATAGATGAAGTTGAAAACCTGCTCTCATCGGGGGTTTCGGCAGAAACGTTGAAATATTACGGACTTGAATATCGATATATAACGGAATACCTTACAATGAAACAGGATAAACAGGAAATGATAACGCGCCTGCGATTTGCAATAAACCAGTTCGCAAAGCGTCAGCGTACATGGATAAGAGGAATGGAACGGCGCGGTTACAAAATAAATCATATAGACGGCACACTACCGCTCGCAGAGCAAGTTGCCGCCTGCCAGCCATGTTAAACCACATTTAAACCCGCTGCCAACCACGTTAAACCCACTGCTAACCACGTTAAACCCACTGCCAGCCACGTTAAGCCACATTAAGCACCATCAAACACACTATCCCCACAAAAAAATGAACTTGTCAAAACAACTATCTCGTGAAATAAAAAGTTATATCATAATAACTCTCTGTCTCTGCGGCTACGCCTTTGGACTTGTAGGCTTTATCATCAATGCAGAAATTGTAGGCGGAGGAGTAAACGGCGTTGGCACACTCCTCTATTACGCCTCAGGAAAAGTCATACCTGTAGGTATTTCTACACTTATAATAAACGGCGTATTACTTCTTATCGGCTTTAAAATTCTCGGAAACAAATTCGGCATAAAAACAATTTATGCTATTTTCATGTTGTCATTTTTTATAGAGATGTGGCAGGGAATTATTACAGATCCGTTTCTCGGTGAAGACCTTTTTTTAAGTGCAGTCATTGGCGGTATCATTGCAGGCGTAGCAGTCGGAACATCATTTAATTATGGTGGTAGCACAGGCGGCACTGATATTCTCGCACTCATCGTCACAAAATATCGAAATATAAGTCCGGGCAGGATTATTTTATACTGCGATGTTGTAATAATATCATCTTCATTCCTCGTTTTTTACTATTTTCTTGGTCAGACGGCAATCCAGTCTATCCGCATTGTACTTTACGGATTTGTTGTTATGGCGGTTGTCGCCTACACAGTCGATATGGTAGTCTTTGGCGCGAAACAATCCGTACAGCTACTCGTACTCTCGCAAAAACACGAAGAAGTTGCCGAGATGATTAGCAAAGAGATAAAACACGGAGTAACATTTCTTCATGGCAAAGGGTATTACAGTAAGGAAGAAAGAGAGGTACTGCTCGTCGTTGTAAGAAAATATGAAATGCAAAGTGTTTTGCGCCGCATAAGAGATATAGATGCTGCGGCATTTATCAGTATCACAGACGCTTCGGGAGTGTATGGAAAAGGATTTGAAAATATAAAGTAATTTTTTTTATATGCTAATAACCCCACAAAACATACTTCTAATAGGATCAATACTGCTTTTTGTAAGTGTGTTGGCAGGGCAAGGTTCGCAAAAAATAGGTGTCCCTGCCCTGTTGTTTTTTCTGGCGGTAGGGATGCTTGCAGGAAGCGAGGGGATTTTCACATGGTTTTCTGGAATTCCAGACAAAAGTATTCACTTCGACAACCCGCCATTAGCGCAGTTTATAGGCGTTGTCGCCCTTTGTTTTATTCTTTGGTCGGGAGGAATGGATACCAAGTGGAAGTCGGTGCGCCCTGTGCTTTGGTCAGGTGTTTCATTATCCACAATAGGTGTTTTGATAACAGCCTTTTCGCTCGGAATTTTTGTTTGGCTTGTCAGCGACTTCACACTTGTAGAGGGACTTCTACTCGGATCTATCGTGTCTTCGACAGATGCAGCCGCAGTCTTTTCAATATTGAGAGAAAAAAATTTAACGTTAAAACAAAATATGCGACCACTGCTCGAACTCGAAAGCGGCAGTAATGATCCAATGGCTTTTCTTCTTACAACGCTTTTTATATCGGTGTGGCAAACGCCCGATACGAGTGTTTGGAATTTTGTGTTAAGTCTTGGAATCGATATGGTGGTCGGTTCTGCTATGGGATTTGCGATGGGATGGGTCGCCGTAAAAAGTATCAACAAAATTAAAACTCAGTTTATAGGTCTTTATTCTGTGGCGGTGATAGCACTGATGTTTTTCACATATTCGTTCACAGAAATTTTAGACGGCAACGGATTTTTGGCTGTTTATATTGCTGCTGTTTATTTCGGAAATCACAAAATCGTTCACAAAGAAAACATCGAAGGAAGTTTTGACGGCTTTGCATGGCTTATGCAGGTCGTACTTTTTCTTGTGCTCGGTTTGCAAGTTTTTCCATCGCAAGAGTGGAGTATTCTCGGTATAGGGCTTGCTATTTCGTTATTTTTGATTGTTGTCGCCCGTCCGATAGGTGTATTTATAGCACTCGCATTTTCAAAAATTACTGTCAAGGGAAAACTTTTTATCTCGTGGGTCGGACTTAGAGGTGCTGCACCAATAGTGTTTGCAACTTATCCTCTCATTGCGGGAGTAGAAAAAGCATCCATGATTTTCCACATTGTATTTTTTATCGCTTTCATATCAATGTTGGTGCAAGGGACATCAATCCCGTGGATTGGGAAAAAACTTAAAATAGCACTTATACTGCCGAAACATATTACGAGAAGGGCACTTGACAGTAAAACAGAAATGGTCGAGATAGAATTGCTCGAAAACAATCCTTGGGTTGGCAAAAAACTTATAGATACTGACTTTCCAGAAGGTATCCGTATCACAATGATAAAAAGAAACGGTGAATATTTAGTGCCCGAC
The DNA here is from genome assembly GCA_031274555.1 of Bacteroidales bacterium. Taxonomy (GTDB): domain Bacteria; phylum Bacteroidota; class Bacteroidia; order Bacteroidales; family P3; genus JAIRNR01. The sequence continues at coordinate 11,666 of JAISPZ010000143.1, read as the reverse complement.
GGCAACACTATACTGAAAGTTGGCGATCACCTGTTTTTGCTTTGCAAGCAAACGGAAGAAATAAAAAAATTTAACGACAGTGTTATTATGGCGCAATAAATTAATGTAGAATGTAGAATTTAGAATTATGGCTACACGGATTTGTGATTTTTGGGTTATAATTCGTAACTTGCAACTTGAAACTTGAAACTTGAAATTAAAACAAAACAACAATAAAACCCCAAGCGCACGTTCGTAATTGAATTTGTGTCAGCCGTAATTGACAATTGACGATTAACAACTGCGTCAGCCGTAATTGACAATTAACAACCGCGACAGCATAATTAACAATTGACAATTAACAATTGACAATTAACAACGTAATTCGTAATTAATAATAGTATGGATCTCTCAAAAATCATTCACGTCCCCGGAAAAGCCGGTATTTTCAAATTAATCACACAGGGAAAAACACCCATTGTAGAAGCACTTTTAGACAAAAAGCGATTTCCGCTTTTCGATGCAAATCACGTTAGTCCACTTTCGGAAATCTCGGTCTATACTAACACCGAAGACAAATTACTTTCGGATATATTCCGCCTCATGTTTGAAAAAAAAGAGGGTAAAAAGATAGAGATAAACGATAAAAATCTAAAGGCAGACTTTGCAGAAATCGTTCCCGACTACGACAAACAAAGGGTTTACGACTCCAACATAAAAAAAATATTTCAGTGGTACAATATTCTCATAGAAAATTCCCTGATAGATATGGACTTGGCAGAGTATGAAATAGAAAGGAACAAACAGTCTGAAGAAAAAGAAAAAGAAAATGAACTATAAAACGCAGCGATTTCTTTTTGTTTGTTATAAATCTATTGCAAATTATGGTTGGATTTTTCTTGATATTATGCCGCAATTTGTAAGGACTCTTATTTTTAAATTATTTGCAAAACGAATGGGAGCAGGCAGCAGTATTGGATATGGTACGCGCATAAATTATCTAAGTAAGTTGTCTATAGGCAAACAATCAGGGCTTGGAGAAGGGTGTTTAGTGCTGAATAGTTTTTTTTCAAAAGACGGACTTTCTATCGGAAATAATGTTGAAGTTAGTCCTCGCGTTAGCTTTATTATGGCGGGACATGATTACACAAAACCAAATTTGCCACATACTAGCGGAAAAATCATCGTAGAAGATGGTCACACACACACACACACACACACACACACACACACACACACACGGAAAAATCATCGTAGAAGACGGCTGTTGGATAGGCGCGAATGTAACAATTATTGCTGAAGCGAAAACGATTACTATTGGAGCAGGTTCTGTTGTAGGAGCTGGCAGCGTTGTCACAAAAAGTATTGCCCCAAACATAGTAGTTGCAGGCAATCCTGCGAGAATAATTCGTGAACGCACTATCCAATAAAAATTGAACAAAGAGATGAAGATATATACATGGTAATTATAAGATAGATGAATAAATATAAGTATTATAAGTCAAAAAAAAACAGTGCTGTTGGTAAAGACAGCAACGCAGAAAAGAGTTTCGGCAAAAGAGAAAAAAAAGAAGATCCAATAAAAAAATTGCGTAAAAAATTTTCGCCCGAAGTACTTCAAGAAGCAGAAGGACTTTCCGAAAAAATTTCACGCAAAGATATGCAGGGTCGAGAAGATTTTCGGGACGTTTTCACCTGTACAATAGACCCCGCAGACTCAAAAGATTTTGACGACGCATTAAGTGTAAAAAAACTAAGTGATGGGTGCTACGAAATAGGCGTTCATATTGCGGATGTTTCTCACTTCGTTACGCCACACGACACAATAAATGCCGAAGCATACAAACGCGCAACATCAGTGTATCTGCCCGACAGAGTTATCCCAATGCTCCCCGAAAAATTGTCAAACAGGATATGTTCTCTTATGCCAAGTACCGACCGTCTTACATTTTCGGTTGTATTTGTAATGAACAAAAATGCAGAAGTGGAAAAATATCATATTTGTAAAAGTATTATTCATTCGCAAAGGCGTTTTACATACAACGAGGTGCAACGCATTATTGAGCGAGGTAAACCGACAGGAATTGCAGAAGAAAATATTCTTATATTAAACACTCTCGCAGCAATAATTCGCAAGAAAAGATTTAAAAATGGAGCATTTAATTTTCATTCACGCGAAGTGAGATTTAAGTTGGATAAACAGGGAAATCCCATAGAGGCATATCTTGAAGACAGCAACGAAAGTCATTGGCTCGTGGAAGAATTTATGCTTCTTGCAAATAAAAAAGTCGCAGAATATGCAGGCAAACGCGCTTTTGTATATCGTATCCATGACGAACCGGACAAAGAGAAACTGTCTGCGTTTTTTAAATTTGTAAAAACACTCGGATACAAAAGTAAAACTCTCAATTCTATTTTTAATGAAGTGCGCGGAAAAGCCGAAGAACCGATGCTCGAATCAATAGCTCTGCGTTCAATGGCGAAGGCTGCATACTCCACGCATAACATAGGACATTACGGATTGTCATTCAAAAACTACACTCATTTCACCTCACCTATTCGCCGTTATCCCGACCTTATGGTACATCGTCTTTTGTGGGGATATTTACAACAGAAAGATAGCAGCAAAATAAACAAGGATGTTTTGGAAGACGAGTGTAAGCACTGTTCGGAAAAAGAACGCGGAGCAATAGAGGCAGAGCGCAGGGCAATTAAAGAAATGCAGGTAAAATATATTGCAAGTCACGTTGGTGAAATCTTTGATGGCATTGTTTCTGGCGTTACATCTTGGGGGATGTACGTTTCGCTAAATGCCAATTACTGCGAGGGAATGATTTCGCTCCGTTCGTTAAAGGACGATTATTACGAACTTGATGAGGCAAATTACTGTCTTAAAGGCAAACGCAAGGGCAAAGTTTTCAGCATGGGAACGCCTGTAACAATCAAGGTTTCCAAAGTGGATAAAGAACAGTCGCAAATTGATTTTGAGCTTATAAAAACATAAAAAGCAGGTGTTGCTCTACTAATGAACTTGTTAGATATGACATTAAAACTGATATAAACACATGAAGACAGTATTGTTAGCGGGTGGAATGGGAACGCGCCTGTCGGAAGAAACAGGTATTCGTCCAAAGCCAATGGTAGAAATCGGAGGCAAGCCTATTCTGTGGCATATAATGAAAATATATTCACATTACGGCTATAATGAATTTGTGATATGCTGCGGTTACAAGGGATATATGATAAAACAATATTTTGCTGAATATTTTTTGCATAATGCCGACCTCACAGTTGATTTGTCAAACAACTCAATGGAGATACATCAAAGTAATGCCGAGCCTTGGAAAATAACTCTTGTGGACACAGGAACAGACACCCTGACAGGTGGACGCATAAAACGTATTCAGCCATACATCGGCAACGAACCATTTATGCTCACTTATGGTGATGGTGTTGCGGACATCGACATAAACAAACTTGTAAAAATTCATAAAGAGAGCAGTCGCCTTGCAACGGTTACTGTTGTGCAGCCCAGCGGTCGTTTTGGCGCAATTCAAATGGACGAAAGCAACAACAACATTCTCTCATTTAAGGAGAAACCCAAAGGGGATGGCAGTTGGATAAATGGTGGTTTTTTCGTCCTGCAGCCCGAAATTTTCGACCTCATAGCCGATGACCGCACAATATTTGAGCGTGAGCCGCTCGAAACACTCGCAGCGCAAAGCAATCTCTGCGCCTACCGTCACTACGGCTTCTGGCGTCCGATGGACACTCTGCGCGACAAAACCGACCTCGAAGAAATGTGGCAGAACGGCAACTCCCCCTGGCGCGTGTGGTGACAATCATTCTTTTGCCTTGACATTCCAGTATCCATTGTGGTGTTCTATCGTCCTGAAATGGGTTTACACGAAAGTCAATACGTTTCAGGGATGGTGTGGGGCGGGCGGGGTGCGTGCGGGGGGTTGCGGGGGCTGCGCGGGCGGGCGTGAAGGATTATTGCTTCGCAATGAAGTCGCTCTCGCTCGGCATAGTGCGGGCGGGCGGACTACCGTTGCTGTCATACGTCAGAGTGAGGCGTGGGTGGGGCGGGGGCTGTGCGGGGGTGGTCGGGATAGGCGGACACAGTTCGTAATTCATAATTGAAAATTTGTGATTGAACAGGGTGGGGGGGGCGCGTTAGGGATTATTGCTTCGCAATGAAGTCGCTCTCGCTCGGCATAGTCCGCGCAAGCGTGTCCTCTGCCCTCGCTTACTCGCGACTTTGCAGCGGAAATCCTTTTTGCCGAGCTTGCGAGGCAAAAAGATTGTAGCGGAAAGCCCGACCCTGTGGCAGGCTGACGCTCCCTTGACAGACTGACACAGGGAAACGCCCAAATAATTTTGTTAGTTACCGAAATTCTGCTGCAAATTCGTATATTTGCAGGATATACAATTAAGACAATGCAGAAGAAACTGTTGTTGCTGCTTTTAGTAGCACTTCTTGCCGTACCGGTAAAGGCGCAACGCTCCGAATTGGGTATAAGTGGCGGCGTGGCGTTTTATCTTGGCGACCTTAACCCGACGAAAATCTTTGCGCAGCCAAATGCGAGCGCGGGTGTTTTCTATCGTTACAATATTGACACGCGATGGGCATTGCGTGCGGGATTGACGTATGGGCGTATTGCGGGAGATGACCGTAAATACGACAATCCGCGCAATCTGAATTTCCGCAACGATATTTTTGATTTTTCATTTATGGTGGAGGTGAATTTTTTGACGTTTTTTACTTCAAACGCGAAGTACTACCGCTTCTCGCCGTATTTGACAGCGGGTATTGCAGCCTTTTTTATGGATCCTAAGGGTTATAACTTTGAAAATATGGGCGGAAATACGAAATGGACATCGTTAAAGCCGCTCTCTACCGAAGGACAGGGACTTAGCGGCACTGCGCCAAAATCATATTCACTCGCTAACGGCTCATTTCCGTTTGGCATAGGTTTTAAGGTTGCTATTTCAAGTCGCGTTGCACTTGGGTTGGAATGGACAATGCGCCTGTCGTTTACCGACTATCTTGACGATGTTAAAGGTGTTTATTACGACAACAACGCCATATTAAGCAATGTTGGCGAAACCGCAGCGTGGTTTGCCGACCCTGTGCCAAATGACAAAAAACATGTAGCAGGAATGCAGCGCGGCGACCCGAATACTCCCGATTGGTATTCGTTCACAAGCGTAACGCTTTCCATAAAATTAAGTACTCCCGAACCAAATTGTCCCGCATATCCACAAAACGCCGCAACTAAGTTGCATAAAAGCAGATAATTCTGAACTCAAAGCCTCAACATATAGCTATAATAATGGACGGAAACGGTCGATGGGCTACGGCACAGGGCAAGCCACGCTCCGAGGGGCATATTGCGGGAGCTGCCACCGTTCGGCGCATAACCGAAGCTGCGCGGGAGGAGGGTATAAGATACCTTACGCTGTACGCCTTTTCGAGCGAAAACTGGAATCGTCCCACAGAAGAAGTAAATATGCTGATGTCCTTGCTTGTTCAGCATTTGTCGTCCGAATTGTCGCTACTCTTAAAGCACGGTATCCGCCTGCGCACAATAGGAAATATAGAAACGCTTTCGGACTATGCGCTTGCTGCTCTCAACGATACGCTCGAAAAAACAGCCCACTGCGAAAACATGGATCTCGTTTTGGCACTTAGCTACGGCTCGCGAGACGAGATAACACGTGCCGTCCGCCTCATAGCAGCGACAGACATAAAAGACATCACTGAAAAAACAATATCAGAACACCTTGACACATCGTTTATGCCCGACCCCGACTTGCTCATTCGCACAAGTGGCGAACAACGGTTGAGCAACTTTCTCCTGTGGCAGATGGCATATACTGAATTTTACATATCACCAATTTTGTGGCCCGACTTTTCAAAAGAAGATTTTAGAAACGCCCTGTCTGACTACGCGAAACGCAATCGTCGTTATGGAAATATATAAGAAAGCATTTATTCTCACATTGTGCGTAATTATTGCGTACATCAGCACTGCACAAGCGCAATACTCTGGCGCGGGGGTGGGGCTTACAGGCGGCGGTTCGGCTGCGGTATCCAAAAGCAAACAAGAGCGCATGCGCGAGGCGGCGACTGCCGACAGTTTACGCGCAATTGCGGTTGCTGACAGTTTAAAAACGGCTGCTGACGACACAGAAACGTCTGCTGATGACACAAAAACGTCTGCTGACAGTTTAAAAACGTCTGCTGACGGCGTAAAAATGGCAGCGGGTGATACAGAGGTGGCTGCTGACGACACAAAAACGGCTGCTGATGATACAAAAGCGGCTGCTGACGACACAGAAACGGCTGCCGACGGCGTAAAAACGGCTGCCGATGATACAAAAGCGGCTGATGACGACACAGAAGCGGTTGCTGAAAAAATTGACCGCACAGAAACGGAAGACGACTACGTTTCCTACTCATCAACAAAAGAATATCAGATAGCAGACATCACCGTAACAGGTGTAAACTACCTCGACCCTGCGGCGATAGTTCAGCTGTCGGGACTTGCGAAAGATCAAACAATAACAATTCCGGGCGAAACAATTTCGGGCGCGATAGACAAACTTTGGCGACAGTCGCTTTTTGAGAGCATTTCAATATCCATAAAAGCTATAGAAGGGAAACGTATCTATTTAGACATTGCGTTAGAAGAACGTCCTCGTCTTTCGTCAATATCGTTCACAGGCATAAAAAAATCTCTCGAAACGAAAGTAAAAGAAGCCGCAGATGTCAAGAATGGCGAAATCCTCAACGACTACAAACTTGCGCAGATAGAGAAGAAAGTAAAGAAAGTCCTTGTAGAAAAAGGTTATCTACACGCTGAAATGCAGATGCTTAGAAAGGCAGATACGGCAAATCCGAACGCCGTAGTGCTGACGACAAAAATTAACACAGGTGAAAAAGTAAAAGTTGGCGCAATAGTCTTTGACGGCAATGATGCGCCGTCTGTTGAGGAGGGAAATCTGAAAGTATGGGACAAAATGAAACGGTGGGTAAAAAACATCGGAAACAAAGAGAAAAAAGCCTTTTCTGATGCGATGTTGCGCCGCACGTTAAAAGACACAAAGCAAAAAGCATGGTGGCGTTTTTGGAAGCGTAGCAAGTATGTGCCATCCGCACTTAAATCCGACCTTGACAACACGAGCAAAGAGTACAACAAAGAGGGATTTCGCGACTTTCGTATTATTGAAGACTCTATTTACGATATTTCGCCGAAACTTATAGGCATAAAGGTAAAACTCTACGAGGGCAACCGCTACCGCTTTGGTGATATATCATTTGTCGGCAATAAAAAATATTCGGAAGCACAACTTAAACAAGTGCTTAATATTAGAAAGGGCGAGGTATATAATGAGGAAAAGTTTAACAAAAACCTCACAATGAACCCACAAGGATTGGATATTAACGCAATGTATTATGATGACGGCTATCTGTTTTTCACCGCGACACCTGTCGAAACTCGCATTTACGGCGATACGGTGGATATGGAAATCCGTATTCACGAGGGAGTTCAAGCACGTTTCAACGACATAACTCTTTCGGGCAACACTCGTACAAACGATAATGTTATTTTACGCGAAACACGCACTATACCGGGACAATTATTCTCACGTACAGAACTTATAAATTCCATAAACGCACTGCGCGGACTTCGTTACTTTAATGACGAAAAGATAAATGCCGATCCTTCTGCAAACGCTGACGGCAGCGCAAATCTCGCCTATACGGTAGAAGAAGTCGGCAGCGACCAGCTTGAGCTTTCTGGCGGTTGGGGTGCAGGCACTATCGTCGGCACAATTGGCGTTGTGTTCAACAACTTCTCTCTCCGAAACATGTTCAATAAAAGCCGTTGGAAGCCGCTGCCCTCTGGTGATGGTCAGCAGTTCTCGCTTAGAGCGCAGAGTAACGGAACGTGGTATTGGGCTGTTTCAACAAGTTTCACCGAGCCTTGGCTTGGTGGCAAAAAGCCTATCTCATTGAGCGTTTCGTATCATCACTCAATGCAGAGCAACGGCGTGGACAAGAGCAACACCGCCCTATACGGACGTATGGACATCGACGGTGCGAGCATCGGCATCGGGCAGCGTCTTCGTTGGCCCGACGACTTCTTTATGCTTTACAACACAATAAATTTCAGCCGTTACAACGTGCGTAACTACAGCATAGGACCTATTGACAGTGGCATCTCAAATAACATTTATTACAGCATTTCACTCTCACGTCAAAACCTTGACGCAGCCCTTTTCCCGCGCACAGGAAGCACACTCTCTTTGAGTGCGGAACTCACCCCTCCATGGTCCTATCTGGGCAGTAAGGCATATCTGGAAACCAACCCCAACAACCGCTTCAAATGGCTTGAATACTACAAGATTTCCCTGCGTGCAGGGTGGTATTTCAACCCCATAGACAAACTCGTGCTCAACCTGCGTTTCCGTATGGGTTACATGGGTTATTACAACAAAAAAATTGGAGATGTGCCGCCGTTTGAACGCTTTTATATGGGTGGTGACGGCTTGACAGGCATGGAACTTGATGGGCGCGAACTCATCGGTTTGCGCGGTTACAGCAACAATGCCATAACAGGCGACAACACAGGATCAACGTCATACACTAAATTTACATTTGAAATCCGTTATCCAATTTCGCTCAATCCTGCGGCAATGATTTATGCGTTAGCATTTTTTGAAAGTGGCAATGCATGGACTGACGCGAAAAAGATAAATCCGTTCAAAATGTACAAGAGTGCCGGACTCGGTGTCCGTCTGAACCTTTCGAGCATGGGTATGTTCGGTTTAGATTGGGGATATGGGTTTGACGACGCTCCATTTGGTGAAGCCGGCAAGCGCAGCCACTTCCATTTTTCGATAAATCAGTCGTTAGACTGGTAGAATAATGGGGGTGGGGGCGTTCCCGCGCCCCTCGCAAGCTCGTGGCGCGGTCGGGCTTTCCGCTCCAATCTTTTTTGCCCGCCGCCCGCCCGCTGCCCGCCCGCAGCCCCCCCCCCGCCGCAAAAAAGGATTTCCGCTGCAAAGTCGCGAGTAAGCGAGGGCAGAGGACGCGCTTGCGCGGACTATGCCGAGCGAGAGCGACTTCATTGCGAAGCAATAATCCCTAACGCAGCAGAGCGCATAATAAACATATAACGCAGGAATGAAGCGACACCCCGCCACCCATGCCCGACACGCTTTTGTACTCGCGTTATTAGTCGCTCCAACCGAAATAAAAACCGAACAGTGTTTGTAACCAATATTAAAAACAATAAGACTATGAAGAAACACATTTTACTTACAGCAGTAATAGCCGCTATGCTCGGCTTTTCAGCAAACGCACAAACAAGGTTTGCTTACGTTGATTCCGAATACATCCTTTCGCAAATTCCTGATTATGAAAAGGCGTTAAAGACAATTAATGACCTTTCGGTGCAGTGGCAGGAAGAAATCGAAGGTAAATTCGCCGAAATAGATCAACTCTACAAGAAGTTTCAGAACGAAGCTCCATTACTTACACAAGAAGCTAAAAATCAGCAAGAAAACGCCATTATTCAAAAGGAAAAAGTCGCAAAAGATTTGCAGAAAAAACGTTTCGGCACAGATGGCGACCTTTTCAAAAAACGCGAGGAGTTAGTTCGTCCTATTCAGGATAAAATCTATGAGGCGATTGAAAAACGTGCCACAACACGTGGTTACACATTCGTTTTTGACCGCTCGGACAATTCAAACATTCTTTACGTTGATCCGAAAAGCGACATCAGCAACGATGTCCTCAAGGATATGGGCTACACCGCCGACAGCAAAAAGAAGACAGATAACGTTCCTGCGGTTAGTCCCGATAGCAACCCCTTTGGTGGCAAGTAAAAATTTTGTTATGCCTTGTTGGTGTTTTAAATAATATAAATTCACTATCTTTGCAGCCTGAATGTTTGGACTGTGTAAAGCATATAGGCATTAAAATACAGCATTTAAACACATTATACATATACTATGAAAAAAATCATCATCCTAACGCTACTGATAGCAGCGGCGACAATTCCCGTGAAGGGACAGGCAAAATTCGGTCACATAAATTCGTCTGAAATAGTACAGGCATTACCTGAAACCGATTCTGCACAAAATACGCTAAAAGCGTATGGCGAGGAACTTCAAAAAAATATCCAAACCATGCAGTTAGAATTGCAAAATAAATATGCCGAATATCAAAGCGGTCAAAGCCAGTGGAGTGATCTTATCAAGAACACAAAGATGAAGGAAATGCAGGATATGCAGGCACGTGCCAGCGAATTTAGTGAGCAGGCAGAAGCTGATTACAGAGAAAAATCACAGGCACTTCTTCTTCCCATAACTGAAAAAGTGAAAAAAGCAATCGAAGATGTTGCCAAAGAGGGCAAATATTCATACATTTTCGACACATCAACAGGCGCACTTCTGTACGCAATAGAGAGTGACGATGTTGCTGCTTTGGTCAAGAAAAAACTCGGCATAAAATAGGATACGTATATGAAGTTCTTTCGTTTTGCATCGGTAACAAAAAAAATCACCCTCGCACTGATGGGTGCTTTTCTGCTTGTATTTCTGCTTTTGCATGGAGCAATAAATCTTTGTTTGTTGCGGGATGATGGCGGTGAATGGTTTAGTGCAGCCGCCCATTTTATGGGTACGAATTGGATTGTGAAAGTGATGGAAATTGTACTAATGGCAGCGTTTGTGATACACATCACTCTCGCCATTATTCTGCAAATTCAAAATTGGCTCGCACGTCCGGTCCGCTACCACGTGTCCACAAAATCAAAAACAAGTTTTGGCTCAAGATTGATGATTTACACAGGAATAATGGTTCTTATTTTCCTCTGTATTCACTTTATGGATTTCTATTTTGTCAAACTTGGTCTTGTTGATGGCAAGTATCAAGTAGAGATTAAGCAGTTACAGAAAATCGGTAGCGACACTACAAAGATTGATATGCAGGCAGTTCGGGCAAATTGGGCACTATTGCAAACAAAATCCAACGAAGACAAAACAGGTTTTCACGATTTAAGCAAGGCGGAAATCAAACAAATTTTCGGTGAAAATTTCAAAGAATACGAACCCGACTTTTACCTTATGGCGAAAGAGAAGTTTCGTAATTTGTGGTATGTCGCCCTTTATATTATTCTGATTTTCGCACTTGGGCTGCATCTTAATCACGCTCTTCAATCTGCATTCCAAACGCTCGGTCTTAATCATCGCAAATACACAAAATTTATAAAGCTTTTTTCCACTGCGTATGCTCTTTTGATTGTAGGCATTTTCGCAATAATTCCCGCTTGGATATACTTTTTTGACGTACTGCTTAAATAGAACTGCCTAAATAGGCACGAACGATGTGCTTTGCTTAATTGCGATTTACGTTGATTTAGCACGAGGTTTTAATTACGAATTACGAATTACGACCAGCAGAAACAACAGGCACAAACTAAATAACAGGCACGAACGATGTGCTTTGCTTAATTGCGATTTACGTTGATTTAGCACAAGGGCACAAGGGTTTAATTACGAATTACGAATTACGAATTACGAATTACGAATTACGAATTACGAATTACGAATTACGAATTACGAATTACGAATTACGAATTACGAATTACGAATTACGAATTACGAATTAC
>JAISPZ010000125.1 GCA_031274555.1 Bacteroidales bacterium | reverse complement strand
CATTGGTTGTATAGTAACACCAAATTTAGTGAAAATTTTTCAAACGGCAAAGCGTTACAAATGTTTATTTGATAACGCTTTGCTTGTTTTTAGCAAAAAATAATTGCGGATTTAAGGTAACTTTGTCGCTTCGTTCGTTTTTGGAAGAAATATCGGTTTTTTTGACCGACTTGTGTTGAGGTAGTGACAAGAAAAAAAATAGGATAGGATGGGTAGGACAGATACGATACAAGGTGTGTTCCGCTAAACTTGCAGAAAGGGATGATTAAAATTGTTAATTAAAATCGAAATTAAGGTGTATGATAATTCCACAATTTTGGGTGAAGGAAAAGTTTTCCGAGGGAACGGAATTTCGCAACATAAGCTAAAATTTTCCAGTATTGAATTTTCGTGCGAACCGCGACGAGGATATACTTGGCATAACTCGTGCCATAGACTCCCAATATCATCTTTACTACTTTCTTTCGGATATTCCTATAGCGCGAGCACATTCATCGTTACTCAAAATACTTCGTGCGCAACTAATACTTTTCTCGTTTCCATTCCCGGTTTTTCCAACGTTGTTGCTAAATATACTTCGTGCGCAACCTACGCTTCTCTCGCTTCTATGCTCCACTTTCAAAATACTTCGTGCGTAACTTATTCTTGCGTTTCCACCACCCCGCAGTACAACAACAACTGCAATATTTCCACTATCCAACAACATGGTAAAGTAAAACAAATAAAATCAATTATATCAACCTTAAATCAATAAACATTATGAAAAAATTATTAGTTATTTTGCTCCTTGCGACAGGAGCACTTTCGGTAGGATGGACGCAGTCCGTACCATTGGCAGATTACAGTTTTGCTTGCACTGAAGGGACGTTTACGCCCCTGACGGATGCGACCGTTATCGCAGTGTTTCAAGGCTTGACTGGCGATGCTTTTCAAGATAAACTTGCTGTAAATCCGAATGCTACAGTTTCTCCAGAAGACGTGAATTCTATCGACTGCTTCGACATTGGCTTCGATTTCAAATTTGCAGGAAATGTCTATAATAAATTCGTTATAGTGAGCAATGGCTTTATTAAACTTGGATACAATACTGTAAATTTGTCAATGGGAACTACGGGTGCTGCTGGATTTACAGCCGGCGGGATGTCCAAAATTTCCATAGGTGCGTATCTTACGCCCAATACTACAAATGGAAATCTCGTTCGTGGCAAGGCAAGTACATTGGTAAGCTACAAGATGGATGGCGTATCTCCAAATCGAACACTTACTGTAGAATATCTAAATTTATGTACAACTCGCAGTAATGATGACAGTGCTTCTTGGCAAATTATCTTGCACGAAACTACTAATCAGGCACAAATCATTTTTGGCAATATGAATATTTCCCTAGCGACAGTAACTAGTCAAAGCAACAGGATGAAAGTAGGTTTATTGTTAGATGGTGCTGCAGCTGCCCTTATGCACAACTATCGTGTTCCTGCAAATAATACGAGTGGTAGTGTTGATTGGACAGAAACAGTGCTTGCCGGTGGTATTTCTGGTAGTGCTAATGTCGGCAGGGTAACTCGGGCACATGTGTTGAAGTTCCCCATTGGCACAACCTACACTTGGACTCCCCCTGTTCCTCCTGTTAATGCTGCTGCGCTCAGAAAATTTACCATCCCCGCCGATTCCATTATTATCAATCCTACGAGTAGCGAAGTTGTTGCTATAGAAATTAAAAATGACGGCTCTGACCCAATCACAAATAATGCGCATTTTACGTTAGAGGTGGACGGCGTGATTCTTGCTACCGAAAATCCAACATTGAACATTGCATACGAAGCTACAGACACTTGTACTTTTACCGCTAAAGCCGATTTGAGTTCCGCAGGCACTCATACCATCCGCGCATGGGTTGATTTAACAGGTGATGCAAATCATACTGACGACACTATAGAGATGACTGTTCGTTCGGTACAATTGCCGAACGCGGACGCGTCCGTTACAGCTATTACACAACCAAACGCCGTCAGCACAGACCTCACAAACAGCGAAGTAGTAAAGGCAACAATATACAATGGAGGTGCTACGGCAATTACCAATTATAACATTACCGTAGAAATAGACGGTGCAATTAAAACGACAGAGCCTGTTACCGGTGCTAATATTGCCCCACTCGCAAGTGGCGAATATACGTTTGCATCAGTTAGCGGCTTGGAGGGTATAGGCGATCACACTATTAGAGTTTGGATTGATGTTGCAGGCGACTCCGATAAAAACAATGATACTGCCACGAAAGTTATCAACAATAGAAGTTGCCTTGTAAGTGACTATCCTGTTGAAATTGACTTTGAAAGCGAGATTGCTCCCTGTTGGAAAAGTATTTCCAATAATACGCAAAATGCGAGCGATTTAGGGCGTACCACTTCAATGGCAGTAATGAGTCCCGGTTCGGCACATAGTGGTACATACGTATGGCAATTTTACTCACGGAATAGTGCTGCTGATTATAAACAATATTTAATTTCCCCGCCGTTATCTACCGATAAAGCAAAACGTTTGGAATTTTATTATGCAAGCGAGAGAAGCGGTAATAATGAACTGTTTAATGTTGGCTATTCCACTACGGATGCCAATGTAGCTTCTTTTACCTGGTCCGACGTGATAAGTGACGCAGATAGAGATATATGGAAAAAATATACAAGTGATGTTCTTACGGCAGGTGTTAAATATATTGCCATTCAATATGCACCAACTAGCAATCGATATCATTTGTATATTGATGACCTCAAAATCACCGAAATACCTGATAATGAAGCAGCAGTAACAGCAATTGTATATCCGCAAGAAAACAATGGGGATTTAACAACCGATGAAAAAGTAAAAATTACGATTACCAATAACGGCGGTACTGCAATTACAAGTATCCCTGTATATGTGTCTGTAAACGGCGGTGTGCCAGTAACAGAAAATGCTACGGTTTCAATTGCTCCTTACGGTGTAAGTGATGATTATACGTTTACTAACGGTATAGACCTGTCTGGAATTGGAACTTACGAAATCAAAGTTTGGGTAGCACTGCCCGGCGATGTTGATCAAACCAACGATACGCTGTCGAAAGTTATCAACAATGTTGCTGCAAACGAAGCGGCAGTAGCAGCCGTTGTATATCCGCAAGCGGAAAATGCAGATTTAACAAATGACGAGAAAGTAAAAATTACGATTGTCAACAACGGCAGTGCTGCAATTACAAGTATTCCTGTGTATATATCCGTAAACGGCGGTACACCCGCAACGGAAGAAGCTGTGATTTCCATCGCTCCTTACACATCTGCTGATTATACATTCACAACAGGTGTGGATTTGTCGGTAGTTGGAACATATAGCATTAAGGTATGGGTTGCACTGCCCGGTGATGTCGACAGAACTAATGACACGCTAACCGTATCAGTAGAAAATATCAATTGCGAAATCACTGCCTATCCTTACGAACAGCATTTTGAAAGTCTCGACTTTTTAGATTGCTGGCGGGCAGTTGCTGGAGACCCGACGGGTTACAATACGTCATTCGAGAATTCAAATGGTTGGGGAATACGTACTGACGCACAACATGGCGGAACGAGTTCATGGAAATTTACCTCATCTGCCGGGTCTATCAATGGTAATGATAATCAGTATTTGATTAGTCCTAAATTATCTCAAACCTCAGGATATAAAATTTTAAGTTTTTACTTCAACCGATCCCATAACCTTGAGCGTTTTATGGTAGGCTATTCGACTACAACTAACGATACGATTGCTTTCGTCTGGTCCGATACTATTACTGGTAACGCTTCTATTGGCACGTGGAAAGAGTTTACAAAATCTGATATTCCCGCCAATGCACGATATATAGCCATTAGATATTATACGCATTATAACTACTGGACGTGGATTGACGACCTGACTATTAATGAAATGAAACCCGCTGCCGCCTTAACAGCTATTGTATCTCCCGACAATACAGAACCTAATTTCATGGAGAATAATGACGTAACAGTACAGTTAGGGGTAACGAATATGGGCACAATTCCATTAGACAGCGTTTACTGCTCTTATGTATTTAACAGTGAGCCTCAAGTTTCGGAATGGGTGAGGGGTAGAATAGAGCTTAACGGTATAGGTGTTTTGTCCATGTCGCAACATATTGATATGAGCACATTGGGACAAAATACGCTTAAAGCGTGGGTAAATGTAGCTATTGACGGCAATATTGTTCCTACTGATGACACAATTAAAAACGTTTATAATGTAACTTCATCATCCTATACGGAATTTTCCGTACCTTCTATTGTACGTCCTGATTCGATTATCACAACACTTACTGATACAGTAGTCATCACGTTCAGAAATACAGGCACGAAAGACATAGGGACATCAAGAACTTCTGTTACAATGTTCTATTCTGTGAATGGTGGTGCGGCTGTGTCGGAAAAATGTACTTTCGGTAATACAGCATCCGATTATCCTGTGCTGGCTCCAAATTCTGAGGTTACTTACAAATTTGCAGCCCCTGTTACTTTTGCTTCTACAGGCATTTACATCATTAGAGCGTGGGCAGGTATCATTCCGTTAGTGACAGGAGGTCCCAATAGCACTCCTCCTCAATATTCCATTGATACGGCTGTAAAAGTCATTAATGTTACAGAACCTGTGAGCAATGAAACTTTGAACTCCTCGCTCAAGGTGGCTGTTTACCCGAACCCGACGGATGGACGTTTTAGTGTAAATGTTTCGAGTAAAGTTACTATGGAAGTTATCAATGTTACAGGTGTGACAGTCCGCAAGGAAGTTATTTCGGGCACGAAAGAACTGTCGCTCCCCAATGCAGGTATTTATGTTCTTCGCTTCACTGACGGTCAGGGTCGTACAACGACCCAACGTTTGATTGTCAGGTAAAACGCGTTCTAACTTGATTGCGAGTTACGGCTATTGCATTTGTATTGTTTTTGGTTCAATATACGTGGTTCGTAACTCGTGATTAGGGTCTGTGTTTCTGTTTACTTGTGTGATAGCAAATGAAAAACCTGCGTGTGCAAGTAAACTTTTAACAGAAAAAAGGCGACTTCTTATGAGAGGTCGCTTTTTTTTTGATATAGGAAAACGTTTTACTTGAGAGGTTTTAGGGATGTTATCGCGACATTGTGACTCAAAAGTGTCGCGATAGGATGAAAAAACGAGGTTTTAAGGTGGGTTATCGCGACATTGTGACTCAAAAATGTCGCGATAGGATGAAAAAACGAGGTTTTAAGGTGGGTAATCGCGACATTGCGACATAAAAATGTCGCGATAGGATGAAAAAACGAGGTTTTAAGGTGGGTTATCGCGACATTGCGACTCAAAAATGTCGCGATAGGGCAAAAAAACGAGGTTTTAAGGTGGGTAATCGCGACATTGCGACTCAAAAATGTCGCGATAGGGTAAAAAAACGAGGTTTTAGGGTGGGTAATCGCGACATTGCGACTCAAAAGTGTCGCGATTAAATTTCGTAATAAGTAGCCGGTCCACTTCCCTTTTTTTGGATCAAGCCCAATTCGGTCATTCTTATTAAATGTCGTTCGGCTTTCTTTTTATCGAAGCCAAATTGATTTTCGTATTCTTTTCGGGTAATCCTTTTAACAAGGCGAATGTAGTCAAATCCAAGTAACTCATCAGAATTTAGTTCTTTAAGTTCGCCATCTTCCATCATTTCTTTTAAGATTTCAGTACTGCGTGGAAAAGTAAAAACTATATATGGATTATCAAATGTGACTATAGGCAAAGGCAAATTATACTTGGTGGGAAGTTCGTTTATAGCTTGAAAACCGAAACCACGCTGTTCTACCAAATCCATTTGCTCGAAAATATACATGATTTTTGGATTTCTGCTCAACGACGGTGCACTAAATTTCTGAATTTGTTCCAATTTAATAGGTTCAACAGGCATCCCGGGACTTTTGATAATAATTGCTTTATCATTGATTTCTAAATAAATGGGCGAGCCTTCTAAATCATAATCCCTGTGAGCGATTGAGTTTATTAAACTCTCACGAATAACTTCCATTGGATAGTCATAAACAGTTTTTCTTTGTGCTTCGGAACGGTCAATTTGTTTACCAATGTGATTATCATACCATTCGAGAATATCATTTGCCTGATTAACCAACGGACCCTCTACCGTGTGGATTTCTTCACCTCTGTCAATTGTTTTATAAGTTGCTCTTATCAAAGCATTTGGATAGACAAGCTGCGGTCTTTTCCCAAACAGCAACAATCCCAAACCTGTCGGAGCAAATTCACCTTTTTTTTCTTCTAACAAGCCAAGTTGAGAAAAAATACGGTAAAAATCAGGTGTATTCATGGAAACATCTAATTTTGCCATCTCAAGAAATTTTTTAATGTCGTGTAATGACAAATCGTCCAATAGTGCATTTGGGGCTGCTTTTTCTTTTTGGGATAGTGTAACGGCAGAGGACTCCTGTTCGAGATTTTTTGCGCGTTCTTCTGATTCTTTAATAAACTGTTTATTTGCTTCTCTTATAATTTTTTGAAAATCGGCATCAAACATTTCTACTTCAATACCATTATCTATAAGATATTTAATACCTTTTCTATCCACTTTTGGGTCAGGATCTTCAATGCCAACCCATACTTTTTTTATTCTTGCATCTACGATACGTTCCGCACAACTCAATTTAGGGTGTTTTCTTGAACCCGGCGCACAAGGCTCTAACGTTGAAAACAAAATAGAGCCGTCTAATGGAACGTAACGATTTTTCCGTTCCAATAACGTAAATTCGGCGTGGTCACCCTGTCGTAATTCGCCTCTAAATGCTGTTTCTATTTCACCTGTAGGTTTGATTAGCAATGCACCCACTTTTGGACTTACCTTATCGTTACGGGGTTCTTGTATGGATTTATTCATGATTTCAATGGTCATTGCCATATATGTCCGTGCATCGGTATTATTTTGTTGCATAATTGTTGCTTGAATGATATTCTATCGGCAAAATTACTCAAATATTCGCAAGTTTGGAAATATTTTTCTACTCTCAAAATAATTTGCTTGCGGATTTAAGGTATAAAAAAAGTTGCAAATGCAAGTACATTCGCAACTTTCTTTCGCAAATTACGTATTAAAGGGAAAAGTTAGGGTTTAATTCTTGTATTGCGCCGTTTAGCCGTTCTGCACGTGCGTTGTTTGCTCCTGTTTTCATTGCATTTATTATCCCTTTTTCATGTCTTTCAAATATTCCCACCACTTCATCTATTTC
>JAISPZ010000123.1 GCA_031274555.1 Bacteroidales bacterium | reverse complement strand
AGGTACATTCCCGAGGGCAGATCGGTTACACTTACTGAAGCAATATTGTCATTGACGGCAACTCTTTTAAGTACTTTACCTGCAATATTAAGAATTTCAACTCTCTCCATATTATCCACGCATACGATATTCACCTTGTCAATAGCAGGAACAGGAGAAACAGACACTCTCAAAAGCGAAGGATTTATCTTCTCAGAAGCCAAACCCTCTGCAATAAGCGGAAAAATTAACACTGAAGTCATCGTTGCTGGTCTAAACAAATCGGCAGCAGCGTCAAGTTCTGCATCACTTCCGAATGTTCTCTGAGCCATATCTTCGCTAAACCATGAAAAAGTAGAGGCTGGGAAGAATACCATTCCGTCATCAGGATCGGTAACAATTTGAGGATTTCCTGCAGGTAAAAGCCACGCTTTTCCAATTGTAGTATCAACATCCTCAATAAAGTAACTGCTCTTTGTATTGTAAGAAACAATCATACCATTTATATCGTATTCATCAATTTCGTTGTAGTTACCAGCAGTTCCAGCAAGTGGAACATTAAGACTGAAATTCCACACTGTATCAAGTCTATTAGTACTCTTATAGCCAAGAGGCAACTCAACTGTTATGCAAAAGTCTGAGCCAGCCGACATTGAACGATCAAATAAACCACCTATTCGTCCATAGTAAATATATGGAGAAACATAATTGGGATCTTCAGGCGGTAAATTCCTAAATTCGGCATAAAGAGTGTCCGATATAGCCGAATACCGTTTGCTGCTTCTTGGATATGTACTTGTAACTTTTTGCAATTGATTTCTGCGAGCTGAAGTAGCAACAGGATCTTCATTTATCATTGGCTGAACAATTTGTCTAAAGAATTGTTGCTGCTCAACATTATCAAAAGCATAAAGTTTCATTCTAAGTGGCATTGAAGGAATGTTATTATCATCATATCCCCAAGTCGAAAACGCCTTTGATTTCCATCGTGCATACAGAGAAACAGCACCTACAACCATATATTCCTTTAAATTAACGCCTATAATATCCCAGTAAGGACCATCTTCCTGTCCTTGTTCTGGAGATACTGAGAATTTTTGACCAATTTCACTTCCATTAAACCACCATGGAACCAACTGGCCAGAAAGCATATTATACCAGACGATATCTGATGGCTCAACATTCTCACCACCTGGATAACGATAAATATAATTACCAGCACCAGCACTTCTTGCTGTATAGCTGGGACTATGGTACGCTGTTGGTCCTATTGTGTCTATGAGGTCAGGGCTTATAGCTTTAGCACCTTTGGCTTCATTTATTCCTTTTACATTGAGAAGTCCTGCAGACGCTGCATTTTCAAAAAATCGCTCCTGGATTCTTTGTACGTCAACTCTACCCTTCACGGGGATGCTCTTTTGAGCTTGTATCGCACCTGCACCAAGCAAGCCTGCGATTACTAAAAATAAAAATAACTTTTTCATCTTCATAAATATTTAAAATGTTAAAATTTGCTAAACTAAATCGGATTACGAACCACATTAACCAGACCAAATTGCGAACCACGTTAACTAAATTGGATTACGAACCACATTAACTAAACCAAATTGCGAACCACGTTAACTAAATTGGATTGCGAACCACAAACTATATAGACCCAAGTGCCCCCCAAACACCAAAGTTAGGCAATTTATTTCTATTTTGCAAATACGCTGGACGAAAGTTCGCCCATTTTGTCCACATAAATGAATTTTAAGCCTTTTTTGTAAAGTTCGTCTATCTCCTCCACCTGCGGTTTATTTTCTGCGCACAGGATAATCGTAGATATGCCTGCTCGCTTGGCGGCGAGGATTTTTTCTTTTATTCCACCTACAGGAAGTACTTTGCCACGCAGGGTGATTTCCCCTGTCATGGCGATGTTTGAGCGTATTTTTCTGTCGGTGAGCGAAGACAACATTGCCGAAAAAATCGCAATGCCTGCCGATGGACCGTCTTTTGGAGTAGCTCCTTCGGGAAAATGTACGTGCATATTGTTTTTTTCGAGAAGTTCCTGCTTTAAGTCAAAATCGGAAGCGTGTGTCTTGATATATTCAAAAGCTAAAGTTGCCGACTCTTTCATAACTTCACCGAGATTTCCTGTAAGGGTGAGGAGTCCTTTTCCGGGCGAAAGTGCCGTTTCGATAAAAAGAATTTCTCCGCCCGCAGATGTCCATGCAAGACCTGTGGAAACGCCTACCGTATCTTGCAGTAACTTCTTGTCGTGTTCAAAGTGTGGAATGCCCAATGAAGTTGTTATGAAGTCTTCGGTAATAACGAATTTGTCGCTTGACTGCTCGTCTTCTTTCTCGACTATCTCCATACCGCGATAGCGAATAATGCCTGCTATTTTCTTCTCTAACTGACGGACTCCCGACTCGCGCGTATATTTGCTGACAATGTACTCTAAAATTTTATCGGAGAAAATAACGTTTTCTTTAACTCCGTTTTCTTTGAGCTGCTTGGGGATAAGGTGTCTTTTTGCAATCTGGATTTTTTCTTCGAGGATATATCCCGAAATATCAATTATCTCCATGCGGTCTAAAAGTGCCACGTGAACTGTTTGAAGGGAGTTTGCAGTAGCGATGAAAAGGAGTTTTGAAAGGTCGTAATCAATATCTAAAAAGTTGTCGTGAAATGCTGTATTTTGTTCAGGGTCAAGAACTTCGAGAAGTGCCGCCGACGGGTCACCCTGAACCGTCATGCCTGACACTTTGTCTATCTCGTCAAGCATAAATACAGGATTTGACGATTTTACTTTAAGCAGACTCTGTATTATTCTGCCGGGCATCGCACCTATGTACGTCTTACGATGTCCTCTTATTTCGCCCTCGTCCCTTAACCCGCCGAGAGAGACTCTCACGTACCTGCGCCCCATTGCCGAAGCTATTGATCTGCCGAGTGATGTTTTTCCTACACCGGGAGGACCTACAAGACAGAGGATAGGAGCTTTCATATCCCCTCTTAATTTCAAAACAGCCAAATGCTCAATAATGCGTTTTTTTACTTTGTCAAGCCCAAAATGATCTTTGTCAAGTTCTTTGCGTACCTTCTTAATATCACCCTCATCTTGAGTATATTCGCCCCAAGGGAGGTCTGCGAGCATATTGAGATAGTTGAGCTGTACTGAATATTCGGGGCTTGTAGTATGGGTGCGTTGAAGTTTTTTAAGCTCGCTTTCAAACGTTTGCTTTATCTCTTTGGACCACTTCTTATCTCTTGCCTTTTCTTTAAGGTCGGCTAACTCCTGTTCGCCAGGGGTGTCGCCAAGCTCCTCGTGAATACGTTTTAGCTGCTGATTAAGCACGTACTCTTTATGCTGCTTGTCAAGGTCGCCCTGTACTTTATTTTGGATCTTTCTACGAAGTTCGAGTGACTGAATTTCCACATTTACGGCTTCCATTATCAAGTAAGCCCTGTCGTGCAGTGAACGTGCTTCAAGAATTTTTTGCTTTCTCTCAAGAGCGTCTTCAATCATAGATGCAGCGAAGTAAACAAGAAAAGATGGACCGTCTATATTTTTTATCGCAAAGTCAATATGTGAATTCTCTCTCATTGACAGGTGCAACATCTTTATAACAAGTTCCTTTACAGAATCTATAATGGCATCGTCATCATCGCTTTTCTTTTTGTGTATATTTTCGTCTGTATATGCGGACACTTTTGCGTAGAAATACGGGTCTTTACGAGTATATTCGTCTATCTGTATGCGGCGCTGTCCCTGTACAAAGAAGACAACACTCTCGTCGTCAAACTGCAATGTGCGGACGACAGATGCCATAACGCCTATATTGTAGATGTCCCTCTCTTGAGGGTCGTCTATATTTTTATTTTTTTGAGCGAACACACCTATCATCCTTTTGTGCCTGTAAGCCTCTTTTACGAGTTTTATCGAGCGGTCACGTCTTATGGTCAGTGGGATTAGAACTCCGGGGTAAAGAACATTATTTTTTAAAGGTAGAATCGGCAATTCATTAGGAATTTTTATTTTTTCCAAATTCTTTTCATCTTCTTTAGAAAGAAGTGAAACCGGTATCATATCTGTATTTCCGTCAAAAATATCCATTAATTTATTTTCTTTGGGTTAATGTGGGAATTAATGTGGGGTTTGCTTGCAGGCTGTCCATATCTTCTCTTATCTTATTTTGCGGTTGCCATGAGTAGTCTCAAAAACATATTTCAAAACTTGCCTTTCTTTTTCGTCCATCGTGATATTTCTTCTTGCCATTACCTTTTCGGCAGTGTCGGTGGCTCTATCAAGGGGATGAACTCCAGAGCTTCCCCACATAAAAGAGGGAATATATTGGCGTGGAAAGCCCGCTCCGAATACATTTGAACAAATTCCCACAACAGTGCCTGTATTGAAACTTGTGTTTATTGCCGCCTTTGAATGATCTCCCATAAAAAGCCCGCAAAACATCTGCCCTGTTTCGAGAAATGTTTCGGCAGCGTAATTCCAAATACGAACTTCCGAATAGTCGTTTTTGAGATTGGAACTGTTTGTTCCTGCACCTATATTGCACCACTCCCCTATCACTGAATTTCCAAGATAACCGTCATGAGCTTTGTTGCTATAGCCGATAAAAACAGTATTTTGAATTTCCCCGCCGACTTTACAGAAAGGACCTATCGTGGTGTCATTGTAAACTCTTGCACCCATTCTTACAAGGGCACTATCGCACAAAGCAACAGGTCCGCGAATAATCGCTCCGTCCATTATATGCACATCTTTACCTATATATATAGGACCCTCTTCGGCGTTAAATATTGCATTTTCTGCTTTTACATTTTTCTCTACAAAAATATTTTCCGCACCAATAACTCTGTTTGTGTCTGATAATTTTTGCGATATTTTTCCGAGCGACAGAATGGCTATGTCTTTGCGAATTTGGTTTCCATTTTGCAGAAAAATATCACAGAGATTTTGTATTTGAATTGCCTCATTTCCGTACTGAATTTCTTGCAAAGGGGCAATCACTTCATCATCCGAAGAAGACTTTACGGAACGGTATGCAATAACACTATCCCCTTTTACAAGTGCCTCGTTTAACTTTAATCCCATAACGGCAGCAGCCATTTCACCGTCAGGCAAAAAGGACGCATTTATGAGAATGTTGCTGTCTGCATCTTCTGACAGGGGATATTTGTCTTGCAGATATTCTTCCGTAAGACATGATGTTTTAACACCTGTTATACGTTCCCACTTTTCTCTAATATTCAGCACTCCAACGCGAATTTCGCAGATGGGGCGTGTGAACGTAAATGGCAGTAAATTCGCACGAATAATGCTGTCGTCATACAATATACAACTCATAAATTATTTAGATTGACGACTTTTGTATTTGTTCATAAATTTATCAACACGACCTGCTGTATCAACAAGTTTTACCTTACCTGTAAAAAATGGATGCGAAGCACTTGATATTTCGAGTTTTACAAGCGGATATTCGCTGCCGTCTTCCCACTTTATCGTGTCTTTCGTTTTGATAGTGGATTTTGAAAGAAATGCGAAATCGTTAGACATATCTTTGAATACAACACTACGGTAGTCTTTGGGGTGGATGTTTTTCTTCATACGTTTATTAATTGTTAATTGTTATTACATAGAACTCGTTTTGTGGTGCAATTTTGTCTGTTAAAGGGCGCAAAGATAGTAAAAATTTATAATATTTTTACAGTAACAGAGATGAAGTAGTCGCCTTTGAAGCACTTGGTGGAACATTTATATTTGTGTTCCTCAAAATAAAATTCGGCTTCGTCCGCAATCCGCTCAATCAAGTCTATCAGGGACGAATATGCAAGCCCCGCTCCTGTTGCCTTTACAAAACTTTCTTTTATTGTCCACATTTGCGTGAAGATTTTTTGCAACTCCTCGTCTTTTGCTCTATCTGCCCACTCCACCATCATTGACATTTCTTTCGGCGAAAATACTTTTTCACCCATCGAAAGAAGCGTTTGACGGGGCATTTCAACTGTTTTTTCCATATCAATTCCTGTCGGTGTCTTAGCGAACGCGACAGCAACATAGTCGTTACTGTGAGATATGTTAAAAAAAATGTTGCTGTCTTTAAGAATGGGCTTACCGTTTTGCTCTATTTCAAAGTGAATGTCGTACGGCAGTCCGTATTTTTTCTCTAATTCTGTTCTTACAAGTGTTCTGCCAATAAGAAAAAGGTTCTGCGCTTTTTTATTTCTGAAGCTGTTATAGCGAATAAATTCTTCTGGCGGTAACATTCCTGCATACTTTTCCAAGTCCTCGACAGAAAAATCAGATAAAGAGGCGATAGTAAACATGTTGGTTAGTTCTTTTGTGGTTTGCCCATGTCTTGCCAGATGTCGTTGTCGTGGGGATATGCGAGTATTTTGCTGCGAGGAGCAACTGAAAGATAGCCGTCTATGATGGAAAAGGGTGTTTCAGAGCCGAACTGTTCTTTCATGTTTTTTATCAATGTTGTTTTTATAATGTGTATTCCACTGAAAGCAAGTGCATTAGTATCTTTATCACAGCCTTTTACTTCCCCTGTTTCTTCGTTTTTCCAACCGCAGAGGCGTGATGTTTCTTTTTCAAACAGTAGCTTTCTTAAGGTGTGTCTGTTTCTGACAGCGAGCATGGCATCGGAGTTGTTGCTTTTGAATATGTCGCAAAAAGACGACAGGCTTATGGATGAGATAATATCAACATTATGAACTAATATGTCTTCGGTATTAAAAAGGGATAATGCTTTTATGAGCGCACCGCCTGTGTCGAGCAATAAATTACTTTCGTCAGAAATAGCAATGTTGCAGTTCGTCTGTTCTTGAACGTAGTCTATGATTTGTTGCGCGTGGTGATGAACATTTATCACAATCTGACTAAATCCCTCGCTGTCGAGTTTATCAAGCAGGTGCTGCAATAGGGGCTTGCCCTGATATTCGACAAGTGCTTTCGGACGATTAGCTGTGAGTGCACCAAGACGTTTGCCAAGACCAGCAGCGGGAATAAATACTGTCGGCGGGTTGCTCATCTGATGTCGTCGTAAAGCAAATATTTTGCTCTTATTTTTTTAAAGTTTTCAATGTCTTCCTGCCATGAAGCACGAATTTCTTCGGCTGTTTTCCCTTGTTTTATCTGTTGTTGTAACGTTTTTGTGCCTGCCAGCTTATCGAAGAAAGGGGTGAAGAATTTGTCTTTCCTTGGGTATGAATTATACATTTTTATAAGCCGTTCGAGCTGAATATTGTGCCATTTTCTTGTTATGTTTCCGAGAAAAAATCCGCTGCACTGAATGTCTTTGTATGGTGGGTTTTCCGAAATGCCTTTCAAAGCTACCGGAGTAAAGTCAAATTCACCGACAGGGCATTTTGGAAAGCCGTAACACATAAATGGGTATTGTGTTCCGCGTCCTACACTGACGGCAGTTCCCTCAAACAGGCAAAGGGTTGGGTAGTACATGATTGCGCTTATCGTGGAAAGATTTGGGGATGGAGCAACGGCGAGGGGATATGCACGATTGCGATTATATTTTATCATGGAAATTACCGTCAAATCAACTTCTCCCTTTATCCATTTTTCACCTGTAATCATCCGTGCGTATTCCCCAATTGTCATGCCATGTACTATCGGTATGGGCTGCATTCCCACGAATGAGCGTAACGAGGTGTCAAGCACACATCCGTCTATGTAGTGTCCGTTAGGATTTGGTCTGTCGAGGATTATGACAGGGATTTTTGCTTCCGCACATGCTTCCAAGACGTATTGCAGCGTTGAGATGTATGTGTAAAAGCGTACTCCAACGTCCTGCAAATCGAATAGTACGACATCAATGTCCTTTAATGATGAGGGCGTTGGCTTTTTGTTGTTGCCGTAAAGGGATATTATCGGAAGTCCTGTGGATAAATCCGTACTGTTTTCGACTTTCGCACCTGCTTCGTTGCTGCCACGAAAGCCGTGTTCGGGGGAGAATATTTTTCTGACATCAATTTTGAGGGACAGGAGGGTGTCCGCCAAATGTGTGCCTGCACCCGAAAAGCCAGAGTTTACTGTGTGTGGGAGAGCTTGGGGGGGGGCTGTTCGTTCGGCGGGTGGCTCCTGGGGGATTGCTGCTCGTGCAAAGGGTGGCTCTTGAGAGGGGGCTGTTCGTGAGAGAGGGGGGGCGGCGTGTGGCTCCCGGTGGGTTGCTGCTCGTTCAGCGGGTAAAGCGGAGGGCGGCTCCCGGTGGGTTTCGGGTTTTTGCCGATTGCGAGGCATCCTAAGATTATCGAGAGCAAGTGCATTGCCTGTGTCTTTTATGGGGAATACGGACGTTTGATTAACGACAATGGCAACCCTCTTTCCTTTCAGTAGCGGAACATACTCCCCTAATCTCTCTATACCGAGAACAATACTCTCTGTCTGGTCGAAGCGCACCTTTCGCATATCATAACTGTTTTGCGCATTGAGAAGCCCCTGCACACCACTAAGCCCCTGCACACCGCTAAGCCCCTGCACACAAAGAATAAAAAGTAATATTCGTTTCATTATATTTATAAATTATTTTTGACAGGTCATATTGAACCAACAATTATTTACATGATTGTTGTTCGCGACTCGGCAGTGTAAGCGAGCTTTCATTGCTCTCGCTGCTCCAACAATTTCCATACTCGTTTAATATCGGACAAATTTAGTGTAAATTTGAAACATTATCTCTCTCTAAGATAATAAGATTTAATCCTGTCATTGAGGGAAAAGTCGATTGACAATGGTTATTAATAATTTACAGCACTTTTATTTGCGATTGTGCCTAAAAGTTTGCAGCAAGTTTACGGCAAGTTTGCAAATAATACCTTAAATCCGCAATTATTTTTTGCTAAAAACAAGCAAAGCGTTATCAAATAAACATTTGTAACGCTTTGCCGTTTGAAAAATTTTCACTAAATTTGGTGTTACTATACAACCAATG
>JAISPZ010000068.1 GCA_031274555.1 Bacteroidales bacterium | reverse complement strand
ATACCTTTTTCCGGGTCTTTCACATCCTGTACGCTTTCCAACGAGCAGTACAAAGCATAATATTTGCCTTCTTCGTTAAGTTTTTTAGTAACATCTAACAGAAATGTGGTTTTTCCACTCTGTCGTGCGGCGTGGATGACATAATATTGTCCATATTCTATCAGCGGAATAACTTCTGTCAGCCGCTCAAATGCGGGT
Organism: Bacteroidales bacterium; assembly: GCA_031274555.1. Taxonomy (GTDB): domain Bacteria; phylum Bacteroidota; class Bacteroidia; order Bacteroidales; family P3; genus JAIRNR01. Next base: position 6,314 of record JAISPZ010000068.1, on the reverse strand, counting down.
ATCATGTAATGCACTCCTGGGATACAAGGTCCTGCAACGTTAAAATATTTGTTCATAAAAGAGGTATATTTTGCACGAATATACAAAAATTCCTAATGTTTTTACTAAGATAAAGCCGTAAACACACCTGCCGTCATCGTTTATCGTCAAACCATACGTAAACGCAACGGGTTTTTTAAAATCCCCCAAAAGACAACAGCAGTAGGAGAGGCTTAACTAAGCACCAACGATAACCAAATAGTAGTTCTTCTTGCCCCGCTGTACAAGCAAATACTTCCCCTGCAACAACATCGCGGGCGACAGGACGGTTTCTTCTGAAACCTTTGTTTTGTTTATCGAAATAGAATTTTCTTTTAATGCACGCCGAGCCTCGCCCTTAGATGCGAGGACACCTGTTTTTTCACTTAAAAAATCCACAATATTGACATCCAAAGCGTCCGCAGAAACGGTGCTTTGAGGCACACCGCTGAAAATATCAAGCAACATGTTTTCGGGCAGGCGACCTAATGCGTCAGCCGTCCCGCTGCCAAAAAGAATTTCACTCGCCTCCTTTGCCTGCTCGTAGTCTGCCGCACAATGTACCCACGTAGTGAGCGTTTGCGCAAGTGCTTTTTGAAGCGTGCGTAAATGCGGTGCTTCCGCCTGTTGCTGTTCCATTGTAGCAATTTCGTCCTGCGTAAAATCGGTAAATATGCGGATATATTTTTTGCTGTCCTCGTCCGAACAGTTGAGCCAAAACTGGTAGAATTTGTAAGGGGATGTGCGCTCGGCACTTAACCACACGTTTCCACTCTCTGTTTTGCCAAACTTACCACCGTCAGCCTTTGTGATGAGAGGGCAGGTGAGGGCAAACGCTTCGCCACCCGCCTTACGCCTGATAAGTTCCGTCCCTGTCGTGATGTTACCCCACTGGTCGCTGCCACCCATCTGAAGTTTGCAGCCACGCGTTGTGTATAAATGATAAAAGTCAAAACCCTGAACAAGCTGGTATGTAAACTCCGTAAACGACATTCCTTCTGCCCCATTTTCGCCTGTAATACGGCGTTTAACAGAGTCTTTTGCCATCATATAGTTTACGGTTATATGCTTGCCGACATCACGTATAAATTCAAGAAAAGACAACGATTTCATCCATTCGTAATTATTCACAATTTCCGCACGATTGAGAGAGTCGGAAGAAAAATCAAGAAACTTTGCAAGCTGTTTTTCGATAGCGTCCTGATTATGTTTTAATGTCGCTTCGTCAAGCAAATTGCGTTCCTGCGACTTGCCAGACGGATCGCCAATCATACCCGTTGCACCACCGAGTAGCGCGACAGGTCTATGTCCACACAATTGCAGATGTTTAAGCATCATAATACCAACAAGATGCCCTATATGGAGAGAGTCCGCTGTCGGGTCGATACCAACGTATGCAGTAACAGTTTCTTTTTGCAGTAATTCTTCAGTACCGGGCATAACATCCTGAATCATCCCACGCCACAAAAGTTCTTGTACAAAATTTTTTTTCATTATGCTTATTAAATTATGGACATGTTTGATTTTCTATCTAAGGTATCAATGATTTGCAATTGTTATTAATAGGTCGTATAGAACTCGCCAATAAACATTTGTCATGTTCGTTCCATATAGCTACAATTTTTTTCACAGCTCGCAGGGAAACTCGCCGAATCATTATTTTTTAAGGCACAAAAAAACGCCGCCACAATGGGCGGCGTTTATGCTATTGGTATAAAAGATGTTATTGATAGGCAACTTTCCTTATCGGACGTATTGAAAGCACGAAAGTCTTTTCATTTTTAGGGATATAACTATCGGGTAGAGATCCATTTTGACCTTGAACACACTGATAGTAAGCGGTGGAGGCACCACGTTCAGTAGATGTCCAATAACAATTTGCAAGTGGCTCCCACCCATAGCGATTTATATCTTTGACGTAGCTGGAACCACGGCTATTGTTAGGGTATAAAGTGCTATCTGATTCCATCAGCGTGTTTATTTTTTCTTTTGCGTGTGCGAGATATTTAGCCTCATTTAAAGAAGGCAAGTACCAAGAACCCTTATTACCAAACCATTTGGAAGAATTCATGTCCGCTTCATTGTACACATACATTCCGTAAAAATATTCCCTGCATTTCTTTGCGGCGGTGGCACCAAGTTTTTTTGGATAAACGAAATTGACAATTTTATCAGTATTTTCTATGCCGTTATCCAAGGACGTTGCGCCGAGAAAACCGAAAAACCATGTGGAGTCTATGCGCAAGATTGTACTATCGGTAGGGCTGGTAACATTCCAAACAGTATCTTTCTGCAGCAGCGTATCTCTGTCAAAATCACCCCAGGTGTAAGCACCCATATGCCAAATCCTGGCATTAGGCCTACTGACAGCAGGATATGCCTGCAGGTCGGTGTAAGAGCAAATAAGAGCGTAAGATCTGTCTTTAGAAACGTAAAAAATAATACCATCGTCAAGTTTTTTGCCTATTTCATCAGGATAAGGCGATGCGAAAGGGTCCTCTTTACCACAAGAAGTCAGTAAAATCGCGGTAACAATGCTCAAAAGAAAAATAGTTCTTTTCATTTTTTTAAATACAATTTAGTGATATATATAGTTGGTTTTCAGCCGATATTCATTAATATAATTCCTGTGGCAACTCGGCGAGCAAACAGATTTTCATCCTTTTCTCCAACCGCCTATTTCTGCCCCCGATATTCCAAATTAACAAATAGCTAGCAAAGTTAAGAGTTTTTTTCCAAAATGCAAAAAAATCTATTATCTTTGCACACTATTTGTTGCGGACGTGTTGTAATTGGTAGCCAAGCCAGACTTAGGATCTGGTGCCGCGAGGCGTGAGGGTTCGAGTCCCTCCGTCCGCACTCTTTGACAAAAGCAGTCCCTTCTTCACGATGAATAATCAGCACTTTTACACACAGGACATTCAGGGTGAAACAGCATTTTTTTCACCCGAAGAAAGTAATCACATTACAAAAACGTTGCGCAAAAAAGAAAACGATATAATTCGTTTTACAGACGGCGCAGGCGGTCTTTATGAGGGTGTGATAACGACTGCAAATGCAGGCAGGACAGAAGTTCGCCTGACAAAAAGACATAACGGAACGGTGAATACGCCACCGCCAATGCACATAGTTGTCGCGCCAACAAAAAATATGGACAGAATAGAATGGTTTGTTGAAAAAGCTGTCGAGGTCGGCGTAACGGAAATAAGTTTTATTGTCACAAAAAATTCCGAACGGAAAATATTAAAGACAGACCGTCTAAAAAAGATTGCCATTAGCGCAATGAAGCAGTCAAATCAACTGTTTCTGCCGAAGATAAATGAGATAATTTCACTCAAAGAATTTTTAGAAAAAGTAAGAGAAGTTGATTGCGATAAATTTTTTGGATATTGTGCCGGCGATTTTTATTCAACAACAAAGATAGATATAGAAACAGGGGAAATAACGACGGAAAAATTAGGCGAGCCGTTTTTTTATTCAGAAGCGATAAACGAAGATATTCCTGTGATAATGCTGATAGGTCCAGAGGGAGATTTTACGCCAGAAGAAGCGCAGATATGTGTCGAGAATAATTTTCTTCCGAGCGTCTTGACAAATACGCGACTTAGGACGGAAACAGCTGCACTTATGGCTTGTTGGACTTATGCGGAAAAACGATTGACAGGAATGTCAATTGGCGATATGCTTCTCGAAATGGGACGTGATGACGAGGGATGATGGGGGATGACGAGGGTTGATGGGGGATGACGAGCGAGGGGATGAGGGATGATGGGGGATGAGGGGTGATGGTGTTGGCGGGTTGGTCAGCACTTGCGTTGCAACAGGGATACTGTTCCACACGACAAGCGAAAAACGATTGTAATCAGATGAAAAAAATTATTTCGATTTTAATAGCTATAATGGCTGTGGCAAGTTTGTCAGCGCAGCAAACGGCACTTGCGCTACTTAAATACAACGGTGGGGGAGATTGGTATGCAAATCCAACATCGCTTCCAAATCTTACAAAATTTTGTAATGACAATCTTGGGACGACCCTAAATCCGCAGCCGGCAACGGTTGAGGTGGGCAGTGCGCAAATTTTTAACTATCCGTTTATACACGTTACAGGGCATGGCAATATTGTTTTTAGTCCTGCGGAAGTACAAAACTTACGGAACTATCTTGTGGCAGGAGGCTTTCTGCACGTGGACGACAACTATGGATTGGATGTCTATATTCGTAGAGAGATGAAGAAAGTTTTTCCAGAAATTGACTTTGTTGAGCTGCCGCGCACTCACGCGATTTATCAAAAGCCGTATAATTTTACAGGAACAGGTCTGCCTAAAGTTCATGAACACGACAATCAGCGACCGCAGGGATTTGCGCTTATTTTTCAGGGGCGCGTTGTGTGTTTCTATACTTACGAGTGTGATTTGGGGGACGGATGGGAAGACCCCGCTGTTCATAATGACACCCCACAGGCACACAGACAGGCGTTACAGATGGGGGCAAACATAGTGCAGTTTGCGTTTACACAGAAATAAGTCGCTCGCACAAAATTCACGTAGAAACAAAAGCCCATACGGTTTAACGGTTAATTCGCTTTTTTGAGTGTTGATTGTAAGTTACTGACAGTTTGTAGCATCTAAATTTGTAGATGTGTCTGAAAAGTTTCAGGTATATTTTCTTTATAAATTTCGACAAAATTTTTATTTGTCTTGTGTAATTCAAGAATTTTGTATATATTTGAAAGTTTTTTTACCGAAATAGGTGTCGCGTAAGTTTTTGAATCAAATTTTGAATAACAACGGTTGAAATATGATCAATGTATATGCAGGTTCGAGTTATTTATATGACAGGGTGGTGTTGCTTTGCCCTCAAATGAATAGTACCCCAGCAAGGGCTTCGGGCTTCGGGCTTCGGGCTTCGGGCTTCGGGCTTCGGGCTTCGGGCTTCGGGCTTTATTACGGTACTTGCTAAAACGTAATCGCGTTCTGCGTTGCGTCGAAATTCAAAATTTTTTTATTGGAGTATCAATCGCCAACAATTGTTGGTGTAATTTTATAAACCCTGTCGTTTGTGCGAAGCACAAACGACAGGGTTTTTTTATTTTAATGTTGTCTAAAAAAAGCAAATATTATGAATAGATTATTATTGTTGAGTATGCTGTTAATGCTGCTGAATGTTGTTCAAGGGAAACGTCATTACGTTGGCTTCGATAGTACTAACTCGGCTCCTGCAGGCAGCGTTATTGTTATCAAAACCACCAACTTGGGTGCAGATTTACTGTCTGTCACGCCTGCTTTTGGCGACACCGTTTTTATTGCTTGGGGCAGATACTACCTCACGAGCGAGCTAACCATACCTGCGGGTGTGGTGGTGCAGGGCGGTTACAATCCTGACGCAGGCACAGCCCTCACTCGTGTCTATCCGGGTGCTGTATATCCGAGCAATGCGCCAACGTTTGCCAATATGACTATACTTGACGGCAACTCTTTCTTCACTTCTTCCCGTGCAAAGAAGCACCGCGTGGCTACTGTGCACGGCACTTTGGAAACATGTTATATTCGTGGCGGTCATACCAATGAACTTAACGGCACTGCTCCTGAAAAACTTCACGGCGGTGGCTTGTACATAGATGGTGGCACTGTTGTTTCGTGTATAGTGCGCGGTAATGTGGCGAACAACGTTTCGAGCAGTCATGCTGCAAAGCCTGCTCTGGGTGGTGGCGTATATCTTACAAACAACGGCAAGATTTACAATAGTCTAATTACCAATAATATGGCGAACGACGGCTATGGTGTTTACAGCGAACCCAGTAGCACGATTACAAACTCCACAATAGTTTACAACACTTTTGCCCCGATAAGCGTCCCTGTTCGTGGCACAGGTCCCAACATTGCTCAAAGTGCTACGAATGTTAGCAACTATTATTATCATCAGGCGCATAATCCAGGCGAAACTGAGGCCGCAACTTATAACACAACAGTAAAAGTTCAATTGACCAACTTTTATCTTGGCGCAACTGAGACGACGTGTCTTCAGTATTGTGTTTTCCTTGCGAGCATTGATTATACATTGAATGGAAACATTGTTCGCCTTGTCGACAATTATCGGGACAGTTTGTGGACTTTAAAAGTTTATGGTACAGGTATAACAGGTAATGAAACGGGCAATAAAACCGTTCGTGAGTATTACGGTACGAACATGGGATCGTCGAGCGACGAAACATACTGCAACGGCACCAATAAATACATGTTGTGTGAGGCTCTGGCAAGTGGTACGGACAGCTATTTCGGTCATCTTTATCGGCGTAA
>JAISPZ010000022.1 GCA_031274555.1 Bacteroidales bacterium | reverse complement strand
TTGGACAAAAATGAGGAAAACGGCGCAAAAATTGGAAAAAATTAAAAAAATAGGGACTTTTTAGGCTCGAAATCATCAGTGCTGGCAAGCGATAGGGCAATTTAAATGCGTTTGCCCTGGTTGTGAATTGCTTTCAAATTTTTACCTTTGCTCTTTGAGATACAATACAGGAGCGCGAAAACCATTGTATATCAATTAGTTGCAAAGACATTTAGACTTCCTGAAATTGTTGTATTTCAAATAAAAAATCCCGAGAATATCGGGATTTTTTATTTTTAGAAGAGTTCCAATTGTTGTCCACCAGTTTTTTTTGCATCCTTGTCAGGATTTTTTCCGGAAAATATTTCCATTGCTCCGAATTGTTTATCTGTTATAGTCATAATGCCTATATGTCCTTTACTCGGCAAAAAACTTCTGACACGTTTGGTATGAACAGTCGCATTTTCGATACTCATACAATGCCTAAGATATATAGAAAATTGGAACATTATAAATCCATCTTTCAACAAATTTTTACGAAAATCAGCATAAATTTTTCTGTCCCTTTTCGTTTCAGTAGGAAGATCGAATAAAACTAAAACCCACATAATGCGATACTGATTAAACCGATCTTTTTGCATCATTATATCACGATAATAATTCGGGATATTTTATTTTCCTTAACTTTCCTTCAAAGCATTGTGCCAGCGAAGAAGTAGTCTGACTTACTGCCACCATCAGCGGACTATTACGCCCACTTATTATTACATCTATTGTTGGTATTTGCAACAATTGTGCTTTTAACGGCTGTGATAACGCATCAAAATTTTCACCACTATCAACAATAGAAAAAACTATTGCATCCACAAATGGACGGTACGGTTCCATAATATCATCTGCAAGACAATACGCATTGTAACGATTGTGATGATGAATACCCAACGTGGGTAACAATCCACTTGAAACGAGTGAACGTGCCACTACTGCCCTTAAAATGGCATATCCATAATTTAGCAGATTATTGGGTGGCAACTCATCTCTTCCTCTTATGAAATTATCAATTTTAGGGAATGCTTCTTTCCAATAATATGCTGCAGCACGGGCTTCATAATTATCAGGATCTCCGCTTCTAACTTCGCTTGCCCAGTATTCCATATTGCGGATATTGCAAGAGCGATATTTTTGCAAAACGCTTGCCTGATTTTTTATTTTAGCCTTGATCGTTTGTTGCCAAAGATTTTTTTTCAAAGGGTCAGTTGCCTCTATTTGTGCATTGTATTTTTCCGATTGAGTAGCATTTCCACAGAGTGGCAACATTAATCCTACCGGCATACGATGACTGTCGCAGGTGATAAGAGCGGTATTGTGTTCTAATAATTTTTCTATCAATCCCTGCGTTAGCGTTATCTGTTTATTATCTAAAACTACTACTCCCAAGTCTTCGACAGGAAAAGTTGTTTCGCTGTCCTTTTTGAATTTTTCGGGAAGCGTGTCGTTTTTCTCTACTTGAGGCAATTTTATTACCATCTGATCATTTTTCATGCTCAAATATGCAGGATGACCAAAATAGAGTGTCTTCTTTATCATAATATTTGCTCTGTCTTATTAACTACTTTTTATATCTTTTTACGACCCATCAAACACGAAGCTATTTAGACTATTTTTTTCATTTAAATTCTATTGTTCCATCTAACTTCATTTCAAAATCTTTGCCTTCAAGTAAAAAACTTAATGTATTCACACTACACCTAATTTTTTGAGGCAAACTATTGAAATCTTTAATATTCTCTCCCTTTCCTAAATCTTTATCAGGTTGAGCATTGATATGTTTCTTTAACTTTATTGTGGATGAATTCTCAAAACCGAGGATAACATACAACCTGTCAGAGAGCAAATCGTTTGACATTTCTTTGAGTTCATCTATATTTTTCTCATAAAGTAGTACTTGTTTGCCCGCTTGCAATTTTGCACCTAAAAAAAACTTCTCATTTTTTACCTCAATTACATTTGCAATATCTTCTAGATTATATTTTCTATTTTCGCTAACATCGAAAAGTTTTATTATTTCATATTGAGTTTTCGTTTTGTCACTATTGTAATAACAACACATAACATATAAGTCCCCAACTTCGGCATAATAATTTTGTTTGTATTCTTTATCAGATAAATATGTTTGTTTTTTTATTGAAAGAGGATTCTTGACTGAAGTGAAACATCTTATATGCCTTATTTTATTCACTTTATTTTCATTTTTGTCAATCATATAAAATCCTGCTTCACAAGCATCCTTGAATGCTTTTTCTTGACATTGTTTTCGAATAATTTCAAACAAGTTTTTATCAACAATGCAATCTCTTAATTCTTCCAAATTCTTAAAACCTTTATCTTTGTCATTCTTTTTGTATTTCAATTCTCTGCGAATAACATAGAATTTTTCGTCACGAATTAGGATTTTTCCTTTATCATCCCTCATAAAAGTTAGAATGGTTCTGCCGTTTTTATCCTTCACAACCTTACCATTTGCATCTTTTTTTTCTTGCACTTGTGCTTGTGTTATTGCACCATAAAATGACTCTTTATGCAATTGTCCTCTTATACAATCCCCCTGTATCCAATGTTTGGGTATTTCATTTCCTTTTTCGTCCTTACAAATTTCCCCTTTCTCATCTTTCAGCCAAATAACTTTTCCTCTTTTTCTTTCCTTCCTCTTTGCAGGTGTTAAAGTTTGATCTTTTGAAACATGGCTGATAAGAATATTATCCTCAATGTATTTGACTAAATCGGAAATATCGCCGATTTGACAATTTTTTATTTCATTTTGTAATTTTTGTTCTAAATTCTCGGTACTACGGTTTAACTTTCTTTCTTCTTGAATTTCATAAAATAATTCAAGCATCTTGTCACGTTTTGCAGCAACGGGAATTAACGAAAGGATAGCTGCATCAATGGCGTGGTGTGAATGTTTATCACGATTTTTTTTCTCATAAACAGACTGCACGCCGAGCATTTTTCGAAAATCAGCAGTCACACTTCCTTTTTGAACTTCTACCTTGCTGAATACCGATTTCAAATAATGATAAGCATATTTTGTAATCAATCGTGTATCATTCAGTTGGCTGTGTTTAAATCCACTTGTTACTTCGGTCATTGTAAAACGGCTCAACTTGTCTTGCCAATAGTCCAATTCCATTTGCCATAAATGCTTTTGGCGAATGGAATTATCTTTTGTATCTTTATCTTGTGCCTTTTTTGATTTCAATTTCCAAAATTCTACATTCTCTTCTAATCGGGAAACCTTTTCTTTCCATGCATCAAGTCGTGGCTCAATAGCGGAATATTCTGTCCCATTTATTACAGCAGACTTATTGTAATTAGGTAATTGAGTTGGGATTCGATTTTTCTTTATATGGCGATTATAATAAGCATCGCAAATGGTTTGGTTTGCTAACGAATTGTCGAAAGATTGGCTCCGTGGAATGGTATGTTCAAAATCGGTCGAATTATCGTCAAACAAGTTTGAAATATTAATTAGTTTGCCGGTATAAATACATTTCATTCCTTGTTCGAGCCATAAACGATATTTGTTTAACAATTTCTTTTGTGCATTATTTCGCTCGTTCTTCTTTTTATAGGGATGACGCATTATTTTTTTTAACTCAAAAATTTCCTTATCTTGCTCATCCTCTACCTGTTCTATACAGAGGCGAATTTTGTCAATATCATCATCCACAACCTCTTTGTCATTGTTTCTAATCTCTTGTATTACTCTCCCAAACTGCTTATTTTCAGCCTCTCGTTCTCTCTGATACGCTTCTATCGCCCAACGCATATTCGCATCATTCAAATCACGAGCAGTTTCAACTACAACACGAGTTTCTTCGTCTATTACTCCTTCTTCAATAAAATAATTTACAAGTTTGCGAAGCTCGTGCAAAGTCCGCATTGCCATTGGGTTTTTGAATGCACCAATTATGGGACTTTCAAGAAGTCTTAATCCGGTGTCCTCATTTATTTCTGCAGGCTTGTAAAATTCAATCATTGATGGGTGATATAACTTACTGAGTTTTTTGCAGGCATCGCATTGACAATGTAGATTTGTATCAGGATTAATGAAATGATTTTTATAATGTAGAGTCGTAAATTTATCTGCAAGATACAATTTTAATGTATCGCCCAATTTAGGCAAACGAAAATAATCACGTTTGGAAGTAGCAAAAAATTGTTGGTACTTTTCGGCAACTTCTTTCAAAATTATTTCTTTATTTTCTTGAATTTCTCTTTCCCATGTTTTTTCACCTATTGCTTCTATCGTATATTTTTCTACTTCCGCTTTGTCGGAATCATCCAATAGATATTCGACATTTTTATAGGCAAATTGTTCATTATATTCTAACGATTTATAAACAGATATCAAATTGTTAGCAATATTTAGAATACGTTTTTCTTCTCTATTTTTATTAATCAAATCACTTATGGATTTCAAAATATCTTTTTCATTTTCTTGCCACAATTTTTCTCCTAAAATTTCAGGAATTTTTGCTAACAATGCGGCTTCAGTATAAATAAAGCCCTGATACAAAATGTTTTCAATATTCGGCACTAAAAACTTATTGATATTTTTAACTGCTTTCAAGCTCAACATACCGTACCCTTGAGGAATAGCAATCCAAAGCTTGACAAGTAATTTGGCTTTTTTATCGTCAAAATTCAGTTTAGATTTGGCAAATTCATAAATGGCTTCTTCGTCATCAAACGAAAAACATACGTGCCAAATATCTTCCGCACTAAAAGATATGGAATGTTCATTTCCATTTTTATTTTTACGTTTTTCGGAAGTTTCATAAACAAAGTTTTCCCAATCATTACCTAATAAATTTTTCAATCGTCCCGAAACAGGACAACCTGAAACATTGGTTTTGTCACTATAGTTAATTGTACTATCATTTTTTTTCTGCGTTCTTGATAGTGACATTCCAACTTTTTCTTCTAACCATTTACGAATTTCCTCAAACTTAAAATTTGATTTTGTGAGCAAAAACTTATCTTTGTACAGTCTTATTTTCTGTTCTGCGGTCAAATTCTGCCATTCGCCATCAGTAGTTTTTCGATATTGAACGTTATTAATAAAAGCAAATGCACGAAATTTTTCAAATTCTGGATGGCTAATGGGACAGCGAGGTTTTGTTGGTTCTAATGTGCATGTTCCAACCGATCCTTTCTGAGAGCATAAAGGGCGTTTGTAAAAAATACTGCCATCTTTTCTATCACTATAAATTCTACTGAAAAATTCGCTGTTGGTATCCAACCCATTCTGAAATTCAAAAATATATTTTATCTCTTCTTTATACTGTGAACGAACTGCCTGATAGATACTTGCACGAACACGAACTCCCTCTTTCTCTAATTGTGCAAAGGAGCAACCAACTGTCTTTAAATCGCGTTCTTGCATATACGTAACTAAATCCTTAGACTTTTTTTCTTCTGATTTTTTCAATGAAGCAATGTCTAATTCCACTGAGTCATCCAAAATTTCCTTTGTGGTTTCTTCTTGTTCTTTCAGTGTTTCTCCTTTGCTACTTTTGAAACCGCGTCTTTGGGCTATATGGTACAAAGCACGGCCCAACTTAAATCTATTTATTTCTGACGAAAAATCCAATTGAGTGGTTGCTAATTCAGCTCTTAGTTGATAAGGACTTGAATAATCTGCTTTTCCATCGCCATCAAAGTCCAAACGCACCCATTGTTCAAATCCTTTGGCATCAGTAGGATATTGGCGTTTCAATTCTTTTTCTTTATCATATTTCCGCCATTTATCCAAATCCTCCACTGACAAAGGACAAAAACCATATTCTATCAAGACTTGCAAAGTTTGCCAAATTCTGTATTTTCGGGCTTGATAAAGTCGGCGTGAAGAACGATGTTTTGTTCTTTCGGCTGCATACGAAAACTCACCGGTTTTGCTATTGCCAACGCCCTTCTGAAAAATAACTGAACCAAACTTATTTAACTGACCAATAATCCCATTTTCATTATCAGTGCTTCTACAGGTGTATCCAATCGAAGCTGTCCCCAGATCTAAACCAAAAGTTTTTGCCATAATTTTATTTTTTTATTTTGTTTATATTAAAATTTGTCGTACCTTTGCCCTCGTAAAAATTGAAAGACTTTTCACAATAAGGCTATAAGCCGAAGATTTCTTGATCCCGCGTACTCCGTGGGATTTTTTTATTCTATCCTCTTAAACTCAACTATGCGGGCGGGGACGTTGTCGGCGGAAAAGATGGAGTTGCCCACTACAAGAACATCGGCACCTGCACTCACGAGTAGGGGAGCGTTGTCGAGAGTTACGCCTCCATCAACCTCTATTAAGAGATTGGGGTTTAATCGCTGTTTCATTGCAACGAGTTCTTCTATCTTGCGGTAACTGTTTTCGATAAATTTCTGTCCACCAAAGCCCGGATTTACGCTCATGAGAAGAACTATGTCGGCATATTCGAGTACGTTCTCTAAAAGGGGTACGTTAGTATGAGGGTTAAGGACAATGCCAGCTTTCATTCCTTTGGCTCTTATTTCTGCAAGGGTACGATTTAGATGAATTGACACTTCATAGTGAATAAGCAAATGATCAGCACCAGCATCGGCAAATTGGTCAATATATTTTTCAGGCTCTACAATCATTAGATGTACGTCTAATGGCTTTTCCGCCAGAGGATTTAACGCTTTTACGACAGGGACACCGATTGTAATATTCGGAACAAAAACGCCGTCCATAACATCGATATGTATCCAGTCGGCTTCGGAACGGTTCAGCATTTCTATTTCTTCGCCAAGGCGGGTGAAATCAGCAGACAATATTGATGGTGCAAGTATCATGTTTATTTATTTTACGTGGCTTCTAAAAATCATTCGCTCTTGCGAATTTTACAACCTGTTTTATTTATATCTTCACTACAAAAACGTCGAAATTACATCACTCTTGGTAAAAACGTCGAAATTTTCATTTTCTTGACAAAAACGCCTAAGCCTCCATTTTTTCGACAAAAAACGCTCTGTCGCGCAGCAAAGTCTATTATATCGTCCCTCTCAAAAACGCCTGTTTTTGCGCTTCGGGAAAACGCTCTATTGCGTAGCGAAGCATTGTGCGTGGCATCGTTTTGTAACGATTATTATCAAGTAAAAATTCGATTTCTTTTTCGTGCGACACACGTTTCCCCACCTCTCTAAGCATCCATCCCACCGCCTTTTGAATCAAATCGTGAGGGTGATTAAGCAGAATTTTCGAAATTTCAAATGTTTCAATAGTAGAGCCGTTTTTAATAAAATAAAATGTTGAAAGTATAGCTATGCGCTGTGTCCAGAGGTGATTAGATAATGCCCATTTTTTTAATAACGACTTTTTCACGAAATGGTGAAATATGTACGCCCCCGTTATGTTCGGTGCGGAAAGATCAACTAAATCCCAATTATTTATATTGTTAAAATGACTTGTATAAATAGAAAAAATTTCGTCCGCATGTAGCTTCGCGCTTCGCATGAGTTTTGTACGGGTAGAAAAAATTTCGTCAGCGTTCGCGCCTGTGTCCACGTCCGTGTCAGTGTCAGCGTCTGCGTCCATCCCATCTTGCATTTCCTTTGAGAGATATAAAAGCGCAAACAGGCGACATTCATGAATGGGACTCTCAAGAAGCGACACGATTTCTTTCTTCGGAACATCCCCGCATTGCTTCAGCAACTCCCTCGTTTGCGGAACTTTTACACCGTAAAAAATATCACCCTCACCATACTGCCCTTTTCCTGTTTTAAAAAACGACTGCAACACTTTTAACTGCGCCGGACCATTTTCCTCGCCTATACTCTTTAATTTCGATGTAATTTCTTTCGCAGTCATAAAATAATCTGCTATTTTCTAACGGTAAACGTAGTATTTCCTATCTCCACCCCGTCCAAATAAAGCACAACCTTATACGTCCCAACCACCGCAGGTTGAGAAACATCCTTGCGGTCCCAATTCATCACAACATTGACAGACTTATTGTCGTATGGAACATTCTTTGAAATTGAAAACGGCTCTTGCTTACCGTTAAGTTCAAACGTGTAAAGCTCGTTATTTCCGGGTGTCATGACAATGCCGTCAGGACGAATGATGCAAGCAATAATATTTTTTTCCCCAGACTTCGCAATCTTATTTTCACTTAACGAAAAAGTAATTTTTATACGTTTTATTTTCGTTGATTTATCCGTTTCAATCTCGTCACCATTTGATTTAAGACGATATGTAGAAGCAACAATATTGTACGCCGTAAGCGCAGAGCCAACAGAAACTTTGTCTTCCAACTCCTTTTTATCCTGAGAAAGTTGTGCAGACCTCTGTTTTTCTGTAACAACCTCCCGCTTTATTTGCTCATTTTCTTCTGATAATTGTTGATTAACCGTTATGAGAGAGTCAATTCTACTCACATATTCACGAGTAATATCACGCAGCATATTGAGTTTCTTCTGAATTTTTCTATAGTCGGCTTGTGAAGCAATAAGTTTTTTTATTTCGTTCGCATTGGCGAGGATAACGCTGTCACGGTCAGAAAGTTGAAATGTGAGCGTTTCGTTATCCATTTTTATCTGTTCGTACTCCTGCATCAGATTGTCAAAGTCGGACTGCAGAGCAACATTTTGCGCATAATTTTCTTCCTTTTCCTTTACTACAGTGCGGTGATTTACAAAGACATACACAAATGCTACAAGCAGAAAGAAAATCAAAATAATAAGCCAAATGATGGTTTTTTTGTAGTGCAATTCGTTTTTCATAGTAATAGATTATGATTGTGCAAATTTACAATATTTGAGGGATTTCCAAAGCGTTTCCGCAATAAATTTTTGGCGTGCCCCTGTTGGCGGGCAAGTAAGGAACAGCTTGCCCGCCAACAGGGTCGGGCTTTCCGCTATAATCTTTTGCCTGTCCGCAAAAACGAACGCCCTATCTTAAATACACTGCCACACCCCACACCACCGATACTCACCAAACCTCCGCAGGCAAAAGGATTTCCGCTGCAATCCCTCACGCAGCCCAAGTCCTGTTGCAATTTCAGCAACGGTGGACAGTCCATCACTGTTAGCACTACTCCCGCCACCCCCCGCGCCCCAACCCTTGAAACATTTTCAGCAACAGCGTACAGCTCCCGCCACCCCCCGCGCCCCAACCCTTGAAGCATTTTCAGCAACAGTGTACAGCTCCACCCGCCGCCCCCCGCGCCCCAACCGTTGAAACATTTCAGCATCTGCGTACAACTCCGCCCGCCCCCCGCGCCCCAACCCTTGAACCATTTCAGCAACAGCGTACAGCTCCGCCCGCCCCCCGCGCCCCAACCCTTGAAACATTTCAGCAACAGCGTACAGCTCCGCCCGCCCCCCGCGCCCCAACCCTTGAAACATTTTCGGCAACAGCGTACAGCTCCCGCCACCCCCGCGCCCCAACCCTTGAAACATTTCAGCAACAGCGTACAACTCCGCCCGCCCCCCCCCCCGCGCCCCAACCCTTGAA
>JAISPZ010000133.1 GCA_031274555.1 Bacteroidales bacterium | reverse complement strand
ACATAAACCGCAATTAAGTCAAGCCCAACAGCGGTAAAAACAACAATAGTTGGGTTCGTAATTCGTAATTGATTTGAAAGCTATCAACATTCTATAGCACCTCAAAATGCAAATGTGCCATCTAATTGCAAAATAATTTGTACTTTTGTGTCATTCTTCTGACAATTCTAAAAGGTGAAAGTCAGGATGAATGTAATAGCTTTATGAAAAATCAACTCACACATAATGAATTATATAGCAGAATAACACAGCTGATAGAACAGTCGCGTCAGCAGGTTGCGCAATCTGTTAATTTGACTATGGTTTACACCTACTACGAGATTGGCAAGTATATAGTGGAAGATGAACAAAAAGGCGAACAACGCGCCAAATATGGAAAAGCAGTATTGAAAGAACTATCAGAACAATTGACGGAAAGGTTTGGAAATGGATATTCGGTAATCAACTTGCAATATATGCGAAATTTTTATGCGATGTATTCAAATCAAAAATATCAGACACTGTCTAATAAATCACAAAACGATGATATAAAATTAGATAGTTCTCTTATTTCAAAAAATCAGACACATTTGCATTTTGAGGTGCTGTAAATTGTTAATGTCCACCTCATCTAATTGCAAAATAATTTGTACTTTTGTGTCATTCTTCTGACAATTCTAAAAGGTGAAAAAAGAGGACAAAAACCGCGTTCTGAACGCTGACCTCAATATGGGATTGGATAATATTAACTTGCGGGAAGATTTAACTTCAATGGATATACTTGAAATGCTATTGTGATATGGATAAGCCTAATAAAAATAATAAACTGCAAATTCGTAACAGCACTGCCGAATTTCTAACTTTTGCCTATCAGTCGAAAGGCAACGGCGTGGAAGTGCGTGTGCAGAATGGCACTATTTGGCTCTCGCAAAAAAATATGGGCTTGCTGTTTGATACCTCAACCGACAATATCGGATTGCATATTAAAAACATATTCAATAGCAATGAATTATTCGAGAAATCAGTTACCGAGATTTTCTCGGCAACTGCTTCTGACGGTAAAAATTATCAGGTAAAACACTACAATCTTGACGCAATAATTGCCGTTGGCTACCGTGTAAATTCCAAACGGGCAACAGCTTTCAGACAGTGGGCAACAGGCATTTTGCGCGATTTTGCCCTGCGTGGCTACGTGATTGACCGCAAAAGAATGGAAAACGGAACATTTTTCGACGATGATTATTTTGAACATCTGTTGGAGGAAATCCGTGAAATTCGTTTGTCTGAACGGCGTTTTTATCAGAAAATCACTGATATTTATGCTACCGCTATGGATTACAACCCAGAATCACCAACAACAAAGGAGTTTTTTGCAAAAGTTCAGAATAAAATGCACTTTGCTATACATAAGCATACAGCAGCCGAATTAATTTACCGTCGTGCCGACCATACGAAAGACAATATGGGGCTGACTTCTTGGGAAAAATCACCCAGCGGGAAAATTGTAAAGTCAGATGTATTGATAGCCAAAAACTATCTGACTGAAAACGAATTACAATCGCTTGGGCGCATTGTCAATGGCTATTTGGATTTTGCCGAAGAATATGCCAAACGGCGTATTCCGCTCACAATGGAAGATTGGGCGAAGCATTTGGACTTGATTTTACAGGCAAATGGAAAGGACTTGTTGCAAAATGCAGGCAAAATAACCACCGCACTTGCTAAGAAACACGCCGAAAACGAATTTGAAAAATACCGTCCCATTCAAGATAACCTTTTTGAATCAGATTTTGATAAAGCAATGAAGATGTTAAGAAATAATAACGGGTAAACTGCCTTTTTTAGCGGACGGCGATTAAGCCTCTATCAACTCCCGATTGTGGGAACGTTGAACCCAAATTATCACGCCCACTACAATTAGAGCCATCGGGGGAAGAATAAAAAGTCCGTTGTTTTCATAGCCCGCTTCGTACCAACTTTGAGGAACGATCTGCATCCCCAGAAGTGTTCCGCTTCCAAAAAGCTCTCTAAAAAATCCCACAACTACGAGTATAATTCCATATCCAAGACCATTTCCTATGCCGTCCACAAAAGATGCCCAAGGCTTATTTGCCATCGCAAACGCTTCAAGACGTCCCATCACAATACAATTCGTGATAATAAGCCCGACAAAGACCGAAAGCTGTTTACTCACCTGATAGGCAAATGCTTGCAAAAATTGATCCACAAGAATAACGAGAACTGCCACTATCATAAGTTGAACTATAATACGTATGCGTGGCGGGATACCCTGCCTCATTGCCGAGATAATAAGTCCCGACAGTCCTGTAACGACCGTAACCGAAAGAGCCATAACAAGAGCAGGCTTCAACTGCACCGTGACAGCAAGAGCAGAACAAATTCCGAGAACTTGTATCGTGATTGGATTTTCTTTTCCAAGTGGGCTTGTGATTAGCTTAAGATAATTAGTCTTCTGTTCCATATCGTTTATTATTACGCTTCCTTTCTTTCTTGTTATTAAAAATTGACGTGTCTATTATTGGTGCTTCCTTTTCAATCTGCTCAATCAATTCGTCTATTCTAACCGCAGTATCCGAAGTTTGCTCAAAAGTTTCCAAAATTTCCTCCTCTGGGGCAACGGTAATATGCAACGTTTCCGATGGTTGTGAAACTTCTACCGTATCCTTAACATAAACAACAGGAGGCACATAAAATCTCTTTACTACAATAGTATCTTGCTGCTCCGAAGAAACCGTATCTACGGGAGTTACAACTTCACCGTTAGTCAGTATCTTCTTCATATACGGTTCATAAACACGCAAGCACTCAAAAAGCATTTCCGTAACGCCGTTGCTTGTAAGTGTGCCACCAGAAATAGCATCAACAGCATGAGAACGGTCGCCGACAAATTTTTCCACTCCACCTTTTACAAGAGTGATGGACATAAAATTGCCCCTGTCATCGTATATCTTTTTCCCCTTAAATTGCTGCTTAAAAGTTGTTGTTGTTATTTGCGAGCCTAACCCTGGCGTTTCGCCCTTATGGTCAAGATTTATTCCAACAACAGTATTCATATCCCCTTTCAGGGCGATAAATCCCCAAACAGGTCCCCAAAGCCCTTTTCCCTGAAGTGGAAAAACATAAACGTTTTCTGTGTCCACCTTTGCAACCATAACAGGATACCTGCCGCCACCGCCACTGCCGCCACTGCCGCCACTGCCGCCACTACCACCACTACCACTACTACCGCCACTACCGCCACTACCGCCACTGCCGCCACTACCACCGCCGCCACCGCCACTGCCGCCACTACCGCCACTACCACTACCACTACCTTTCGCAAACTCCTCTTTCAGATTTACAGAAAAAGCCACAGATGGAATATCCTTTGCGAAAAACTCGCTCACAATTCCACCTGACGCATCCACCAATAATTCCCTCACAATATACTGTTTATAGAGAAGTGCCGCATTTTCTATAGATGCTTCAATTCCCACCGAATTAAGTATGCTCTGCATTTTTTCCGTCTTGCGGTTACTGTCCTGCCTTTCCTGCAAAAGCGTTGCCGCAAGAGCAAGTATAGAAGCGATAACTACAACCAAAACGGTTATATAGACAAAGATATACTTGTTGGAAAAGGTCGTTTTTTGCATTATTGTTAATTTTTAGAAATTGCCATACGTTTTTTTCTTTTCTTGATATTACTCTCTATAACCGCATAATCAATCAAAGGTGCGAAAGTGTTCATAAGCAAAATTGCAAGCATCATCCCCTCAGGATACGCAGGATTGAATACACGTATAACCACCGCTATAATACCTGTAAGAAATCCGTAAATCCATTTTCCTGTTCCTGTATTTGCCGATGTTACAGGATCTGTTGCCATAAATACCGCGCCAAAAAGAAATCCACCCATTAAAAGCTGTTGAGATACTGTCACATCCGTCACACCACTAACGTTAAGGATAAATGCGAGAAGTCCGCCACCAGCAATAATCGAAAACATTGTTTTGAAACTCGCAATCCTTGTCCACAAAAGTATTATTGCGCCAAGGATAATACAAAATTTAGACGTTTCACCAATCGAACCCGGTATAAGTCCCCAAAAAAGCTCGTTCACAGACGGCAACATATCTGTTGCATTTTGAGCAACATTTGCGAGTGGTGTTGGACCTGACACTGCATCCGACACCCAAACATTATCGCCCGACATTTGAGATGGATAGGCAAAAAACATAAATGCTCGTGCCAGCAATGCAGGATTCCAGATATTCATACCTGTTCCGCCGAAAATCTCCTTACCTATTATTACCGCAAAAGCAGTCGCAAGGGCGAGTATCCAAAGTGGAATATCAGGCGGAGATATCAAAGGAATTAAAAATCCGCTAACAAGAAACCCCTCATTTACCTCATGTTTTCTAAATTCTGCAAATGCAAATTCTATCCCCAACCCCACGACATAACTTATAATAAAGAGCGGCGCAACTTTCCCCAAGCCGTAAAGGACAATATCCCAAAATCCTTGCTCCGAGAGCATTCCCAATGCCAAATAATGTTGATGCCCCACGTTATAAATTCCAAACATTGCGCATGGAACAAGGGCTATTACAACCATAATCATAGCCCGCTTCATATCGAATGGATCTCTTATATGTGCACCCTTAGAAGTCACTTTGTTCGGCACATAAAGAAAACTCTCAAATGCCTCAAAAGTGGAGTGCAGAAACGAAAGTCGTCCTCCCCTTTCAAACGTTGGCTTAATACTAGTTAAAAAATTTCTCAACATAAATTTACTATTCTATTTCGGCTCTTACAAGCTCAAGTCCCTCTTTTATTATCTGCTGGATCTCTGTTTTGGAAGCATCAATATATTCACATAGAGCAAAATCTTCCGGTGCTACCTCATAGATACCCAAATCCATCATCTTCTCGACATCTTTTGTAATACACGCCTTTATCAGTTGCAAAGGATAAATATCCATTGGAAATACACGCTCAAAGTCACCTGTAAGAACAAACGCCCTGCGTCCACCATTAAGATTTGTATCTATCTTATATTCTCTATCAAGCGTGAGCCATGAAAAAAATGAACGTGAAAAACTGTAAAGATTTAACCCGGGCGTTATCCAGCCAAGAAAACGCGAGCGATTTCCCTCTGGAATAACAGATACAAGACTATCATAAAATCCAACATAACCATTCGGCTCAATCCTCTTGCCTGTCAGAATATTCCCACTTATAACTCTCACTCCGTTTTCAGAGAGATTATTCTCTAAAAGATAAGATACATTTACGCCCTGACGTGTTTTGACATAACGTGCACGCAGCACTTCAGAGCCTGCAATAGCAACAATCCTCGTGGAGTCATATTTCCCTGTTGAAAAAAGTGCGCCGATACTTACCACATCCTGCGGATGTATATACCACACTTGCTCACCCCTGTTAAGTGGGGCGATATGATGAATTTGCACTCCCACATTACCTGCGGGGTGAGGTCCGTCGAAATAACAAATCTCCACATTCTTACACTCCTTAAAAGCATACGACGTAGTGTGAGAAACATGAAGTCCAAGATAAATCTTGCCTCTTGTAAGATGTTTTATAGCATCTATTCCAGCCTGAAATTCCTTTTCTCTGCCATGTACAAGCATTTCCATATCAGGGGCGAGGGGGGACGAATCGAAACAGGAAATAAAAATATCACGAGGAGTATCGTCAGGCGAAGGAATTGTATCATAAGGGCGACGGCGCAGCATACACCACAGCCCAGCGTCAAGCAACACACTCTTCACTGTTTCGTTAGAATATTCTACCGCAGAGGGGACGTTAAAAGACACGTATTCCGACTCTTTTTCCGCCCTTATAAGAATTGCCTCTATTGAACGTTTTTGTCCGATTAAAATATCCGTCACAGTTCCCGTCACAGGGGACGGAACTTTTATTCTCTCGTCCTTTTTATGACAAAAAAGCGGAGTGCCCTGCCTCACTTTATCACCCTTCTGCACGAGCAGCTTAGGCAAGAAGCCATAAAAATCTGTCGGCTTAACCGCATATTTTTCATAGAACACAGTCGGAGCACTCAAAGACGCATCAACCCTCCCTCTGATACGAATATCAAGCCCTTTTTTTATCTTTATAACCTTATCCATTCGGATTTTTTGTTTTGAAATATATATTTTAGTATTTTCATCGCCCCTAACATTCGGATTTGTTTTGAAGTTTTGGTATTGTCAGTATTCCCACGCCTCCAATTATGTCTTTAATTTTTGTATTATTATAGCATTCCCCCTGCATCGGAGCGCAGGGGTCGGGCTTTCACTCCAATCTTTTTTGCCCATCTCGCAAGCGAACACTTTGTGTCAAAACCCACCAACAAAGCCCGCCCCGCTGACAACCTTTAAGCCCACCGCCGCAAAAAAGGATTTCCGTTCAATCCCTAATGCGCCCCGCCGCCAACCCTCTATCAACTTTTGTACGCCTGAACGCCATCGCCTGTCCTCTACTCCGCCCCCGCCCGCCAACCCTCTATCAACTTTTGTACGCCTGAACGCCACCACCTGTCCTCTACTCCGCCCCCAACCTCAACCCTCTATCAACTTTCGTACGCCTGAACGCCATCGCCCGTCCTCTACTCCGCCTCCGCCCTCTACCCGCCCCCACCCGCCGAAGCACCACCGCCCACCCCCTCAACTATACGCGACAGCGGCTAAACGAAGCCAACACCATCCCGCCCGCTCATTGCCAACCCACTGCCCCCGCCACCAACAGCAACAGTATCACGTCCGCCATTTTTGCGACCAGCTCGTTTCTCGCAAATTTAGCATTTTAACATCAAATAAGCAAGTGACGACACATTTGCAATTTGAGGCTATAAATTATTAGCAATTTGCAATCAGCACCTCAAGTTGCAAAAGTGCCTTTAAGATGGTGCAATTCGGCGAGTCTCAGTCAACAATAGCAAAGTATGTTGGAGTTTCGCAGCCCACCATCAGTAAAGAATTAAGCCGTAATAGCATGATTAAAGGCAAGTATAAAAAGAAACGGTATTATGCTCCCAAAAAAGCACAATGGAAGGCTGATAGTCGAAAACATCGTTTTGTGTTACCTCGTAAATTTGATAAAGAGATGGCTCACTACGTATATGAGAGACTCGTTTATCATGAATGGTCTCCAGAACAAATCGTAGGAACCGCAAAAACTGAAGGTCGCGATATGGTATCTGTAGAACGTATTTATCAATATATCCGTATGGATCGAGCCGCCAATGGCAATGTCTATAAGCACTGTCGCCATAAGTTAAAACATCGACGACGCGTATTAAATGCCTCTGCGAGCAATATTCCAAATCGTGTTTCGATTCACTCTCGTCCGTCCGAAGTAGAGAAGCGTGAACGTGTAGGTGATTGGGAGATGGACTTAATTCAAGGTATTAACGGTACGTTTAT
>JAISPZ010000107.1 GCA_031274555.1 Bacteroidales bacterium | reverse complement strand
ACAAGAGTCTCTTTTTCCTCTAAACGCAGGTCTATTCGGTCTTTGCCCTCTTTTATATCAGTGATGACAAACTTCTGCGATAACGTTTTATTTAACGCTAAACTTAAAAAACGAGATAACATTTCTGTTGAATTCATAAGATTTGGTTTTTATATTGAGTTTCAAAATATTGAATTTATGGCGTAATGGACAAAAGTAATGCTAATTTTGAGTAAAATTGTTCAAGTGGACAAAAGTAATGTTCAAATTTTGGTTATATATATTGTATAAATTATTTTTAATACCCTAACAGGAAGTTTAAATCGTCTTTTGAGGATATTTCTACAGGGTCTTTGCCACTTTGGAAAATGCGCATATTTCTACTGCCGATGAGTTTTATGCTGTCGTCCGTAACTTCGAGTGCTGTTGCTTCACGCAGTCCGACAACCGTCACATCTTTATTTGCAACAAGAAATTCTCTAATCCTGTCTTCTCTTGTTTCTCCGCCATGTCCCGCGGGGTTAGCATCTAAATAATGCGGATTTATTTGAAAGGGTACAAGATTGAGCGTATTAAGTGATTTTGGCTCTACAATGGGCATATCGTTCGTTGTTTTCATTGTCGGACAAGCAATGTTTGCCCCTGCACTCCAACCAATATACGGTATCCCCTCTTTTACTCTTTTTGCTATGGCATCCATCAGATTTAGACGATGCAGTTCATAAACCAAATGAAAAGTATTTCCACCGCCAACAATGATACATTCTGCGCTTTCTGCATTTTCGACGGACTCCACAGATTTAACAGTTATACCGTCTTTTGCGAAAACATCCTGTACTCTCTCTACGTAGAGATTATAACTGTCCTCTATCGTTTTTCCCTCGAACGATTGTCCTACATTGACTCCTGCATAAGGAATAAAAAGTGCATTGGCGACATTATGTTTTCTGCAAAACGCAACTATGTCGTTCTTAACCCAACTCAAATACTGTTCGCCCTGATTGGTAGAATTGCTTATAAGTAATAAATTACGTGTCATAAGATTAATGTTTTATAAACTTGATAGTTTGTGTTTCGCTCCCTGCCGACAAATGTAGAAAATATAGCCCTTTCGCAAAATTTTTCAACGATAATTTCCCGCTTTTCAAATTAAAAAATTTTTCTTGAAGCAGTAATTTTCCATTTTCAGTATAGACCTCCGCCCTTATTTCTCTCGCTTTAATATTTGTGGTAAAATTTAATTCATCCGTTGTCGGATTTGGAAAAATCTTAATATTTACTGTATTGTTCACATTTTCTATCGAAGTATAAGTTTCTTCAAAAACAGCATTCAGGGTCTGATTTTTATCAAGTGCGAAAGTGTAAATTGAGTCGGTACTCCTTATCGTACCATAAAAACTCCATTCCTTAAAATGAAATCCGTTACTTGCATTTGCAGTGAGAGTAACGTTGTATCCACTTCTAAAAGTACCTGCACCTGTCACTGTTCCTGCATTGCTGTCGGGTAAAATATTTGCGCGTACATAAAAATAATTGGGGACCAACACACCGCTACCTGTCGTATGAAACGACTCCTCGCCGTTCGCATATACGGCAGAAACACCATAAATGTAATAATTGTTCGACTTTATATCCGTATCATAAAATTCCTCTACATCAAATGTATCTCTGTAAAGAATTCCGTCTTTATAGATACGATAAAAAACGGAAGAATCAGGAGTGGGAATATCCCACGTCACTTTGATGACACCCTCTAAATCAACGTTTGCTACCACGTTTCGTGGAGCAGGTATTGTATGTCCTATCACCTGTAACGCTTCCGCAGAATTTATCATACCCGATCCGGGAAAAATCTTTTTGTTGGACTTATTGTTTATCGGAACTGATGTTGCAATGAGAATGTCGCGTATTTCCTGTACTGACAATGTAGTGTCCTTAGAGAGGAGTAAGCCGCAGAGAGAAGCAACTATAGGGCATGCCATAGAAGTACCTGCCATACCATCGTAATATTTTCCATTGAGAGCATTATATCCGCTCTCTTTATAAGTAATGTTTTTGTTGTACGTTGTGCTTAAAATGGAGTTAAATGAAGAACCGTTTTGCCTGAGCGTACCACCCGGAGCAGCGATAGTAACCCAAGTTCCATGGTTGCTGAAAGAAGACAGTGCTGTGTCGGAATCAAGAGAAGCAACACTTATAACTCCAGGGTATGCAGCAGGATATTGAAAATTCGTTGTCGAATTATTGCCTGAGGCTGCAACAACGACAATTCCGTTTTCTATACACGAAGATATTACTTCTTCGAGGGTTTCATATCCGCCACCACCCCACGAAAGGGACAATACTTTTGCTCCATTTTCAACTGCCCAAGTAATGCCTGATACTCCGTCATACATACTGTTTGGTGAGCTACCCTGACAGGAGATACCCATAACCGTAACCCCTCCTCCAAGCGAGGCTACTCCCTTTCCATTATTCGTGATAGCTCCAACATTGCCCGCACAATGAGTTCCATGCGCCCAATCAAAAGCAAGACAATTGTCTGAATTTGTACACTCCACATCGTTTGGTACAGGGGGGTCTGCGCTTCCAACCGTTTCGGTGGACACATTATATAAATTTTCCGGTGCAATTTGAAGGTCCTCGTGGTCTCCCCAAATGGCGTTGTCTATAACTGCTATTTTTATATTCGGAGTTCCTTGTTGCAACGCCCATGCCTGCTCTGCCCCAATCATTGTCAAATGCCAATTTAGAGGCTGGTTGTCTATTGTACCATAGAGAGAGTCGTTCGGATAAATTCCATACGTTTGATGTATCGGCACACGCTCTATCATCTCTACGTCTTTGTTCTCTTGAAATTGTTTTATGATTTCTTCGAGGTCTTTCGGATTATCTGCCTTTATTCTTACTGTCCTTTCAAGCACCTCATTTTTGAATAAAGACATTGACTTCACTTTTGCCTGAACATTATTTTTTGTAAGTATTCGTTTTGCCTGACTTGCATAGTCTGTCGATTTTTTATTTTGCGATTGTTTGTACCGCACATAAATAATGTCAGGAAGATATTCCTGCGGCTGTGTTTCCTGTTTGATTTCTTGCCCTGATGCAGTAAAGCAAAAGATTGAAATCGCCAATAATAAAAATAATTTTTGCATATAGTGGAAAATATAATTGTTGCAACAAAGGTACGATTAAGCCGACTAAAATACAAAACTTATTTGTACCAACTTGCGCCAAAGTGCAATTATCAAACTCCTGTTATGCGATAGTTGTGAGAATGTTTCTTGCACCATTTTCTTGCCTTGTTGAGGGATTTTTTGTAAGAAGATGTACGTTTCGGGAAGTCACTTATGACAGGCGCAAGCAATTCCATTATCCGATAGCCGCAATCTATTTTTTGAGGATTATTAGGATTTGCCGAAAAACAATTTCCATTTTTGTCTTGCATACGTGTAATCAGAAAGTCAAAAATCTTTCTTTGGCGAGTGTATATAAGGTCAGGATAAAAAAGGTATATCATATTATCGTCTGTTTTTTTTGTGGAAACTTTTGCCAGAACTTCGTCTATCGCTGTTTTTTCACCCATTCTTGCCAAAGCAAGCATACACGCCCAACGTGTAGAAAAAGGAAAATTGAGATTGTACCGCAACTGCATAAGTGTATCTCGCAACTTCGATATGTTGAGAGTGCCGACTAAAAGTATTTGTTCTTTTAACCAATCTTGCGGTGAAAGCATACAGTCTGAAATCGAAAGTTGCTCTATGTCTGTAGCGGGGGATTGTTGTGTCCCTTGAGAATGTGCCGAAAACGACACACTAAATAAAATCCAAAATATAAAAATCTGTTTCATGTGTTTATAATTTTTTTGTTTGCTGTTTTGGTTGCTGTTTTTTTGTTTGCTCTTTTGTTTGCTCTTTTGTTTGCCTCGCAATACCTTTTGACTTAATAATATTTTTAGACTTCGCAACATTTTCTGAAATAGTAATCATACTGCGAAATGCATACGACTTTGACGGAACAGATACATTCTGATTTGAGTCAATTGCCGATAGGACATAACGATATAATACACCTTGTTTTGCAGTGATGTCCCTGAAAACATTTTCTCCCGATAAGATTGTTTTTTCCCACTTTACGGTATCTTCCTGCGAAAAGCGATTTAATTTATAGTGAAAGAGGTCGGGTTCGGCATTGGCGAGCCATACGACAAGCGGATAGCCACTGTCGGCAATGATACGTTTTATTACAGGCTGTTCGGGTGGCTCAACATCGGGCATCGCAGCGCATTGCACATTGGAGTAGTCGCTCATATTAAAAAGCGAATCGACAGAAACAACTTTATAGCAAAATTTATTTTTCGCATTGCGTGGCAAAGCGTCTGTAAAAAACGTATCTCGCAAGGGCGTTGCATTGAGAAGAACATAATGCGAATTTTTATCGCTTGTAACGGTACGATAAATTCTGTAGCCCAAAAGATCTTTTGCACTTACCGACGACCATTGTAAATATATTTTTCCTGTGTCGGAAATCATGTCGTATAGCGTTGGTACGGACGGAGGAAAAATATCAATGAGTTCTTTTGTCGTTTCGAGTGAGCGTGCTTCATTGTTAGAGAAATCTAATGCTGCAACAACGTAGCAATATGTTCCGCTTTCGGAAACTGTGTCGTAAAAAATATTTTCATCTACAGGCAACAGTTCTGTATTGAGTGCTTCAAAATCTTTGCTTCTGCCCTTTTTTCGATAAACTCTGTAACCTGCCAAATCATTGCTCTTGAAAGCATTTTCCCAAGTTATCGTTATATCGTAAAGACCTATTTGAGAACGTACATTTTGCGGGGGCGCAGGTGGTGTCTGGTCTTTTGGTTGTGCTGTAACAATTTCCGAATAAAGAGTTGGGCGATTAAAATAATCTAAACCAACTACTCTGTAAAAATATGTTTTGCCGTTTTGAACTGTTTTATCTTCAAAGAATTTTTCGGGCAGACCTGTCGTACCGTCTTGTTTTGGGACGGGCGAAATTAGGATTGGTTGGGGATTTATAAGGACAAAGTTTGTGGGTGAGGGGATGGTGGGAGTGGGGGGCTTAGTAGAGGTGGCAACAGAGGTTGAGATGGTGGGGGTAGTGAAGATGGTCGTGGGGATGGTCGTGGGGATGGTCGCTTCTGCCCTTTCGATGTTTACAGCCCAATAGCGGTATTCATCAAGTCCCCATTTTAATGCGACTTTGCTGTCGCCCGCTTTTGCGGATAAACTATCGGGAGCATTTTCGATAACATACTTTCCTGCCGTTATCAGATTTGAAATACCTGCACATTGTTTTGGATTGTCTGCCTGAGAAAATTCATAATAATATGTTTCCCCCTCAGACGCGGTTGTGTCTTCAAAATATAATCCTGAGTACTTTGCAAAGTCATTACTTTCTAAAACTTTCAAAAGTATAAAGACGGCAAGTATTTCTTTTATATTTGAACTGTTATTGTCGAGGAGTTCTACATAACGTTTGAGCGTGGTGTCTTTTTTGAACGCATCTGCTTTTAACGAATATGTTTTCCTTTTTATCGGCTTTTCGTTTAGCTGTTTTTTTTCTTTTGTCGCGACATTAGTTCTGTAGAGATATACTCCGTTTTTGAAAAGAACGTCTTTGCCAAACCATTTCAAAAGTACAGTGTTGCCTGTTGTGTCGCACGAAGCAATCATTTGCTTCGGCTGTCGCTGTGAGTGCTGGAGTGATGTCTGTGCAGTCACATCCAAACACAGAAAGGAAATAATAAATGTCAGTGATAATAAATTTTTCATACGTTTATTGTTTTATGACACAAAAGTAATACTCATAAAACAATTGACAAAAAAATTATTGTTAAAAAAACTTAATTGTTAAGAATTTTTGTGATTTGGGTTAAAATTTACATAAAAAATGCACTTGAGATTAAGCGGAATTTTGTGCGTTGCGTTCCGCCATTTCTAGACAGGGGGGGCGGGATGTGTGGGGCGTGGGGGATGG
>JAISPZ010000103.1 GCA_031274555.1 Bacteroidales bacterium | reverse complement strand
GCTGAAATCTTTTTAATTATTATGTGTAGTAATCAAGTGAAAAAGCAGTGTTAATTCAATGAATATTAATCGAATAGTTCCGATTACTTTACATAATCATATACTATACATAAAAGGGAGGAACAGTATTAAAAAAAGTTTACTTTGAAGATTATCGTTTTTCGGAAGATTTGGATTTCACTTTAATCAATGACGAAATTTCTAATGAACAAATTTTTAGATGGTTCAGGGAAACGTTTGAGTTTGTGAAAGAAGAAGCTAATATCACTCTTGAAATAATAAGCGATAATGAACATGAGGATGGCGGTATCAATTTTTATATCAGCTATATTGGACCACTCGGTGGACAAGGTAGCAATAAGAGAGTAAAGATAGATATTTCGCGAAGCGAGCAGTTGGTTTTTAAGCCTGTAATGAAAAGTGTTTTTATAAATTATACTGATTTGGAAGAACACCAACTACTTTGTTATTCATTAGAAGAAGTATTGGTAGAAAAAATGCGGTCGGTAATGCAACGTATGCAGGCTCGTGATTTTTATGATATTTGGTATCTGTTGGAGCAGTACGGAATAGAGATAGATTTTTATGTGAACGAATTTAAGACAAAATGCGAAAGCAAAGGCTTGCAAGCAACCGATTTTTCAAAGAAATTAACAGAACGCTTGCCTCAATACAAAGGGCGTTGGCAAAGTTCACTTGCAGAACAAATAAAGAATTTACCGAACTTTGAACAGGTAGAACGTGAAGTGCAAAGGCAGTTAAAAAAAGTAAAAAAAGAGATGTTATTTTAGGTGGGCGGGCGGTGCGGGGGGCGGCGCGGGAGGCGGGCGGTGCGGGGGGTGGTGAGATTAGACCCACAATTAGTAATTCGTGGTTGATAATTTGTGATGGGGTAAGGTGTTGGGTGCGTGAGGGATTATAGCGGAAATCCTTTTGCCGACAGGGGCTTGAGGTCTGTTGGTGGTGTGGGATGTGCTGATGGGTTTAAGGCGGGGTGTTTGTTTTATGGACGTGCAGGCAAAAGATTATTGCTTCGCAATGAAGTCGCTCACGCTCGGCATAGTCCGCGCAAGCGGGGGCTGTGCGGGGGCTTGCGTTAGGGATTGAGCGGAAATCCTTTTTTGCGGCGGGGGCTTCTGCGGGCTGGGCGAGCAAAAAAGATTATTGCTTCGCAATGAAGTCGCTCTCGCTCGGCATAGTCCGCGCAAGCGTGTCCTCTGCCCTCGCTTACTCGCGACTTTGTAGCGGAAAGCCCGACCCCGCACCGAGCTTGCGAGGGGCGGGGGAACGCCCAATTCTACACTCTACATTCTCAATTCTATCACACGCCTCCGAAGCAGGGGGCACGCCATAATTTTAATCGACAAACACGCGACACGAGAGGCTCTGACCTTCATCGTCTATCGTGGTAATGGAGTGTTCGCCTTTTTCGAGATGGGTGGACAGCTTGTGAAAGTCGCTCGTAGAGGTGATATAGACGTTGTCGATGTGCCAAAAGACTGTCGCATTGGGGCGGGAATGGGCGAGTTCAAAGGTGATTTGACCTGGCGTGCCGTCGAGCTGCTTAGGCAGATGGATGTGGGCGTTTCCTTGCGGATAGATGAATTGCATTTGCTGATAGTCGCCGCCACCACCACAGCCGACTTTGAAAGGGGGCAATGACACGTAAGAGGGGTGGTACTGTTTGTAGAACCACGCCCACGAGGGGGGCAGAACGAACCAATTTTTAGTTATCGAATTTTCTGCGCAAGACTCTGACACTCTGAAACATTCGTCGGTGGACAGGCGGACTTGGATATGGAATGGACAGGCGGACATTTTGTAAACGATGGGTGGGTATAACAGCGTGTCGATTTCTTGGCAGAAGCGTCCTGCGGGGTATCCCGACTTGTGGCATACCGGAATGTTTACGGATATATCTATTTGAGGCTGAAACCATTCGCACGAGGGTAGGGCGTTGAAGATGTCGAACATTACAGGTCCGGCAGTGCTCGCACCTGTGAGGTTGGAAGTGCCCGCCCCCGAAGCACATCCCGCCCAAACACCCACTGCATAGTTGGGTGTCACACCAACTGCCCACGCGTCCCTAAATCCATAGCTTGTACCTGTCTTCCAGGCAACAGTCTGAATACTCGGAAAGGCACGCATATCAAGGTCTTCGGGACGATTGACATTTCGGATGGCTTCAAATACCTGCCATACGGCATTGTCCTGAAACGTGGTGGAAATAGTGGTCGGGGGTTCATATAAACTTATTTGATACTGCGTGCTTGGCAGGTTTAACAACGTTCTGCCCATGTTGGAATAAGCATTGGTGATAGCTCCTAACTTTCCTTCAGCACCTCCCAGAATTAGTGAAAGTCCGTAGTGTGACGGCGAATATGGCAGCTGAATAATTTTATTATCTTTCAGAAACGAGTGAAATTTGGGCACACTGTACTGTTTCAGCATATAGACTAACGGCACATTGAGCGAACGTGCCACAGCCATATCAGCGGGCACTGCACCCTCGAAGTGCATATTGAAATTTTGAGGCGAAAAACCGTTTATATTCAAAGGCACATCGGGCAACAGCATTTGTGGCAACAGCTCGCCGTCCTGCAACATCGCGCAGTATAGAAATGGTTTGAGGATGCTGCCTGTACTTCTGTTGGATTGAATAATATCAACCTGATTGCCCTTGTCGTCATTAAATCCTACGTTTCCGCAATATGCGACGACTTGATTAGTTTTTATGTCAATCACAATGGCTGCCAAGTTCTGAATACCTGCCTGTTTTAGCGTACCGTACCAGCGTTCGAGGATGTCTTCAATTCCAAGTTGTACGGACTTTTCGACAGTGGCTGCAGTCTGTTTGCCGTGACTGAATAAATTCAACAGGTGTGGGGCGATTTGAGGCAGTGGCAAAGGTTTATTTGGCAAATCCTCACTGATAGCAAGGCTATAGGTTATTTCGTCAATATATTTTTTTTCGTGCAGACGTTGCAGCAGTCGATTTCTTTTTCGCAGGAGTTGTTCTCTGTTTTTGGCGAGGTGCAACATGGAGGGGGCGTTTGGTAATACTGCTAACGTGGCGGTTTCAGCCCACGACAGCTTGTCGGCAGAATGTCCGAAATAACGCCACGCAGCCGCTTCAATTCCGACAACATTTCCGCCAAAAGGTGCGTGATTGGCGTACATCGCTAAAATATGCTCTTTGGAGTATCTAAATTCTAACCGAGTTGCGAGTATAGCTTCAATGCACTTTTCTAATATTGTACGTCTGTTGTTGCGCGACAGACGTATTACCTGCATGGTGATTGTGCTGCCACCACTGACAATTTTTTTAGATTTAATATTTTGTATCGCAGCTCTGACTATGGAACCAAAATTTATGCCCCAATGGTTATAAAAATATCGGTCTTCAAATTCTATAAGGCAGACTTTAAATTTTTCAGGAACATCGTCCACTGCTGGGAAACGCCACTGCTCATCGTCTGCGATACGTGCACCTAAGAGTTCGCCGTTGCGGTCTGTAACAACGGTGGAATACGACACATCGAACAGTGTGCGAGGTAACGACACCCAATAGATAATCAGTAGTACAGACGTGGCAGCGATGATGATAAGTCGCTTTTTCGAAAGTTTCATACGCTTACAAATTGTTGTGAATAGGTCGTATGGAACTCGCCAACAAACATTTGTCTTTGGATGGCAACATTTGTCATGCTCGTTTCATACCACTCACTGGATAACCTTGACACGTTCTGCCTTTGTGCGTACAAATGCTTCGGTGTTGTACATGGCTTCGCAGGTGACAGCGGGCAGAGTAAACGTTCCTGCGTATGATGCTTGCAGTCTAATTCGGATTACTTTTGTCTGACCTCTCGACAAATCAAAATACGTAAACACTCTGTCGTCCCTGATGTCCTGATAGGTGACATTTTGTGCTGCCTGTTCATTGAAAATTTCCCATCCTGACGGAATAATCTGTGTCAGAGCTAAATCTTTGTAATTATCGGAAAGGCTTATGTTCCTGACTTCAATAATAGAAATAAAATCTGTGCCCTGTTTTAAATTATTTGGGTTGATTTCAGTACCCGACAAGGTGGTATATTTCACATTAATCTGTAGATTTTTAGATACAGGGGAAAGTGTATCTATTAGCGGGATTGACTTAGTGGTCAGGCTTGCGTAGAGCATATTCTTGCCTGTATTTTTAAGGCTGACTGTGCCACGTTCGGTTTTAGTTAGAGGTGTCTGCCACACAGGGCTGCGGGTTTCGACACTTTTGCTTTTGCCGTTTAGCTTCCAGTCGAATTCCATTTCGCCGGAGGTTTTACCTGCGAAAGCACCCATCGCTGCCAATGCGTACGCTGTGGACTGTGTGGTGAAAGATACTTCGTACGCAAGATTTTTCGCGATTTTTTGTGCTTGCCTGAAAGCCTCCTCCATGCGGTCTGTAAGCACTAATGTTTCGAGGATCATCGCCTGGTCGCGGTCGTCAGAGCCGAATGTATATCTGTTAGACGAATAAGTTTCGTTCAGAGAAAGTTTTTTGATGATGTCATTTGCTACAGATATTTTTCCGGTGATTGCGTAAGCCGCAGCCAGCCTCCATTGTGCCAAAGAGGACAAATTTTTCATCTCTTTCATCCTGTTCATCGCACCTGTTTCAGGCTCGCCGACTAATGCTAATGAATACAGGCGATAGGCTTGTGCCAAATCACTTGACGAAGACCACTGCTGCGCTTGTTTCCGTTGGTAATCTTTCCATTTGTTGAGCACACCTGTATTTACCTCATAGCCTTTTTCTTTTGCCAGAACCAAGAAGCAGCCTGCATAGCTTGTCACCCACTCATTAGCCGTATTGTCACTCGCCCAATAAACAATTCCACCATTGTTTAGTTGTCTGCTATAAATATTTCGAATAGCGTCATTAACATTTCTTTTAATCTTTTCTTCCTCTTCTTTGTCGATGTTCTTGAATTGCGAAATATATAACAGGGGCAATGCGCGAGAAACTAATTGTTCGGAACAAAAATGTGGATAATCGTACAGAAAGTCAAATCGCCGACTGATGTCAATAACAGGTATGCGAGATACTTCTAACGTTGCCCAATCGTTGCAACTATATGACAAATTAACATTTTCGTTTGCGTTTAGCACTTTGCTGACTGTCTGAACTATGGCGGTGTTGGGGTTGCGTACATCAATTTCGATAACTTCTTTTGCGCTCTCTCTGCCACTGTTTGCAGTTATTGTAACGCGCTCCACTCCCGTTTTCTCACTCGTTTTCATTGAGAAATAGATAATAGTGTCGCCTGTATTTTTAAACTCAATATTTTTAGTTGTTGCTCCGACAGCCTTTATTAGTCCTGATGTTTCAACTTTTATTGTTACGTCTTCCACATTCTTTTCCATCGCGAAAATATTGACAGGCAACAGTACTTCTTCGTTGATACTGATTACGCGGGGGAGAGATGAGAGCAGCATAAGCGGTGCTCTCACAGGTGTCGTTTTTTCCGCCTTGCCATAAGAGCCATCCTGCCCTGCAACGACCATCGTGCGTACCGATCCAACGTATGGCGGTAATGTTATTTTATGTTTATCAGTCGCTCCCCTGTTCAGTGCGAACGGTCCCAAAACCTTTACTACAGGCTTAAAACGATTGGCTTTTGTGCCAGACTCTTTCAATATGCTTTCGTCACCGCCAATGCTAAATAACAAACCGTATTGACCTGTATATGCACCGGCAACATTGTCGTACATATCCCAAGTGCGGATACCAAGGGCTTCGCGAGCATAAAATTCATCCCACGGATTAGGCGTTTTGAAATTAGTCAAATCAAGCAAGCCGTCATCGACAATAGCGAGAGTATATGTCATCGCTTTGCCGTTTTTCTCGCTCACACTTACTGTAAACTCTTTCTCTGGACGTAGCACGTCTGGCATTGTAATTTCGGGGGTAAGTACGCTTTCTTCGTTAGAAATCATAATCGGAACTATGCCGTACATACGAATTGGAAGTTCATTTACTGTTTGTGCGTGTGGCTGCAGCAAACTGATATGTATGTAGAAATTCGGTGACATTTCTTTCGTCACTTTGAACTTGTATTTTGTATCGCCCTTATCTTCTAATTTTATCCAATCCCTAAATAATACTGATGAGCCGTTTTCTATCGCTATCAAAGCCTTTCCACCTGATGACGCGGGAATAATCACTGTAACTTCTTCATCTGTTTTATAGGATGTTTTGTCGGTAGAGAACGCCAACATTTTTATACTGTTAGGGTCTTTTTTGTCTGAACGTCCGCGCCAGCTGGGCCAATCAATATACACAGTGCCTCCTGTCGCGTGTCCGCTACCGAGGTCTTTCACATAAACCAAATAACGTCCCCATTCGGGATAATTAACTTTGAATTTAAACGAAGCCTTACCGTTTACTGTATTCAAATATCCTCTTGCAACAGGAGTATATGAACTGCTGTTTATGTACGTAGAGAACGACTCGTTATTATTTTCCCACCACCAGCTCCAACCGATACGATAAATCTTGTATTCGATATTGCTGCGATTAACTAATTTTCCGTCTGAATTGAGGGTAACAATATCGAAAGTATGATCTTTATCTGTCTCTATATACTGTTCTTTGGGCTGGTTCAAAGAGAGTCCAACGTAGGAAGTGAAAGGCGAAAATGGAACGGTTTGTGTATAAAAACTCGCGTCCCCACCCTGTTCAAAAACGCGGCAGACTAATTCTGCATTCAGTTTGCCCGGTGCATCTTCGGCTTTGGGCAGTTTGAGATTGAATAAAGTCGTACCGTTTTCGTTAAGAGTGCCGTCAAAAACGGTCTGACGGCTGTAATCAAAATTAGTAGCAGGATTATTAAAGATGAACTTTTCATAGCCTTTGAATTGGGTAGCAACTTTGGAAAGCGACATTTCTACTTTGGCTTTCAGATTGCGGGCGGTAGCACCTGTGAGCCATGATGAAGTCAGGGTTACAGGCAGCGACTTGTCGGCAGCCTGTAAGGTAGCAGGCAGGGATAAATTTATTTTAAGTCTGTTGGGCTTGATTGCCTCAATGCGGAAAGATTTGTGGAAAGCGACACCACCAACTTTTATATATGCGTTCCAAAGTCCGGTAGGTGCGTTAGGATTTGTCGGCAGTTTGAAAGTATAAAAACCGTTGATGCTCGAAGTAGCGATTTGTTTGTTGTAGAATTGCCCCTGCGGATTAAAAATTTCAAAAGATACAGGATGATTGTTCGGAATTTTTTTGTCGGAGTCCATCAATATAAAATTGATGTGTAATGTGTCACCCGGGCGCCATACACCGCGTTCCCCGTAGATATATCCTTTAAGACCTTTTTCGATTTTTTTACCACCGACATCAAATCTGCTTGTTGAATTATTTTCGCCATCAACCAAGCGTAAATATGTTTTCTCTTTATTCAGCTCAGCCACGAGAATAAACGGTTTTCCTTTAGGTTGAATAACTGCAAATCCATTGTCATCTGTTTTTGCAGAACCGATGGGCTGGAGCTGTAGATTGTAGGCTGTGACTGTCACATCATACATTGGCTTAGCATCCAATATATTTGCAACCGTCACCCAAAGTGTATTTTCTGAATTTGCCTTAGCGATAATTCCGATATTTGTTGCCAATACATTGCAACTGACTACGCGGTCCGATCCCATGTAATATGACGGATGACAGGGGTTGTCTTTCTGCTTCCACTCGTATAAATCCCAATCGTATTCGGACTCTCCATAGTAGTAAAAACTATTCGGATTGTCCCATTCTTTCTCGTCCTGTTCAGTAACTCGTCCGTCATCAGTCGTTGTCAGTTCGGGTGTTGGGTCAATATCGTCAGATGCATCACCACAATCATATACGGCATCTTTTTGGGTAAAAGACAGTTCGATACGATAGATAGCACCGGCTTCCTGGTGTATAAGTCCACTAAGGTCTATAAAATAATCTTCCCAGCGATGAATATTTTTAGCAGGGTCTGCGTTCAGGCGGAGTTTTTTCTTATATATTAATCGTCCAGAACGCCTTAGCTGTTCTTTTCCAGAGAGATTATTATCTTGCATAAACATCAACACATTGCTCTCGAAAATGCGAATAATTTTTATATCGACAGACTTCAAACTGACAGCCCTGAATGGAACTACAAGGTTTTCGGAATTGGGAATAATGCCACCATTATAGACAAATTCTACACTTGGATTTAGGCTTTTAAGTTGAAAAACTTCCGAAAAATGCTCGTTGAGTTTTTCGTTAGCCGAGCTTAAAATGCCTGTATATATATTCAGTGTGAGTTCTTTGACACTTGCAGGTATGTCGAAAAATAATCTTACTTTATTATCTTTAATTTGGCTTGTAAAGTTAATATCGGGGGATATGGTTATTAGTCCGAGTAAATTTTGTTTTAAAGAAATAGGCTCGGAAAAGGTGATTAGCATTTCGTTTTCTAACAACCGTACCGACAGTACTCTAAATTCTGACAGTGAGGGAATAAGTATCTTTTTATATTCAACCTGATTGCTGCCAACGGGCTTGCCTGTGGCGGTAATTGTTAATGTCTTGCTGCTCTTTTCATTTCTTTGAATGTCAGGTATTGAAAAGCGGAAGTTTTTAGAGTCATTGGTTGGCTCAATATTTATTTCATAAGTTTTGCTTACTTCATCTTTTACTGAAAATATCTTTTGAACATCGGCGAGTTCAGCATCTACGCTAAAATGAATTTCACCGTTTATGGTCGCCACATTGCGTGTGTTTGCAGCAATGTCGATAGGATACGTAAGGATACTGAAATGTATTTCTTCGACCTGAAACGAGAATGAAAATGTTTTTAACTCTTTTGAAACATCCATCACTTCGCCGAGGTTAAAGTCTGCGTGGTAGGTTTGTCCGTTTTTCAAAGCCCCTGTTTCTGGTATAAAGCGGATAGTTTTGTTGTCTATCCAATATGTTTTCCCTTTTATGGATGGAGAGAACGAAAATAATTTTTTATTAACTTCCGTATTTGGCTCTACGTCGGGTTGTTCGGCGGCTAATACGATAGTAACAGGAGTTGTTGCACTGACAATTCCATTTGTATATGCGTAAATGTATTGTGCAAATTCAGCGGTTGAGGCACTCTTTCTTGTGCAGGAAAATAGTGCTGACAGGCACAGTGTGCCGACAATAAGTTTATTGAGATGTTTTCTCATTTGTTTAAATTTTGTATAGTCTGTTTTAGTTTGTAAAAATCGAATCCGCTGGTAGAAATTGATACTCTTTGTCAAAATATACTTCGCCGTCCGAAGTTTGAACAGTGGCAACTTTACCGACAAAAGAATTGTCTTCAATTTTTATGACTATCGCTGATTTGCCACCAACAAACGGTATCCCTTGCGGAATTATTACTTTTTCCCCTGTTTTCATAATTTTTCTACAAATATAGTGAATTTGTAAGATTTCGCGTAAGAAGGCACATTTGCAATTTTAGGTGCTGGAAATTGTTCATAACTTATACTCGACACCTAAAATTGCAAATGTGCCAACTTTCACCATCTTCTTTTGAAAAGACACCGCGAAATTTATCAGATAGACGAACTTCGGTCTTTTGTTCCGCGATAACAGGACTGATTGAAAAAGTAATTTTAACATCTTTTCCCATATACGCCTGCGGAATTGGCAGAAACACATCACCGTTTTTCGGAGTAAAAAAGGCTTTTTTCAACCAAACACACTAAAAGATGTGTGTAAAAGTTCAACGAGAATACAGTTTAAGTATAATATTTACAGTCTTTTGCGGAAATTCTTAAACCGGCGATGCGCTCCCTCTAGGACTTGAACCTAGGACCCTTTGATTAACAGTCAAATGCTCTAACCGACTGAGCTAAGGAAGCGTTATTTTTTACATTATTTTTTACATTCTATTCGGCGTTTTGCCATTTTAGTCTGCCGAAATGTTTGCAAAGATAAAAAATATTTTTCTATTTACAAGTTATAACTTTTTTATAACTTTGAAGTTTGTAATGTTTGGGTGTAGAAAAATAGTTGTAAGCGTTGAAAATAGATGTTGGAAACTTTGCAGATGGATGTTGAGAGAAATAGTCGTATAATGTTGCAGATGGATGTTGAGAGAAATAGTCGTAAATGTTGCAGATGGATGTTGAGAGAAATAGTAGTAAATGTTGCAGATGGATGTTGAGTGGTTGAGGACTAAGAAAAAAAATAAAAAATATATAAAAACATATAAAATTATGAAAGTTTATTCAGTTACAGACATCCGTAACATAGCCTTAATTGGCGGCGCAAAAGCAGGTAAAACGCTTCTTGGTGAAGCTATGGCTTTTGAAGGAAAAGTGATTTCCCGCATGGGGACAATAGAAGACAAGAATACATTGTCCGACTATCGGGAGATAGAGATGGAACGTCAAAACTCGGTTGTAGCAACATTGCTATATTCCGAAATAAACAACAAAAAAATAAACATTATAGATTGTCCTGGTATCCCCGACTATATTGGTGAACCACTCGGAGTGTTGCCTATTGTAGAAGCTACAGCAGTAGTCGTCAATGCCACAAGTGGCATAGAAGTTGGAACAGAAATAATCTGGAGAAAAATTCAAAAAAGTCAGACACCTGCCATTATGGTCATTAATCAACTTGACCACGAAAAAGCGAATTTTGACGACACACTTCGCGAACTCAAAGAAAGTTTTGGCGCAAAGGTAACAGTCGTTCAATATCCTGTTTACAACGGAACAGAGTTCGAAGGTGTCGTTGATTTAATTCTTCAGAAATACTTAAAGTTTCCCAAAGGCGGTGGTGCAGCAGAAGTGCTTGATATTCCCGAAAGTGAAAAAGCAAAAGCGATGGAACTCTACACGCAATTGGTGGAAACATCTGCGTCAGGCTCGGACGACTTGATGGAAAAATATTTTGAAACGAACGACCTCACAATAGAAGAAATGCGGCGCGGTGTCAAACTCGGTCTTCGCTCGCAGAGTATCTATCCTGTGATGTGTGTTTCTGCAAAGCAAAATAAAGGCGTTGCTCGCTTGCTTGATTTTATTGGCAATAATGTCAGTGCTCCGAATGAGGGTGCAGGTCTGCTTAATGCAAAAAATGAGGTTGTATTGGTGGATGCCTCTAAACCATTCAGCGCGTTTGTCTTCAAGACATCAAAAGAACAACATCTTGGTGACGTTGCGTTTTTGAAAATTATGAGCGGATCAATTGCGGAGGGTCAGGATATTGTAAATACAGCTACAGGCAACAAAGAACGTGTTTCTCAACTCATGGTCGTTTCAGGAAAGAACCGTGTAAAAGTAGAAAAAGCCGAAGCGGGCGACATCATTATCACGATGAAATTAAAGGATGCGAAAGTAAATTCGACTATCGCCACTGCAAATAACGATGTGCAGTATGCCGCAACTGTTTATCCAGAGCCTATCTACACTATTGCCATAAAAGCCGATAATTCTTCGGATGATGAAAAACTCGGCACCGTGCTAAATGAAATTCACTCTGTTGATCCGACATTTTTAGTTGAATATTCGCGCGAATTAAAGCAAATTATTATTAAGGGACAGGGCGAATTTCACATCAATACTGTCAAGTGGCTGCTTGATAAGATATACAAAATTCCTACCTCGTTTTTTGCGCCGAAAATTCCGTATCGTGAAACAATTACCAAGTCGGCAGAAGCTACATACCGTCATAAGAAGCAGTCGGGCGGTGCAGGTCAGTTTGCCGAAGTGTGGATGCTTGTTGAGCCATATTACGAAGGTATGTCAAATCAGACAAAATATCCTGTTCGTGGAACGGAAACGCACAATCTGACGTGGGGCGGAAAACTTGTATTTAACAATTGTATTGTCGGTGGTGCCATTGATGCCCGCTTTATGCCTGCCATTCTGAAAGGCATTATGGAAAAGATGGAGGAGGGTCCTCTCACAGGCTCTTATGCACGCGATATTGTTGTAAATATTTTTGACGGAAAAATGCACCCTGTTGATTCAAATGAAATGGCGTTCAAACTTGCGGGGCGCAACGCTTTCCGCGAAGCATTCAAAAATGCAGGACCTAAAATTCTTGAACCGATTTACGTTGTGGACGTAATGGTGCCTTCGGACCGTATGGGTGATGTTATGACAGACCTGCAAGGTCGGCGTGCAGTTGTTATGGGCATGAACAGTGATGGACAGTACCAGATTATTTCTGCAAAAGTGCCACTCGCTGAAATGAACAGATATGCAACGACATTGAGTTCGCTCACTTCTGGTCGTGCCACGTATGGCATGAAGTTTTCGGAATATCAACAAGTGCCAACAGATGTTCAGAATGTTCTTCTTAAAGCCTACGAAGACGCCCACAAGGAAGACGAATAGTGAAAAGGGCGCAAACATACAAAAATTTTTCTTATCTTTGTGCCCTTTTTATTCGGGGTGTAGCGCAGTCCGGCTAGCGCACCTGCTTTGGGAGCAGGGGGTCGAAGGTTCGAATCCTTTCACCCCGACAGCATGAAAGCCCCTGATAATAACGCCTGTTGGCGCAATTATCAGGGGCTTTTCTTATGTCATTTATTTAGATTGTGCATACTGAAGCCATTCAGGGTACAAGAAAGCATTTTGGTTGACAAAATCAATTACAAGAATAAATATGTTATACCGTCAAAACCGTCAGAAGATGTGCTTAAATTGTACAGGATAATGGGTCAAGAGCGGAACGTCACACCGTTCAAATTGGAAACCTGTTAGTTGGATAAAATGTAGTGCCCCGCGGAAATTTCATGCCACTTATAATCACGTACTTAATTTTTAAAACCGTCAAAGTCGAAAAAAACAAAATGGGCGTGGTGGGCAAGAAAATGCCGTTTCAAGGGATTTATAGTCGAAGGTTACTTTTGATGTTTTCGAATGTTGCCAATTCCGAAATAACCTTTTCAATTTTTGATTGACCTGCTTAAAATTTAAATGCGTTGCCCCTGAACCAAAGTGTCTTTTTCCAAAAAAAATCCCTAAAAAGTTGTACTTTTGTATCTGACAGCATAAATTACTAATCATATTAAATACACACGTATGGCAACAACATTAGTGCAGGCACGGATAGAGCCTGATATCAAAAAAAAAGCAGAAATGTATTTTCATTCTTTCGGGATGGATACTGCAACTGCCATAAGAATATTTTTTGCAAAAGTGGCAGAAACTGGTAAAATCCCGTTTATAATAGGAGTTGAAACCGAAGACTTGTATGATGCAATGGTTGCGGATCAGGCATATCAAGAATATATTGACAGTGGCAAAAAATCACGTCCCTTTTCAGAACTCCTTAAAGAACTTGATGTATGATTTACCAATTGGAAACTACGCCAAAATTTGAAAAGCAACTGAAAAAGATAGATAAAGTTGGCCAAAAAGAAATCATTGAATATTTGTTGAAAAATATAGAAGGCACAGAAAATCCTCGTTCTTTGGGCAAAGCATTGTTGGGTGACTGCAAGGGACTTTGGCGATACCGTGTAGGTAATTATCGGATAATTTGTAATATTCAAGATAAAGAATGTGTTGTTCTGGCACTTGAAACTGCACATCGGAAGGATATTTATAGGTAATGGTGCAAAAACTAATTTGTGATTGCTAAAAGTCCTGATCCTCGAAATATTAATATGGTTGATAGATAAGTTCAGAATAAATTTCCGATACTCGTTCTTGTTCTAAC
Organism: Bacteroidales bacterium; assembly: GCA_031274555.1. GTDB lineage: Bacteria > Bacteroidota > Bacteroidia > Bacteroidales > P3 > JAIRNR01. The sequence continues at coordinate 13,964 of JAISPZ010000103.1, read as the reverse complement.
TGCATTCTTTATTATTGGTGCATAAAAATCATTTACCTTACTCATAACCCTATTAAAATCTTCTTCGGAGCCTCGTCCATAGATAATTTCTCGCTCTTTTTGTAACATTGACATACAATATATTGCGGCGTATAGCGTACTTTGGGAGCAGGGGGTCGAAGGCTCGAATCCTTTCACCCCGACAACATGGAAGCCCTTGATAATAACACCTGTTGGCGCAGTTATCAGGGGCTTTTCTTATGTCATTTAGATTGTGCATACTGAAGCCATTCCTTATTACTAATTGTCAGATTTATCTTTTTTAAATCATCTGCTTTTTTGATTTGTTCTACTACCCACAATCCTTTCCTTGCGATGTTGTATGCACCGTTGGCATCGGCATTTTCTGGTTTTGTACTGTCTTTTACTCCTCGGCTATCGTAAAAATTGCCATTTTCATCCGCCACAGGTGAAATTAAATAGTCTGTTGCACTTTTGGTAATACTGTTGCGCATTTGCAGTGTGAGCTTAAATAGACTAAGTAACTTTTCAAAGAAATATTTGTCTGTTTTGGCTGCAATAGCAGTTTTCAAGTCTTCAACATTTTCAAAATCAATCTTTTGAGCTTTGAAAAAGTCTGCAAATTCTTTGGTTAGATTTACTTCTTTATTATCCGATTGACTGTTATTCTCAGCATTGCGGAATGTGATAATTCTTTCGCCAAATGTACAAATTATCCAATTAAGGCGTGTGTCTTCGGCTTTTGCGTTGAATTTACTGTAATCCTTTACCACAAATTCAAAATACTTCTTTTCTTTATTATAGCGTATTGATTCAAATTTATTGAAAAATTCTTTTGCCTTGGTTACATTTTCATATCGAGTATCAAACAGATTCACAAAGCCGGTTATTGGGTCAATTTTACTTGTGTTCCAAGCGGGAATGTAAAATAGAAAACCATTTTGTTTGCCCTCCTTTTTGAAACTTTCAAACTTATTGGTCAATTGATAGGCATTTAACAAGCCGCCGTTGTCTGTTGGTTGTTTTTTCTTATCTACTAAATAGTTGAGTTTGTCAATCAACATTTTCTCAAATTTTTGATACACTTGTTTTTCCACCTTTTGCCGTCCGCGCATAAAGCCAAAATTTAAGTCTTCCAACACCACAATAGCGTTATATTCTACCATCATCGTGGTAATCTTGTGTATGACCTGACTTAAATATCCCTCTTTGAGTTCCTTAATTGTTTCAATTTCATTCCAACTTTTGCGTGCTTTGCTCATTGAAGTTTCTTTGATGTCAAGTAATTTATGATAGTCTGTCTTGTATGTGTTACCGTTATATTCATTCACAACTTCATTCAACGAAAGTTGCTTTACAATTTGTCCCTTTAAATCAATCAGACTCAAATAGAGCAAATGCCTTTCGCCTCGGTCAATGCCGATAATGTGTTTTATGCCGTTGTATTTTATGTATTGATTTACTTGTTCGTTGATTCGCTCATTACCAATTGCCTTAAAATTCATGGTTATAGGAACATGAAACTGAAACTTGTCGAGTGCATAACGCCGTTTGGAAATGATAGGATAAGAAAACTTTTTTAGTTTATCGTAGTGGTGTCCTTTTTTCCATGTTTCTTCGGTGTAATTTAGCGAATGTTTGCGGTAAAACACTTCTGCTTGTCCATTGAGCTTATATACTACATTGGCAAGATTTTGAGGGGTAAACAATTCCTTCCAATAGAGCGTATGCATATTGGGTGTTCCCTTGCTATAAGGCGAGAAGTCTTTGTTGTAGATTTGAAGAAGGTAGAGCTTTCCTTCACTAACTAATTGATTTATATAACATTCTGATATATTATGAAAATTTATTTTGTAACCTTGCTGTTCCACTTCGCGATAGAATCCGCTTACATCTTGATAGGTAGAGGTATCGGCAAAATTGAAATCAAAATGTTTCCAATCTTCATGCTTTTTTATAGACGATTTGAAAAAATTTATCAGATTGCGACAATCGTCAATGTTGAACTTATCACCTTTTTTGTGAGTCCCATTTTTATAGCTTTCAAGCAATTGTTTACTTGGATTAAACTCGCCAATTCTACTTTTGGAGAAGAAAACTTTGGGTAACATCTTATTTGCCCCAGGCAAGAGTTTGTATTCCATTTTTTCATAACAAACGCCGTCAGTTTTGGTGACTTCTTTATCAAGTATTTTTTTGTGATTTTTGTTGAGAATAGCCAAATAATAAAGCCCATCTTTACGTAAAATAATAGTTGTATTGTCGTGCTCTTTATTCACGTCCCAACCATCAGCTAATGTAGAATTTTCAAAATTAAGTTTGATTTTCTCGGTGGAATATGGCTTTTGCGTTACATAATTCCGTACCATATTGTAGAGTGGCGTAATTTTGTCGAGCCCAAGCCAAAGTTTTTCAAATTCGGCATAAAAGGCAGCATCTTTGTCGGCTTCTTCGCTTTTAAGTGGTTTAATAAACCATAGTAAGGCTTTTATGCTGTCCAAAAAGTTTTTGATTTTTTCCACATTTGGCTTGTCTTGTTTGAGCGATTTATCTGTTGGATAACTCGTGTTTAAAAGGTCCTTAATCACGTCATAATTGTTCTGAATTGTCACGAAAAGATCATCCTGTTCATTGGCTTTTCCAAAAGTTTTGAAGTAATCTCCAATATTTTTTCCTGTACAGTCATTGATATAGCCAATAGAAAAACTATCGGCATCTTTAATCAGCTTCGAGATTCTTTTATTGTATTTTTCTTCGTTTTCTTTTGTTGTTTTTGGCTGTTCCGATTTTAACTTGATTTCAATGGCTTTTGATATTTCTGACCAATGTCCCAAATATTTTTGTGAAATATCAGTTAAACCCGTATCATTCCGCAAATAGATTTTAGATAAATCATATTCGTTTATGTTTTCAATGAGCGACTTGATTTCTGCAAAAGGAATTTCCTGATAGACTTTTTCAACGTTTTCCAAAACTTGATTGTCGCTTTCAAACATTTTGGGCAACCACGAAATGACATCCCTGTCGCTCAATATCTGCTTAAATAGTGATGTGAATTTGGGCAAGCGATTTGTTTTCTCGGTCTGTTGTTGATTGTAAAGGTTGATATATTCGTTTAGTCCTTGAATTTTCTCTTTCCCTTCTTCGACTTTTCCACCGATAATCGAATTATAAACATCAATTTGTGTTTGGGTCAGCATATTGCGATAATAACTCAGTTGGAACAAATCAGCTATCTGTGCAATATTTAAGTATTCTTTAAAATCAGCATATAAAGTTTCCAATTTATCAGCAAGCGGTTCTTTGATTTTTTCAAATACGGTCATATTTCCGATAAACTTCGGCAAATTATCGTGTATTAACCGAAATGCTATTGCCGTTGACTTATCTTTATCGGAATACATATTTTTGCGATTTTCATAAAATCCAGTAAAATAAGTGGTAAAGTCTTTAAACTCTGATACTAAGCTCATCTTTTTCTTATCTTCTTCTTTAGAGAGAGACTTCAGTAAGTCCTCTTTTATCAATTCTTTGCCAAATAAGCGTTGCGTGTTAAATGCTTTAGCAATTTGCTTTCTCAGTTTTGTTTGCAAGTCACCAAACTTTTCCTTTTGCTTATCATCTTTTTTATTTCCGATTTTATATAACTCAAGATATTCCTTGAGTAAATCATCGTCTAAAACTACATTGCTTAGCGATTTCTTAATAAAATATTTGTGATACTCGTCTATGATTTTTTTGACTTCCTTGTAGCTGTCCGCTCTGCGTTCATCATTCGACAGAACACCGCTTTCTTTAATGTGTTCTAATGTTTTTCCTTGCGGAATTAGTTCAAAACGCAATGTTTTGGATAACTGATAAAGATTTGTGAAGTTTTTCATACGTTTATAAATTGTTGTGAATATGTCATATACAGAACTCACCAATAAACATTTGTCATGCTCGTTTCATTCTGCTTTATACCATACTTTTATTACGTCCCGCTCTCAATATATCCCCCCATTAACATTTATCACCTGCCCCGTGATATAAGATGCCTGTGGCGAAACGAGAAACGACACGAGCGAGGCGACTTCATCGGGATTTCCAAAACGATTTACAGGTATAAGTTTTTTCAGTTCAGCTTCGGGAAGGTCGGCAGTCATATCAGTATTGATAAAGCCCGGAGCAACCGCATTAACTGTAACGTTTTTCCGACCTACTTCCTGCGCCAATGCTTTTGTGGCAGCAATAACGCCACCTTTTGCAGCCGAGTAATTTGTTTGTCCGGGCAAACCTTTCACACCCGAAAGCGAAACAATATTTACAATGCGACCCTGCTTGCGAACGAGCATATCTTTGATTAACGGTTTTGTCACGTTATAAAAACTGTTGAGATTTGTATCTATAACCTTGTCCCACTCATCATTTTCCATCCACCAAAGAAGATTATCTTTTCTTATTCCCGCATTATTTACCAAAACAGAAATGAAATCGTCGGGATTTTTTTCCTGCCACGCTTGCAGTGCCAGCGAGGTTTCTTCGCGGTTGCTGACATCAAATTGCAGCAACTCTCCGCTATCGATAAGCGATAACGTTTCTTTTGCCGCAGCTTCGTTAGAAACATAATTTATCAAGACGTGAAAACCATCTTTTGACAATGCTATTGCAACAGCCCTGCCGATACCCCTGCTACCACCTGTAATAAGTGCTACTTTCATATATTTTTTAAATAATCAATAATGTTTGCAATCTCTTTATACTTCGGCGTATCATCTATAAACACAGGAACAATCGCACGAATGTCATCATATAGAGATTTTGTTTTGTCAGAAAGTGAAGATGAAATCTTTAAGCAATCGGTCGCCTGCGCAAGTGCTACCAAATGAATTGCCATAACTTGAAAAGCGTTTTCTACAACGTGTTTGCAAAGTAGCGCAGAATTTGTTCCCATACTGACGATGTCCTGATTGTCGTTATTATTGGGAATAGAATGAACATACATAGAGTTGGAAAGTGTCTGCGACTCTGCTGTGGTGGAAGTCGCAGTAAACTGCATAGCCTGCATTCCGTAGTTAAGACCAAGTACGCCAAGATTTACAAATGGCGGAAGTATTTCGTTTATTTTATCGTGAAAGAGATAATTCATTTGTCGCTCCATAAGCATCGTCATCTTCGTTACGGCGATTTTTAATTTATCCATCTCAAGAGAAATGTAGTCACCATGAAAATTTCCACCATGATAAACATTTTTGCTTTCAGGATCTATTATCGGATTATCGTCTGCCGAATTAAGTTCGTTTTCCAAAACGCTCTGACAGTAGAGTAAAGTATCGTAAACAGGACCGAGAATTTGCGGGACACAACGCAGAGAGTAATAAGGTTGAATTTTGTGCTTAAAAATTTTCTCATTGTTATTATAAAGGTCATTATAAAGCGCGTTTTCGCGTTTCAATAGACACTTGCTCGAAGCAGCCGCAGTGCGCATACGTTCCGCAACCAATATCTGTCCCTTATGGTGCTTACACATATTCAATTCTTCGGACATCAAATCATCGTAAGAGTTGGCAATTTCGTTCATCCATAAGGAACAGAGAATTGCGGTGTCAAGCAACTTTTGAACATACAATGTGTTTACAATTCCAATACCTGTCATTACGGCTGTACCATTAGTAACAGCAAGTCCCTCGCGCAAGTGAATGTTAAGCGGTTTCAAACCTAACTGCTGCAAGACCCCAGCGGTCGGTTGCAATGTGCCGTTATAAAAAACTTCCCCCTCGCCGATAAGTGTCAAGGCAATGTGCGCAAGTTGAACGAGGTCGCCACTCGCGCCAACGCTTCCATGCTTTGGAATATAAGGTATAATGTTGTTGTTGATAAACTCCTGCAACAAGAGTACAAGTTCTTTATGTACGCCACTATGTCCCTGTACAAAAGTCATAAGGCGAGCCACCATTGCTGCCTTTACATAAATGGGTGCAAGTGGCTTTCCCGCCCCAACAGAATGAGAACGGATAATATTATATTGAAGTTCGGTAAGATAGTCATCACTCACGCGATATTGCGCCATAGGACCAAAGCCTGTATTTATGCCATAGATAATTCTATCTTTTGAAAAGTCGCACAGAAAATCGAAACAGTCAGAAACTTTTCTCAAATCTTCTTCGGAAATCAAAAGATCTTTCCCGCCAAAAATAATTTCTTTAATATCGTTTACAGTCATAATTTATAGTATAAAGCGGGCGACTCATTAGTAGAACACTTACACCCCAAAATTGAGGGCAAAAGTACATATTATTTTTCAAAAACCAAAAATTCTCAATGCAAAAATCAAAAATTCTCAATGTAAAACCGAAAATTCTCAATGCAAAAATCAAAAATTCTCAATGCAAAAATCAAAAATTCTCAATGCAAAAACCTCAAAATGTAAATTTTGCCTTATTCTCGGTGTCGGAAGAATTGCCGATATAAACCTCAAAATCACCCTTTTCTGCAACGTACTTTAGCTCGGCATTATAGAATGACAACAGGTCTGTTGTTATTTCAAACGCTACATCCGCGCTTTCGCCAGCTTTTAACGTCACTTTCTTAAACCCTTTCAGTTGTTTTATCGGACGTGACGAACTGCCCACAAGGTCGCGAATATAGAGTTGAACAGTTTCAGTTCCTGTACGGGTTCCCTTATTTGTAACTTTGACACTCGCAATATTGCCCGAAAGCGTTACAGGTGAAATCTCAAACGCTGTATATGAAAGACCATAGCCAAAAGAGTAGAGAGGCGTATTTGCAACGTCTAAATATTTTGAAGTATATTTTTGATTTTCGTCAAAGGGACGCCCTGTGTTTTTATGATTGTAGTAAACAGGTATCTGCCCGACGTTGCGCGGAAAGGTCATCGTCAAGCGACCTTCAGGCTCCGCTGCGCCAAAGAGTACATCTGTTATTGCTTCGCCTGCCATTGTACCACCATACCACGTTTCAAGGATGGCATCCATATTTTCATCTTCCCATTCAAGTGTCAGGGGGCGACTGTTCATCAACACAAGTACAATTGGCTTGCCTGTCTGCCTGAGTGCCCTCAGAAGTGTTTTTTGATTAGACAGCAGGTCAATGTTAGAGCGAGAGGCGGCTTCGCCACCCATACCGAACGGCTCACCAAGAACAGCAACTACAACGTCCGCACGGCGGGCAACTTGTACAGCTTCATCTATAAGCTGTTGAGGACTCTTACTGTCAAGTGTGATTTGTCCATCGTGAGGATTTAATTTATCTATAAGAGCTTTGTCATCCGTAAGATTGCAGCCAAGTGCGTAAAGACTGTTGGTGCTACTGTCTATAGCTTCCCATACGCTTATCGCTTTCTTCCAATCGCCCGCACCACTCCAGTTGCCGATAAGATTGCGCTTATCCTTAACGAGCGGACCAATAAACGCTACACGTTTGTCTTTCTGCAAAGGCAGAACGCCGTTATTTTTCAGCAGTACCATACTTTTAATGGCAGCTTCCCTGCTTAGTGAGAGCTTGTCCTCACTCATGATTTCGCGCTCGGCACGCTCCGTAGAAACGTTGCGATAAGGGTCTTCAAAGAGTCCAAGTTTATATTTCGCCTCTAAAACGCGGCGACAGGCATCATCAATAGTCTTCTCGCTAACCTTTCCCTCACGCACGAGCGCAGGCAATTCGTCAATAAAATATTCACTCACCATATCCATATCTGCGCCAGCATTTATCGAGAGTGCCGCTACTTCCTGCCTGTTGCCCATACCGTGATTTTCGAGTTCCGCAATAGCGGTGTAGTCGGTGGCAACCACCCCTTTAAAGCCCCACTGTTCGCGGAGCAAATCGGTGAGAAGCCATTTGTTACACGTTGCAGGTATGCCGTTAATATCATTAAAAGATGTCATCACAGTAGCGACACCTGCATCCACAGCAGCTCTGTAAGGCGGAAGATAATGATTAAACATCTTGCTCACACTCATATCAACAGAGTTGTAATCGCGCCCCGCTTCTGCCGCTCCATAGAGAGCAAAATGCTTTACGCACGCCATAACAGAGCTGTTGTCGCGTATATCGCCGTTTTGATAACCCACAACCATCGCCCTCGCTACCGCCGAACCAAGAAATTCATCTTCACCTGCACCCTCGCTAACGCGCCCCCAGCGCGGGTCACGAGCAATATCAACCATAGGCGAAAACACCCAGTTAAGCCCGTCCGCACTCGCTTCCAGCGCAGCAGCACGTGCCGTTTTGCGTATCAACGCAGTATCCCAACTACTTGATAAACCGAGTGGTATAGGAAAAATAGTCTTATGACCATGAATGACATCATAGCCGAAAAGCAGCGGAATTTTAAGGCGCGATTTCGTTATCGCAAGCTCCTGTAATTTGCGCATTGCCTCTGGCGTATATGTGTTAAACACGCCACCAACAAGACCCTTCTCAATTTTTTCCTCGACCCCCTTACTCAAAATAGGTCCAGTAACATCAAAGCCGATAGACGGCAGGTTAAGCTGCCCGATTTTCTCCTCAAGTGTCATCTTGCCCATAAGCTCATCAACGAACCTATTCATTTCATTATCAATGCTTTTCGGGCTGTTGCATGCGGTAATCAATGCCAAAACTGCCACTGTTAAAAAATTCCGTTTCATAATATAATTAGATTAATTAATTTTCTCTTTTGAGTCATTATAAAAAATTATTATAACATTCCCCCGCCTCGCAAGCTCGGCGCGGTCGGGCTTTCCGCTATAAAGTCGCGAGTAAGCGAGGGCAGAGGACGCGCTTGCGCGGACTATGCCGAGCGAGAGCGACTTCATTGCGAAGCAATAATCTTTTTGCTAACACCCTCAACTCACCGCGACAGGCAAACATCTCCAAGTCCCACAAAAACAACCGATTAGCAAAAAGGATTTCCGCTGCAAAGTCGCGAGTAAGCGAGGGCAGAGGACGCGCTTGCGCGGACTATGCCGAGCGAGAGCGACTTCATTGCGAAGCAATAATCCCTAATGCACCCACCGCCCTGTTCAATTACAAATTAGGAATTACAAATCACGAATTTTGACCGCTTATTCCACCGCCCCCCGCACTGCCCCCGTAACCTACAAATTTACGTTAAAATCTTCGATTTACGCACAAATAAACAAAACTTTTACGAGCACATTCTCCGTCCTCAACCAATCTCTACAACCAAGCATATTTTTTCGTTTATTATAAGGTAATTAAGTATAAAATCTTGTAATTTTTGCTTTTTGTTCATTATTAGTATAACAGAAACCTAATTTTGGGACTTGCATTTTGTTCCATTATTAATTAACTTCGCATTTTATGGAAACAACACGAAGTATTGTTTTTTACAAAAATTATAACGAACATGACGAACGTCAATAAAACTATAAACGCATGAAAACAAATAACGACAACATTAAGACTTTCGAAAGTCACCTTGAAAAAAGGTATGGAAAGGCAGGCTCTAAAACGCGAACTGAGTTTGAAATTAAGGCTAAGGCGTTTGCTATTGGCGAGGTTATAAAAGAAGAACGCAAACGAGCGAACCTCACACAAGAGTGTCTTGCGAACAAGATAGGGGCAAAAAAAAGTTATATCTCAAGAATAGAAAACGGACATAACGACATACAACTTTCGACACTCTACAAACTTATCGAATTTGGATTAGGGCGCAGAATTAGCCTGACAATTCAGTGAGCCTTTCACCAACCCCGCCTCGCGCGAAGCAGTAGCATCCGTGCATATTTAAATCCTCAACATTGCTGCCGGGGAAATGTTTAATTCCGCACAAAGCAATCTCGCAATTTTTAAGGTAGGTTCGGAACGTCCAGCTATATAATCATTAATGCGGGATGGGCTAACACCAATACATTTGGCTAATTCCTTTTGCGTTACACCTTTATCTTCTAAAGACAATTCTATCAATTCCGATACGGTTGGTTTTTCTATCGGATAATGTTCTGTTTCATAAGCAATAACAATATCGGAAACCATAGTAAGTTCCACAACATTTTTGTCATTTGCAGGGGTATCATCACCGACAAGTGGCAATAGTTCCTCAATTCTCGCTAACGCAAATTCATATTGTTCTTTTGTAATTATCATTTTGCTCATAACTATCTATTTTATATTGTCGAACAATCTATTTTATCATATTTCTTATGAGTGCCTACAAATCGTATGTAAATATATCCCATAGTAAATTTTATGACAACCACAAGCCTGTAATTATTACCCTTAATATTAAAAACAAAATGTTGATTACCTGTATAATCAGTCGCTGGAAAGTCCACCTTTATATCAGATAAATTCTTCCATTTTGCTTTCAATGCGATATGATACCAACGTTCAAGAGCCACGCGCGAATTTTCATATCCTTTCGTTTCATAGAACTCTTTCAATTTTTTGTGCGATACAACTCTCATTTATCATTTTTCTAATACAAAGATACGCATTTATTTTGAGACGCAAAATTAAATTAGCGAATAAATTTGAAATACAAAATTATTCTGTAACTGTGAAGCCTAATTTAGTCAGTCCTGCGCGGACATCTTCGTTCTGCATAAACGACAATGTCGTAAAGCAGTAATAAAATTCGTTTCTATTTGTATATGTGTGATATATTTTCGTAACTTTGCGCTCTTTATGAGCGTAGCACACCCATATAGCCATCATCTATCGTCTAAAAACTCTCTCAATAGAGTGATAATTTCCCACATCATTGGGTTAATGAGTAGAGAATACGCTCAAGACGAAAATTATACAGCATACATTATTCACGACACATCTTTTGTTAAAGTGTATTCTTTCATATTTGAAGATACATCGTCTTTCAATTCGCATCCAGTAACGGTAAAAAGACACTGTGTAAAGAAAAAAAATAATGCCGTTTATATTGATGTCATTCGCGTAGTCGGAAAATATTGGTGCAAACATATATTTGGTAATCCTGCTTCAAGTGAAGAAATTCGGGATAGTATCATACTAAAAGATAAGGATAACAAAATTTTTTCTGAAACCAATATTAACTATATTTGTAAAAATGATGACCGAAAAAATGTCAATCCTAAAAATGGCAAATCATGGCATATAAAACTGTCTTTTATAACACAGGAAACAATAACCGAATTTATTTCAAATCATTTATCATTCGCGTTAAAAAGTGTCCGCCAACACTCTTGTGACATAAGGTTTTCATTTGAAGAAGAAATCCATTCCGACCACACTATTTATCACATATTTTTTACGTTGCAGAAGAAAGAATTAATTCCTTCAATAACACGTATAATTCAACGACGCTTAATGTCTCATTATAGTATTGCATTTATCAGTAATATACACCTTTCCGTAAATCCTAATTTTAAAATCTTGCCCAAAAATATTTACGAGGACATCTCAGTTGATATTTTTAAGATATGCACCGTAAATGTAAACATGACGGTAGGTAATCTTACCTCGTACTTTTTCTACTTCTATACCCTGTCATGCATCTGTTTTTTCAATACAAAAAAAGACGCTTGTTTGTTTAATGAAATTTTCTTTAAGAAAATAATTTCTAAAGTCATTGCGAAAAACGAAATTTTACGTGTTTCTGAATTTGAATTTGAAAAAGTAAAAGAAAAAACAATATTGGAATACGAAAGTATGTGTATTCAATATGGCAGTATTTTCAAAAGAAATTATGAGAAACTTATAAATAAAGTGGCGCATACCTGTTGGCGACAACCCATTTGGAACGACCTTACCTCATTTGAAAGAATTAGCGTCGAAAATGCAGTACCAAAACTCCGACACAAAATTCATTCAAGAATATTTCGACAAAGCATTCCGTTTGTTCGGCGTAAAAAATTATTATCAACCATTTGTCCCATACGTGATTAATGCGATAATAAACGATGAAATTTAATAGAAAACTACTAGACAAGTACATACGTGCTTCTTATATTTGCATGGAAAAACATCCACGGGCAGATTTGTATATCTATGGCTATTATGCCACAACAAAGAACCATGTTTGGGATAATATAAGCGAGCAATGCAGAGGGCTAATTTTAGATAAAGATGGAAATGTTGTTGCCAAACCATTTCAGAAATTTTGGACATTTCAACAATATCTTTCCGACACGACACTCTTGTTAAACGACAATCAAATTGTAGAAATTCCAAAATGTCAATTCAAGATACTGGAAAAAATAGATGGTACTATGGCAACCCTTTATTGGATAAAAGATATTCCATATCTGGCGACACAAAGGTCATTTACAAATCCGAAAGCTATTGTTGCAACCCGATTGCTACACGAGAAGTATTCACATTTATTTTCATCACTAAATAAAAAATACACATATATTTTTGAAGTAGTATATCCTGAAACAAAAGTCATTGTTGATTACAAAGATAAAAAAGACTTGTATCTTATAGGACTGATTGAAAATGAAACAGGACAAAATTTATCTCTGACACAAACTGGATTTCCCACGTGTATGGACTACACAAACGATTTTAAACATTTGAAAAATTTTAATGACATTGCCCAATTAAACGTAGAAAATCAAGAAAGGAGGATTGAAGTAAAGACATCTTTATATTAAGCACCCGTACCTAAAACTTGTTTTGGACGGCAAAGACAAATTTTAATTTCAGTGACTTATAAATTACAAACATATGAATATCTGAAACGAGCATGACGAATGTTTGACACCTACGACAAATGTTTATTGGCGAGTTCTTTATGACCTATTAAAAGCAAATTATAAACGTATGAAAAAGACAATTTTACTTAAAACTATTATGCTGCTTTGCATTTTCTTTTTCCTTGTTGTCCAATGCGCCACTGCCACAGAAAAAGAAAATATAGCACAAGAACATATTGAAAAGATAAAAGAATTGTTACAACAAAAGTCAACATCGTTTAAACCGACTGCATCTTTCACAATACGAGGGATATTACCGTTAAAAAAACTGGCACTTCAAACATCATTTTATAAGAATGTCGCTACAAATAATACTGATGCATGGGTAATACTTGTATCTGCGAAAAACGGCAAGACATATCTTTATAAGTATAGTTTACAAAAACCAAATTCTATAAGTTCGTTGTCGTGTGAATGTATGGAAAATATAGAAAATATCTTTAACAAAGACAGTGTACTTATAAGTTATTTTCTGGATAAAGATGAAGACAATTGGATGAGACTTCACCCTGATTATTTCTTCTTTGTGACATACAATGGGGGAGAACTCCGCTTACAAGATTTATGCACTGATGCTGCACACACGGTTGATTCCATGATTATCCTTAGATATGGCTCTTTTGAAAAATACATAGAATTTCTGCAAGAGGAAGAAGGAAGCAAACTGATCTGGTTAGAAACACCAAGAACTTTAAAAGAAGCGTATGATGTTCTACGGAGAGATTATAGACAGTATTTTGAATGTTATCCGGAGGACACTGCAACGGCGATTACTATGCTTATTGAAGAAGTTTCTAACGTTGCCCATATAACTTTTGCACAAAGACAATTATTGGAAAAGAAGATTCATAAAAGTTTATATTGGGAAAGTGATGCGATGAATTTCACGTTAAGAATAGGTTCCAATGATGTCTGTATTGGTAAAGGACTATGTTTTGAAGAATTGGTTAAGGAGGTATTAACGAAACCACAAATGGATATATACTTGCCGTACTACGAAAAACAAATGACCATCAGAAGACGCGTTCGATATGGTCTATTTGGCATCATTGGCAAATTTCCAGAGCCTGTAATACGATGGGACAACTACACCAAGCACAAAGATAAATATGTAGATTACAAAGATTTTCTGCGCAAAGAAGTGTATAAAAAATAAAAACAATTAACATGAAGAAAAAATTAACATTAGAGGAATTGGCATTGGAAGTTCCTGTGCTTTCTAAAATTCTTACGAGAAGTCTATTAGGTGGAAGCGAATATGACGCACCTGAATGGATAGATTTGGGT
>JAISPZ010000088.1 GCA_031274555.1 Bacteroidales bacterium | reverse complement strand
TCTTCCGCCGAAATACACACTTCATCATAAACAGGGTTTGGATATAGCTTATACAGAGAGGCGTTTTGTTTGCGGGCAGCGGCGTTTTCGTTGCCTACTACAATCAAAGTGTCAGCATTTATACAGTAAGGCGTTATTTCCATACCGTCAATAAAATTACTCCTTATATAATTTCCTCTTATTGAGTCAGAATAACAGACCAAACCAAGATCATAATAATACATCATACCACCGTTGTAATACTCTTTTATAAAAAATCCCGTATCAGGAAGAACGCATATCCCAAGATAATATTGAGACTGAGAATATACGGGATACGGAAAAGGGTTGTGAATAGATCCTATTTTAGATATTATAGGGTTCAAATTCAAAACACCACCGACAGACTGCACGTTAAATTCTTTAAATATTTTTCCTCCAATATAACTCTTATCGGTTACATTTAATACAACAAATTTGTCCGAAGGCAAATCAATGGGATATTCACCTTCTTCTATTATATGCATTGTAATTGTGGTCATATTTCTTCCGACAAAAGTATCCCCAACCTTAAAATTCCAACTGTACAAAAAGACAAAACGTTCATCCGATTTGTCATATCTAAATACACTGTCATTCTGTTCATAAAGATATTCTTCAGCATGTTTGGCAGAAGAACTCCTACTCCAATACCATCCATGTCTCTGATAGTCATAGTCATTATACCATCCCTCAGAATAAACCCCAATTGTTTTCACAGATGTTCCTTGAACAATGCTGTCTTTTTCGTAAACAAGTCTGATAAAATCAATATAAAAAGGATCTGAATATATTGAATACCACCAAGTCGCCCCAGTTGGGCACCATGGCGCGTCATCATACTCTTGTTGGGCGTGAGAGAAGCCACCAACTGTTACAAAAAGCGAGAACAGCGCGAAAAATATTTTTGTCTTCATGATATTTATTGTGTTGAAATTATACGTTTGGTTGCGATGAGTCTGTTATCCGCTACCAAAGCTATTGTAACGGTAAATCCGAAAGATTTTAATAACAGGTAACAATGTCAAATCAGCTATCACCCATTTCGTGGGTGGCGATATAAGCATCAATGTCTTCGATTAAATAAGGCAGTCCAAATGTGTGGAGTGCAGGGGCACATTCGTAAATATAATTTAATGCGCCTGTTTTCTTGAAAAGATTATAAACATCTTTTCCACTCATACCTTTAACACCGCTGTATTGCTCAATAAAAAATGCCGTAAATTTCATAGACTCGCTCATAATGCCTCCTCCGGATATGTTATTTTGCCTGTCGTTATTTCTTCGTTTAGCATACTTGCGAGAACTCTGGGGCTTAAATGCCACAGAGCCGTCCTGCTATCTTCTAACTGACTGTAAAGTTTTGAATTGTAAAATTTATCCATCGCAATATTTTCGTCCGTCTTGTAATCTTCTGCATACCATTTTATAATATCTGGTACAACAAATGTAAGTGAATACTTTAATCCACCTGCGGCAAGGGGATATTTATTCATCGCCCACCTCCTCGCTGCCAATATAACGAAGCAATCGAATTGACTTATAAGAACAAAAAGTGTATTGATTAAACAATTTCTTAGGTTTTAATAACATTAATGCAATTTCAGCAGACATATTCCCCGAAAAATACGGCAATAATGTATTATAAACATCATCATTCGCGACGGGTCCAATAATTAAATCGTAATTATTGTTGGGATTTTGTTCTATTCTGTTCTTCGTAATAAACTCTAACCACTCTTTATTCGGACTGTCAAATTGTAATACTTTGACATTTAATAGTGGATTTTCATCCAATTCATAACATGAAACTATTGCTTTTCCGACTTTTCTGCGATACAGCACTTTACGAGCGAAAACTCTACATTGTTCCAAATTTGTCGTTGTATAAAAGCCATTTCCAAAATCAAGAGGACGTTGATTTTCCAATAATTTTGGATTTTCTACAATCTCATTACTTCCATGATACAGTTTCATAGGTCTGTTAATTGTTGTAAATATGTCGTATGGAACTCACACATAAACATTTATTTACATGATTGTCGTTCACGACTTGGCAATGTAAGCAAACTTCCATTGCTCTCGCTGCTCCAACAATTGCCTTTGGGTGTCAATATTTGTCATGCTCGTTTCATATTCAAAATTACTAATTTATTTTAACTTGAGGCAATTTTTTTAGTTTTTGACTCCTGATTTTATATTTTTTCTAATTGAACTTGTCCAATCAAGGTGTCGGCATTGAAGACTAATGATAAATTGACTAAACTCGTTTCATAACATCCCAGTGACCGCTTCTGTTATTGCCTACACGTCTTAATAAATCTTTATTTTTCAATTTTTCAATATATTCTTTAACGGTATAAATTCCGATACCCAACGCCACAGCCATTCCTTTGTTCGTTATTCTTGGTTCTAACCTGAGAATATCCAAAATTTTGCGTTCTAACTCTGTGATTGGGGGGGTGATTGGGGGGGTGATTGGGGGGGTAGTATTTTCCGCACGTACCGTTACCATAAATCCGTCAGAAACATTTCGAAAATCAGGAATCGGCAAATCTTCATCTCTGAAATAATCCATGATACGACGTATTCCTGAGCCATATTTTTCAATCAATCGCATATCTTTACAAAAATCCGCAATCATTTTATTACGAGGAGTTGATTTGTAATTATTTGATAATAAATCTTCTATTGATATATTTTCCGGCAACCGTCCTGGATTATAAAATTCTATCTTATTGCTAAACACTTTTACTACGGAATCAGAAGCGGAACGATAGTCCCTATGAATAATCATATTAATAACAATTTCACGAATAGCTTCCATCGGATATTGCCATTTTTGCGTATGGTGTGCATTACCGGTGATAATTACTTTTTTGTTGATATGTTTGCGGACAAATTCAAGAACCTGTTCTATTTGTGTCAGCACATCTGCCTTAGTGCGAGCAGTGTCTTTGATGGTTATTTCATCCTGAAAATGACCTAATTCGATGGTAGTAATAAGCGAATCTTTCTTTTTGAATAACAAATAAGCAGCATTCGTCAATTTATTGTCCCTGATTAAATCATACTTTACAAGAAATGGCAAGGGTGCTTCCATAATAGAAAAATGATTTTCTTTCATCACTTCAATTGCACGTTGTACCTTTTCCAAAGATATGTCGTCAATTGAGTGAGCAAGATCCGGATAGGAATCCCAGCTTGAGTTAATTGACCGCAAGTGCAAATCCGTCACTTCCGAAAGCGACATCTGATGGTTGGAGTTTCGCACTCGCTTGAAGTACCGTCCTCTGCAAGCCACCGGCTTAACAGGATATTCCTGAACGGAAAACTCTACAATCCTGCTCCCTTTGTATTCTATTACTTCTGCGTCGGGAATAACAGATGGTTGCGTTTTGTTTTTTACGTCATTTATCCACTGTTGGATGCTTTCAGTTCCAACAGTAAAACTTTTGACAGGAAGCCCATTGTTTGAAACGCCAAGTAGAACTTTTCCGCCTTTGGTATTAGCAAAGGCAGATAAAGTTTCTATGAGTTCGTCATTAAAACTAGATTTAAATTCTATGTATTGATTTTCAGTGTACATTTTATGTTTTTCTCACTATAAGATTAATTACGCGAAGATAATCAAATTCACCGACATTGTCGTTGGACATCAACAAGGGCACATTTCCTCTATAAAATTTTAACGAAATTTTTATTCGTCTGTGTGTAATTCAAGAATTTCGTATGAATTTGCAATTTGAGGTGCTGATTGTAAGTTGTTACACCTCAATTTGCAGCACCTTGCAACACCTCAAATTGCAAATGTGCCGCGTTAGGACTTAAAGTTGCATTGTCATAACGTTTGTGTTTAAAACAGTCGGCTGATTTGGGTGATTAAGAGGGCGACAAGGTAGGCTACACCTGTGGTGTAGAAAGCCATGAAGATAGACCACCGCCATGACTCACTTTCTTTGCGGACAGCGGAAAAGACGGCAATGCAAGGCATATACAACAATATGAACGCGATAAATGCGAGTGCTGTTGATGAAGTAAACGTATGCGGTACGTCAAGTAGCATATTCATCGTACTTACAACGACCTCTTTTGCCGAAATTCCTGCAAGCAGACAAATTCCCATCTTCCAATCAAAACCAAGTGGCTTTATCACCGGCTCTATAAAACGCCCTATCTTCCCCAGATATGACTGCTCTAACTGCGCCCTCTGAACAAGTACTTCTTGCTGTTCTTCCACCGACCGTTCCGAAGCTGCAGACTGTGGTGCGGACGTTTCTATGGGCGCAGAAGTTTCTACAGGCGCGGACACCTGCTGTACATTGTCTATTCTCGGAAAATATCCAAGCACCCATATAACGATAGAGAGTATTAAAATCGTCCCGCCTATTTTTTGCAGATATTGCCTCGTCCTCAACCATAAGCTGTGACCAACAAAGCGCATTGTGGGAATACGATACGGGGGCATCTCCATCACAAAAGGACTTTCCTCATGGCGCAACAATACTTTGTGAAAAAACAGTGCCGACAAAATTGAAATGACTATTCCTGTCAAATAAATTAAAAAAATAATCGTTCCAGCCCAAGACGCGCTGAAAAATGCACCCACTAAAAGTATAAAAACAGGAAGACGCGCACTGCACGACATAAACGGAATTATAAGCATTGTTACTAACCTGTCCTTTCTGTTTTCGATAGTTCGTGTAGCCATAATTGCAGGGACATTGCAGCCAAAGCCGATTATCAGCGGTACGAATGATTTGCCATGAAGCCCTATCGTGTGCATTAGCTTGTCCATTATAAAAGCCACACGCGCCATATAGCCACTCGCCTCCATAAGCGAAATAAAAAAGAAAAGAATTAAAATATTCGGAAGAAAAATTATTACCCCACCTATTCCTTTTAATACGCCATCAAGCACCAAATCCTTTATTATGGACGTATGCATGGACGATGACAAAGAGTCGTAAAGCCACAAAACTCCCCTGTCAATCCAATCCATAGGAAATTGCCCGATTGTAAATGTTGTTTCAAACATCACCCAAAGAAAAAGTAGAAAAATCGGAAAGCCCCATATTTTGTGAGTTAGCACCGCATCTATCTTTTGATTTACCGTTTGTTTTTTATTTTTTAGACGTGTGTTTTCAATATATGTTTCCTTTAACGCTCCATTTACAAAAGCATACCTTGAATTAGACAGTATTTGGTCTGGCTCTTCTTCGTGAACTTCTCGAAGTTTTACACGCTTGGCTTCCGCAAGTGCTTTTATGGGGATTATGTCTTCAATACAATTCATTTGCACAACAGCATCAACATCGTCTTCAAGCATTTTTAGCGCAATATATCGAGAAGAAAAAACGTCAATATATTTTTTATCTGCCAATATTTTTGCCTGCAATTCCCTGATGTCATTCTCAACATCTTCACCATAAGGGATATGTATATGACGAACTGTCGGCTCTTGTTCACTGTATATTTTTACTATTTTATCAAGTAGAATTTCTTTGCCTGCACCAACTCTTGCAACCGTTCTTACAACCGGTGTGCCAAGAAGATTGCCTAATAAAACATCATCAAGTTTTGCGCCTTGTTTTTCCATTTCATCACTCATATTTAATGCTATGAGTAATGTTAAGTCCATATCTATAAGTTGCGTTGTAAGGTACAGATTTCGCTCTATATTTGATGCGTCAATAACATTCAGGACGATGTCGGGTTGTTTTTTGAGCAGTGTGTCACGCACAAAACGTTCTTCGGGAGAATATGGTGAGAGGGAATAACTACCGGGTAAATCGGTGATTTCTATTTCGTAGTTGTTATAAAAAAATGTTGTTACTGCTTCATCAACAGTAACACCGCCATAGTTTCCAACGTGCTCGAATTGTCCCGAAAGCATGTTATAGACTGATGTCTTTCCTGCGTTTGGATTGCCTACCATACAGACAGAAATTTTATTTCTCTTGTGTCTGTCGTTATTTTTTTTATCGCAGGTGCTTTGGGTTTCACAAGTGTCGCAGACAATTTGTGTATTGCATGTATCACAATTGTTTTGCACCGCACAAATATCACATTCGCTTTGGGTTGCGCAAAACTTTATATCGTTTTTTATTGCCGTTTTATCATAAATTATCTCTGAGAAATTTTCAACTTCTATCCACTTTGCTTCCTCTATACGCAAAGAAATTTCGCTGCCAAGAATTTTGAAAACAATAGGGTCTTTCATCGGCGCATAACGAATAACTTCAACCGTTTGCCCTTTTACAAAGCCCATTTCAGTTATGCGATGACGAAACGCACTGCGCCCTTTTACGCGAACTATTCTTACTTTTTGCCCCTGATTTACTTCTGATAAATTCATAATTCACCCCAAAGATACGATTAAGCGAAACAAAAAGCAATGCTCGTGATATTTCGGCGCAACTAATGAAAACAGGGGCGTTTTTTCTATAAATGCCTTGCAAATTGGGGTGCTTAGACTGTTAATAAGTTAGTTTGAGCCTGCCGTTGAATAAAAATCTTACTAAAATTTATAGAGGAAAAATATTGCCCGCATTTTGATTTCTTAAAACAAATACTTATCTTTGCCGTTAGTATCGTTAGACGTTAGTAGTTGGATTATGATAAATTCGTTTGCGGATAAAGAAACAGAAAAAATTTGGAATGGTACTGTATCAACCAAATTGCCATACGAGATACAAAATGTTGCGAGGCGAAAATTACGTATGCTTAATAATTCAATAACGCTAAACGATTTAAGAATACCGCCATCAAATCATTTAGAAAAGTTACAAGGCAAATTAAAAGAATATCATAGCATACGAATTAACGACCAATGGAGATTGATTTTTTTATGGCAAAATGGTAATTGCTCAAATGTTGAAATTATGGATTATCATAAATAAACGATAAATTATGAAACGAGCATGACAATTGTTGGAGCAGCGAGAGCAATGGAAGTTTGCTTACATTGCCGATTCGCGAACTAAATGTTTATGTACGAGTTCTGTATGACCTATTAAAAACACAATTTATAAACGCATGAAAACGTTAAATAATATTACTCCTGGTGAGGTTTTGTTAGAGGAATTCTTGCAACCAATGAAAATATCTGCATATAAGTTGTCAAAGGATATTTATATTCCGCAGACACGAATATCCGAAATAATAGCAGGCAATAGAAGAATAACGGCAGATACAGCATTACGTTTATCGCTGTATTTCGGCAATTCAGCCCAATTTTGGCTCGGCTTGCAAAATGATTACGATATAGAAAATCTGAAAAAAGAAAAGAAAGACATTTGGACAAACATACACAAAATTGCTGCGATGTTTTGAATAAAGAAATCAAGAAAATAATTGTCTAAGGAATATTTGCAAATTGAGATACTGCAACCGATTAATAAATTACAATCATCGCCCTTAATCAGGTGATAAAAAAACATCTTACAAACACTATAGACTGTTTATAACTTGCAATCAACACCTCAAAATGAAAATGTGCCATAAATTGGCAAAGGCTACAGAATATCCCTCTGCAAAACGATAATCATATTCACTAAATAATGTTACGAAAGCGGTGTTGGAAAGATCATATTGTTTCTGATTTATGAGTTGTACTTCTATTTCGTACACTCGCCAATGCGCATCGGCATAATCTTTTTCTGTGCTTGTGGTTGATTGTGCAAATACGCGCATTATGCAGAAAAAAATACAAGCCCAAATAATGAGTGTTTTTTTTGTTTTGTTTTTTTTGAAACTCATAACTATATTTGTGAGGTGCGCCTGTATGTTTCTTTTGTTTGTCGGTGGGGGCGGGGCGAGGTGGGTTGAAGTAAGGTGGAGCGGGGTGAGGTGATGGGGGGGGGCGGCGGGTTGGGGCGAGGGCGGGGCGGGGTTAGACGTAAATTTTTAGTTCTTGTTTGCCACGATAGAGCATTAGGGCGTTTTCGGCGAGTGCTCGCATTTCGTCTTCGCCCGGATAAACTTTAACAGGCGCGATAAAACTTATTCTGTCGCTAATAGCTTTTGTTATCGGTTCACCATAAGCTACACCACCCGTGATAATAATGGCATCTACCCTGCCCTCTAATACTGTCGCCATTGCACCTATTTCTTTGGCAACCTGATAGGCAAGTGCGTTTTCTATCAAAGCTGCTCGCTCATCGCCATTTAAAGCGCGATTTTCTATCTCTCGCGCATCGTTAGTACCAAAATATGCGACATATCCCCCCTTGCCTGTAATCATCTTTTTGACTTTAGCCGCCGAATACTCTCCACTAAAACATAATTGCGCAAGAGGCCACGCAGGAAGCCCGCCCGCACGTTCGGGCGAAAAAGGTCCATCGCCGTTTAGTCCGTCATTCACATCTATAACCTTGCCGTATCGGTGCGCACCTACGCTTACACCGCCACCGAGATGCGCAACGATAAGACGCAATTTTTCATAATCAGTTCCCATGCCACGTGCGTAATGTCGCGCTACAGCTCTTTGATTTAAAGCGTGAAAAACTGATGCGCGTTTTAAAAGTGGGTGTCCCGAAATGCGTGCAACATCTTCCAATTCGTCCACAACGACAGGGTCGGCGATATATGCCTTAACATCGTTTAAGCCTGAAGCAACTTCGTGCGCTATCAACGCGCCAAGATTACTTGCATGCTCGCCATATTTATTGTTGCGCAAATCGCTAAGCATTGCTTCATTTACTTCATAAATGCCAGCCCCAATAGGCTTTAGCATACCACCGCGCCCAATTACGCAATTTAGTTGCGAAATATCAAAATTCGCGTCATTGATGACTGAACTCACAACAGACTGATTGCGGAAAGAGTATTGGTCGGTGATTACAGGGTAGGAGTCAAGTTCTTCTACTGTGTAGCGAATGGTTTTTTGAAAAATAGATTTTGCATCTTCAAAAATTGCAATTTTAGTTGAAGTGGATCCTGGGTTGATAACAAGAATAAACATATAATTAAAAATTTTTACTAACGTAAATGTACAAAAAAAATCGCCTCATCCCAAAACGGGTTTAGTGAATTCACATTATTATTTCCGAAAATGCGTGACTTATGCAACATAAAACTTAATAATATTGTATGCTATGAGATGGACATTTTGGGCAAAATGAGTCGTGAGGTGGGTGTATCGTCCCGAAGAAAGTTTGTGTAAATCTATTTCAGGACGAAAACTCCAAAGTGAAATTTTTATGTATGTTTTCCTATATGTCCAACTAATATCTTATCGCAACCAACATCTTTTATTCCTTCGTTAAAATAAATGCGTCCTGTGGATTTCTTCCCATTACTTGTAAGCACTTTCCCTTTGTCATCTTTTAATATTTTCAAATGCAAATCACAGCAGACTTTTTTCTTGTCGTTGTATTTATCTGTAAATTCAAAAGTGTCTTGCTCTTTAGCCTTGCTTTTTTTCCTTGAGCCAGAACCCCCTTCATCAGAAGCATAGTCATCAAAAGCACATGAAGAATTGAAACATTTTAGAGTATCTTTTCTATTATATGGCGTTGTCTTCGCTAAACCAAATTTGTCATTTAATTCTGATAGATAGTGTATCGTTTTTTTGGTACTATTTTTTAATAAATAAGATACAACTATTTTATTTCTCTCGTGGAAAAATAAATTCGGAAAGTATTTTGTACATTCATCAATAAAAAAACCTGCGTCACGAGGAAATAAACTTAAAAAATATCTTCTAAATTTATACCATCCATCCTTACCATAGATTATTTGTAAATTTTTATCAAAATTGTCTATTTCATGAAAAGCAATTAAGCCGTGACAATTTTCTCTGTCAATCCATGGTAATAATTCATCTTGTACTTCTTGAAAAGTTATCGAGGTTTCTTCTGCTTTGTGGTTGCTGTTGTAGTGGTATATTGCTGTTGTCATTCTTTGTGTCTGTAGCATCAGCTGGTTCAACATATTTTTCTTCCCCATTAATGATTAAGCTCACAATACTTGCAATTCTCTCACTTTCTTTCGCTTCTCCATAGATAAAGCGCATGTCATTTTGGTCGTTATCATCTGTCTTAAATTGGAACAAAATAGTGTTTTCTTTACTATTGTCATTCTTTATATCATCAAATGTACCCAATTCAATCCATTCGCCGTTTAAAACTAATTGTTGCGGAGTTTTTCTCTTTAGAAATGTTTGTGAAACAAGAAGTAGGGACTGTAATACAGAAGATTTACCTCTTCCATTAATCCCTGTCAATAAATTTAATTTTGAGAAATAAAACTTTTCTTCATTTTCAAAACATTTGAAATTTTTTACGGAAATTTCTTTTATCATAATTGTGTTATTATTTGTGGGCTTTTAACCAATCCCATGCAGTTTTCGGCAACCATCCCTGTCGTGATTTATCGGTTATTTCCACAACAAAAATATTGTCGTTACTATCCATCGTGGTTCTTAGCTGTTCGGTAACCGTATTTACATCAGAATAATGAAACGGTTGAAGAAACCAAACAGATTCTAACGGATGAAAACATTCTCCTAATGATTTTATTTTATCATACAAGGCATTATAATCTTTGCCCTCTGTATTTAAATCGTAAGTAATAAGGTAAATCATTGTAATCATTAATTTTGATGCAAAGTTAATACATTTCCTGACTTTGACAATCTGTCGCACTAAAAATTCGCAATTTATCGCAATAATTTTGCAGATTTGAAATAGAGTTGCTTGCTGATGAGTTGTCGCTACGGTTGAGGGGGCGGGCGGCGGGCGGGCAGCGGGTAGGCGGCGGGTAGGCGGCGGGCGGGCAGCGGGCGGGCGGCGGGCGGGCAGCGGGCGGGCAGCGGGCGGGCAGTGGGCGGTGGGCAGCGGGCGGGCAGTGGGCGGGGGATGTGGGTGGGTAGCGGAATAAGCGATTGCTGTTCGCAAGTCGTAATGATAATTTGTGATTGAACAGGGCGGGGGCTTGCGTTAGGGATTATTGCTTCGCAATGAAGTCGCTCACGCTCGGCATAGTCCGCGCGAGCGCGTCCTCTGCCCTCGCTTACTCGCGACTTTGAGCCGACATCCTTTTTTGTGGTTGGTGGCGAGAGGTCTGCTTGTTGCTATTAGCGGGGGGTGTTTGTAATTGTCCGATACAAAAAAGATACAGGCGAAAGCCCGACCCCGCCGAGCTTGCGAGGCGGGGGAACGCTATAATAATTGACTGTCTGACATCTCTCACTGCGTTTTCTTTGGTTTTTTGGGACGCTTTCGGACGATGAGGTCTTTGAACGAATCGAAATCTCTTCGATACCCGACACCGACTCCCTGCGTGTAAGAAACACCTGATTTGAGAATGTCTTTTTCGTCTGAGCGATTAAAGGCTTTCAGACTGATTTTGTCCGTGACTTTAAATTCGACATTTACATCGCCCACAATGCCTGACGGATTGGACGTTTCACCCGCCGACTTGTCCACATCAATACCCATACTGCCCTCAACGATAAGGCGATTGTCGAAAAATTGAAGTCCCACCATAATTTGAACTTCGGAATTATTCGCCTCGTTGCCCGGACGGTAGTTTACGCCAAAATCAACATTTTTTGAGAGTTGTGAAATGAAATTATTAAACTGACCTAACAGTAGTTCTGGCGAAGATGAAAGTGCATTGTCGGCAACGTTATTTTTCATAAGCCCTCCCTCAACGGACATAAAGTTGTTAAAGAGCAAAAGAGAAAACGTTTGTCTAAACATCTCGCTAAGATTTTCTTTGTTTACAATCCCCGAAAAAATATCTTTAATTTCTTGATTTATTGTTAGCAAATTTATATCAAAACTGATATTCGGATTGGATAACAAGCCCTGCATTTCAAGGATGCTTTCTACATTTACCTTTTGATTTACATTGCCCTGAAAAGTTCCTTCGGAAAGAATTGGTGCAAGCGAGGTTCTTGTTGTATATACTGCATCAACGTTAAGTTGCGCTTCTTTTAACGGACCTGTCCATGAAATAGTACTGCCGTTACGTAAAATAAATTGCTTGTCCATAAGACCCATCATGGAAAAGTCGAAAGTCCCGCTATTTACAGTGTATGTGCCAAATAGCTGCGTTACGTCCGGGTTTGAAATAAACTTCATCTGCCCCCTGCCACGTGCACTTAAATGTCCTGACATTACACTGTTTTTAATTCCCATATTTACGAGAATGTCGGGAGTTCCGTCTATATTCAATTCTATCAGCAAGGGTGTCTTAGTGTCCTCTTTTTGTTCTTTTTTGATGAAATATGTGTATCCCTCCTGGACAACGTCATCCTGTGCACCATTGTCTTTAAATTTTATAAAATCACGCGAACTCTCAAACGCACTTTCGGTATTAAATGTTATGGTGGAATTTTTTTCAGTGCGCCCATTAACGGTTATTTTCATGTTGTCCGAAACACTTCCGTCTATATCACATGTCCCCGACGCAAACACTGTTCCTGAATAGGCAGTTGCCTTTGAAAATGGAACGTTTAATGCAAGAACATTTGCAACTCTGATATGTAAATTGGGGCTGATATTTTTGAAATTTTTGTGCGTGATTTTTCCGCGTAACCGTCCTGTTCCTCCATGCGTACTTTCATGAAAGACGGCTGTCGGAAAAGATATTTCGGTTGGAGTTACTATAATGCGACACGTATCAAAAGTGTATGATGTATTCAAAATATCTATACTCATCGCGAAATCTTTACTCTGTACGTCTGTATAAAATTCGGGCTTTTTAAGCGTTCCGCCTAATTTCATTGTGCCGCTTACAGTGCCTGAAATATCGGAAGAAAAAGACAATAAATAATTCTCAAGAAAATTGATGGGAAGATTTTTGGCAGTACCTTCAAAATCTAACGCATTATTTTTTTTGGGATAGAATGTTCCATTTAAAGAGAGAAGCGGGATTTTACCTCCGACAAGGGATATATCTATCTGCCCCAGAAGTGCTGATTTGCTTTTGTCGTACCTCGTCTTCAAACCTATTGTTCCATAGTTGTCGCCGTTAATGTGAAATCGCTCCATTGATATATCCGAAACAATATCCATGTTTTTATAGACATCCCACAATTCAATTTTTCCTGAAATATAGCCATCAGGGTCTATTCCTGCACGCTTAAAAAAGACATCCAAATACGAAATATTTAAAGAATCCATCTTTATTTCTAATTTTGAATTCATGTCCTTAGACAATACTCCCGAAGCAGAAATTGCTTCGTGACCATTACGAAGCGAAAAATTATTCACAGTTATTCTTTCTGGGTCTCCCTCTACGAAACTGTTTGGTGAAAATATCCAATTGCGGTCATAAAAGCGCATACCCGAAGTATCCACACTTAATTTCCATTTGCGCTGATTTTCGAAATAAGAAAAATTTCCTCGAATATTTCCATAAGAAAAATTTGTATCATTACCGTTAATGTCATTGTTCAGCCAATGAATTCCCCAATTGAATGTGTTATGTCCTGCAAAATTTGTTTGAAAAAGAAATTGAGCCATATACATACTGTCATCAAGAAAAAGTTTGTCGGCAGTTGTTCGTATAAACATTACATTCTCGACGGTAAACAAGTCGATTTGCCCATTTATGTAACCGAATTTTTTGTAAGTGACGTACGGAATGTCTGCATGCAATTTATATTTATTTTCTTTTGTGTTGCAGGAAATATCAAAAGTAAGTTTGTGGGACAACTGCAACTCCGACGAAAAGACCCCTGCCAAATGATTTACTCCATTAATTGTAACACTTGCAGTAAATTTTTGGTCGGGCATAATCTCGTCTGCCATATTTGGCAATGGTGTTGCTGATATTTCTTCCGGTACTTCTTCGTCAAAATAAATTTGTTTCAGATGTGTGTATAATTTGGGGATTTTTGAAAGCACAAACTCCCCGTCAATATTTATTTTCAACAAATCGGATATAAGAGTGAAATGCTTTGAGTTTTCTTTTTCGTCTATAAGCAACGCTATTCTCGGCAGTGTCAAGCCAAATGAATTTCCGCTTAATTCTATTTCTTTTAACTCTATATCACAATAAAGGTTATCCAAATCAGTACCCACATTTCGTCCTTTAATTTTAGAAGATAGAGTAAGTGGCATTGTATCACTAACGAGTTTCAATGCTTGAAGATTGATGTTACGCAAGTTAATATCATAATAAAATTTTGCCGCAGTATCTCTAAAATCCGCCCGACACATCAAGTCAAAATCAACATTCCTGTCGTTTGCATTTATATTTCCGTCTATTTTTTTACCCTCTATATTTACATCTGCATCAATATCATAAATTGTTGCATCATTAAAAACAAAAGAGTTTATTTTTCCACTTATATTGTGGGACATATTTTTTAGAGAATGTCCTTCGGAGGACACGTTTAGTGAAGCGGTAGTAGCTCCAAACCATTTTGTGGCAGACAAAATTTTGCCGAGTTGTAAGTCGATAATATCTGTTTTTGCTCGAATTGTTTGAATGGAAGTGTCTATTTCTTTATGACCAAGTCGCAAGTCGGCAATGACCGTTCCAAGATTGGAATTTAAGTTTATTTCAGCGACAAAGTCATCAAGTTTCCCCGTAAATGTTCCATGCAAATCCAAATCCGTAAATGCGTCTAACTGTTTTGGAATTTCAAACTGCCACCTGTCGGGAAGTGTGATATATTTCAAATCTTCTTTTGTGATGGAAAATTTTTTAATGTTTATGTCGTATTTAGTGTTTTTATAATTGAGAAGTCCGCTCAAATATACGTCTGTTTCTATGTTAAAATTATTTCCGCCTTTTATTCTTATTCCCTCTGTGCGCAGGTCTGACACTGTTCCACTCACCTTTCCTGCCACTTGTGTAACGCCGTCCATACCACGAAGTGGATATGCAAAATATGCTAAATCCGAGAGGTCAAGAATTGCGCCTTCGTTTATTTCGCCATCCATTTTAACTCTATTGATAAAATCTTTAAAATCTCTATAGCTTTTGTAGTTAAAATGCAAGTCAATGCCAAATTTTGACTCTGGTGTTTTTATTTTAATTTTTGTGAAGTGCATTGAGCGCGGGCTGATTTCCGCAAACCCCTCAAAGTCGTCTGCCTTAAAACCATTTTTTTCTATAAAGTCCGTATGGTCGATTATGAAGCTGATTTGTTTTCTGTAAACGGAGATATTGCGACTGTCCACATTAAAATTCTCAATGTTTATATGTTTGAAGTCAATTGCATGCTCTCCTTTCCACTCATAATTTTCATTATTGTAGCGAAACTTTCCTCTAATGGCACGTGCATTTTCTATAAGAAATGGATTTGATACGGTATCTTTTTTAAATGCTATCAGTCGTTGCAGGACAATTTCAAAATCGGGGGATGTGTCGCCCTTGGGGACGTGGATATACCAATCGGGATTGACAATAACAAGATTTTTTATTGTGAAATTTTTGAAGTCATAACTTTTGAGTGTCGCCGTAACTCTATCGGCAGAAAGCATATTGGAGTCGTTTCTATCCAATATCTGAAAATTTGTTACGGCTGCTGTTTTCGTAAAAATACTTAAGTCGATTTTGTTGAAATAAATTGGGTAGCCTATATACTCTGATGCGATTTCACTTCCTTTTTTGCCGAGCCACGAGGTAAAAAAAACGGAGTGAAGCATACCCGTCACAATAAGCAAAAGTACAGCAAAGCCAATAATAACTTTAACTGTATTTTTCATTATTTTCTTTACGACTTTCTTCATTTTTACTTACTTTTGTAGTCTTGGTGCGGGCGGTGACGGGTTTTGGTTGGTTTTTGGCTGGGGTTGGTTTTTGGTTTTTGGTTTTTGGTTTTTGGTTTTTGGTTTTTGGTTTTTGGTTTTTGGTTTTTGGTTTTTGGTTTTTGGTTTTTGGTTTTTGGTTTTTGGTTTTTGGTTTTTGGTT
>JAISPZ010000049.1 GCA_031274555.1 Bacteroidales bacterium | reverse complement strand
AATAAATCACTGAAAAGCTCATCTTCACGTAAAAAATCTTCATCAAGTTCATATTGTGGCTGCGAATGGATTAGCGTGTAAAGCCAGCGATCCGTCAGCGTTTTACACTCACTCACATCTTTCTCAAACTTAGGCAAAGATACGTAAATAAATTTAACAACCAAATTCAAAAGAAATCAAAAGCATAACAAAGGTTAGAATAATCTTTATTTTACAGGTATATAAGAGCAGTAAAATAACATTTACCTTTCTTTAATTATTCCAATATTATACGATTATTTGTTACTGAATTGTTACTTTTTAAAAATAAATTTGTTACTTTAAAAATAATTATGTACTTTTGTACCCAGATAACAAACAAAAGCATATAAACAGTTGGCAAAAAGAAATATTACAAAGGCAAAAGAGCCTGTAAGGTTACGATTTAAGAAACTTAATAACGGAAACCAATCTATCTATTTAGACATTTACACAGCAGGGAAACGTAGTTATGAGTTTTTGAAGCTTTATTTAACACCCGAAACAACCCCATTGGATAAGGAAAGTAACAGGCGTGTATTAGAACTTGCAAACGCTATAAAAAGTCAGAGGATAGTAGATTTACAGAATAATGAACACGGATTTAGCGGTAATAATAGCAAAAAACAAAAGATGTTATTTTGTGATTACATCAAAGCCGTATCAGCACGTAAAACAGAATTGACCGGTAAAAGTACAAACGGAATTTTTGGCGGTCTAAAATCATTGATACGCCATATTACCCAATATAAGGGCGACAAAATTACATTTAAACAGATTGATAAGAATTTTTGCATTGGTTTTATAGATTATTTGAGGACAGTACCAAACAAGCAAAACCCATTGGAAAGGTTAGGCGATCGTACTCAATTCCGTTATATCACGACTTTCAAATTGGTATTAAATTCTGCAATCAAAGACGATATTATTAATGATAATCCTTTTCAACAAATACCTGCCGACTATTACCCCAAAAACACCCAAGCCGAACGCCCCTATTTAACTACTGACGAGTTGGCAAAGATGATAAACACCCCTTGTGTTAGCGAGGATATGAAAAAGGCGTTTTTGTTTAGTTGTTTTACAGGGTTAAGAGTAGGCGACATAACGGCGTTACAATGGGGACAAATTCAAACTGAAAGCAACGGCACTACAACCCTGTCATTTGTCCAGCAAAAAACAAAAAAGTCAGAGCATTTGCCATTATGCAAAGAGGCATTAAAGTATTTACCCGAACGGAAAAACAAAACGGATAATGATTTAGTTTTTTATGTACGGAGCAGTACATTTATAACAAGACATATTAGCCTTTGGGCGTGTAGTGCAGGCGTTACAAATAAGCGCGTAACATTTCACACAGCACGGCACACCCACGCCACCCTATTACTGAATTTGGGCGTACCCATTGAAGTAGTAAGTAAGATATTAGGACATTCCAACATCCAAACCACCCAAATATATGCTAAAATCATTGATAAGAGTAAAGGCGCGGCGATGCATAAATTGGATGATCTTTTTGGAAACAATTAAAAATAGATAAATTATGCACTCAAAGGATTTAATTAGTTTGAACATTAGCAACACAGGGCAAGTTGCATGTTGGGCAAACGGCAAAACAGGTGAATTAAGCTATTTTAAAAGTGACGGCGTTCATTGTATTAGATTTTTTGAAATGAGCGATGATATGAAGCATTATTCATCAGTTGAAGGCAAAAAAAAGTCGCCTATACTATTAGCGCGTGGATTTATAGGTTGTTGCATACATCAGACATTTCAGGAAGCAGAAGCAAGAAAAGATACAAAGACAATGTTTGAGGATTACTTAAACGACAAATTAAATCAATATGAATTACAACACAGGGGCGACCCAGATGTATTATTTAGGGATTTAGAAAGTGAATTTTATAGCTATCACAAAGAGAGCGAGGCTCAATTAGCACAACAATCAGAAGCGATATTTCCATATTTTAACGATGATAAAGTTGCTGAAATAAAGAGTTTTACAGAAAATTATTTTAGGTATGTGGATAGCAGAATTTCCGATGAAATCAAGCGACAAGACACAGCAGAACCCCAACGATCGCTCCACTTTACCCGCGACTTTACCACAGATGAGCAAGAAAAACTATTTGACGGATTAATAAATGGTGGTTTTTTGCCAAAAGAAACGATTTACAGCCATTTTTGCTACGTTTTTAGTGGTACGGCTATTCTCGACAATGAAAAGCCGTTTGAGCCGTTAAAATGGCTTAAAACAGCGGCATTACTTGCATATATGATTGATACATTATTTGGGGATACAAATACATCACATTGGAAAATAGCATGCAATTGTTTCACTATTGGAAATAAAAAGCCAAATATAGACACCCTTAAAAATGCAGTATCAAAGCATAAAAACGATTGGAAAACAATCAAAGGACATAAAAGACTTGCTGAAATTCTAAGTGCATAATCTTTTTCAAAAAAACTTACAGTAGGGTTACAGTAGTATATTGTAGCCCTTTTTTTATTCCATTTCAAAATAATTTTGCCTTTGTTAATTCTTTATTAGACTACCAACGGTATAGAATTAACAAACGGTCAGGGGTGGGTATTTTGGTAGATACCCATCACCAACCAAAGGACAAATTTTTTTTAAAACAATGGAAGAAAATTTATTATCAGAGTTGCAAGAAATAAAGCAACTGACGTTATTAGGAGTTAAACAAGCTCTTACAATGAATGACACTGCCCTATTAACAGGGTTAAGCAAATCCCACCTTTACAAATTGGTAATGCAGAAAAAAATCCCTTACTACAAAAGTCAGGGCGGAAAAATCACCTATTTTAACAAAGATGAAATCATAGCGTGGCAATTGCAGCACCGAGTTAAGACCACTAATGAAGTGGAAACAGAGGCAGCGACCTATTTAGTAACAGGTAAAAAAGGGGGTGGTTATGTTTAGTGCTTATTTAAAAATGGAACGCAGGCAGAGCGTAAGAAAGGACGGCACAGAGATTAAAACGCCCCGATATGCAGGAACTGCACAGGCAGGGTATTTTAAGCCGTTAAAAGCCCTTAAAAACGCCAAAAATGAAATTATTATGTATTACCAACGTAACGACAAATGCAACCCAAACAGCACAGCGGAAACAAGGCTGCAATGTAAGGGCGGTATTAATTTCAGTAGTATCTATTTTCTAAATCTTACAATCGGGACAACCTTAATCGGATACGGCGAGCCACCCAAAAACCAATTCTTTAAAAACGGCAAATTAAATCCGTTTTATGAAAATAGGAACGATGGGTATTTGTTTACAATCAATTCAGATTACTCAACAATTGAAATATTGATTGTTTCAAATGGACGTTATTTGATACAAGGGGCGGCAAAGCAGTTAGCAGACGGAAAATTTGACGAGGCTATAAAGACGATAAGAGAACAGGCAAAACCGATTGAGTGAAAAAAAACATTTGTTATAATAGTAAGTTGTAAATGTAACGGATTTTTTGTTACACACCCCCCAAAAAAAAACAACGATTTTTAAATTATGTTTGATACTGTAAATTTTTGGATAGATAGGGCAAATATATTAATGGGTAATCCCTTTGATATTTTGCCTTATTTGTCTGAAATAACGGAACGACATAATGAAAGGCAGGGGTATAGCTATACAGGCAAGTTGAATAACTACACTGTATCCGTTTTTGAGGGTGGTATTTCATTGAAAGGCAGTTTGTCAGCATATTTACATCCGTCAAACATTTATACACTCAAAAGAAACGACACAAGGCAAGCTATTGAGAAATTAAGTGATAATTTGCATACAGACATCGGAACGGCAAAAGTTACTCGATTTGACATTTCAACAGTCATACCCACCAAACGCCCGCCGTCCGATTATTACAGCCACTTAGGAAACAAACCATATTTTACACGTTTGCAATCCACGCCTGACACGCTTTACTACAATAATCACCAACGGCAGCTATCTTTTTACGATAAGGCAAAAGAGGCAAAAGCAAAAAAAACACCGATACCTGATATTTTGCAGGGTTGCAATCTTTTCAGGTATGAACTAAGATTTTTAAAACGCCTGAATGAGCAATTTAAGCGGGATATAACAGGGAATTTATTATTTGATAGTGATTTTTACTGTAAAATAGTGCAGTGGTGGTATAATGAGTTTAAAACGATAAATAAGAATAAAAATACAATCCTTATGGCAGACAATAACATAAAAACACCCAAACAGGCGGAAACGCTTTTATTTGCTTGTTTATTACAGGAAAAAGGGACATCGTTTATAGATGATTTCATAAGTCAATTAAAGACCAAAAGCGCGTTTAAAGAACGACAGCGGTATTACGAGTTAAGGCGGAAATTATTCACGATTTCACAAAATCCCAAAGGGCAAACAGACGATTTAATAAAAGAGCTTGAAACAGCAATTTTTGATATTGCTAAATATGCACGTTAAAAATAACATTTGCTATAATAGTAAGTTGTAAATGTAACGGATTTTTTGTTACATCATCTTAACCCAAAAAAAACATTTGTTATTATAGTAAGTTGTATCTGTTACCAAATTTTGGTAACACTAATAATATGAAAACAACATTAAAAAACATTTGATATATGGCACAAAGAAAAGGACAAACAGGAAACCCAAACGGTCGTCCCAAAGGAAGGCCTAACAAGGTAACACAGACGGCGAGAGAGTGGATAACAGAGCTTATTGATGATAATCGGTTACAGATAGAAGCGGATTTAAAGACATTGACACCAAAAGAAAGGTTATTAATTTTGGAAAAATTTATGCAGTACTCTATTCCAAAAGTGCAGAGTGCAGAAGCAAAGGATGATGATGAAAAGGACATTACGGATATTATAAACGAAGTTCTGGCAAATGGAAACAAAAAGACACTGAATGTAACAATCCCCAAAAAATGATTACATTTGTTCCAAAGAAGTCTGATAAAAAAGCAATAAAAGGGGCGGTTTTGTTACCCACTTGTTACCCGACACATTAAAAGTGTTGGGTTTTTTCTTTATAGTCAATAAATTACACAGTGTTTGAAAAGTTACGTAAATAAAATTTAATTTTTTAAAGATAACATTTCCTGTTTCTGTATTGACCAACTGTGAACGACATATTGGACTTACATCGTCTTTCATCTCTGCAGGGGTAAAATTCAAAACACCTATTACGTACATGGCATTTAAGTGAAAATCCTTTTCACCTTTAACGGCTTGTTGCTGAATAAGATGTGAGCTGTAGTAAATAGACCTGTCCAAAAAATGTTTTTGATACAGGTTTTGCATTTCGAGCAGGATTTTTTCCCCTCTTTCGTTCTCGCAAAAGATGTCAAAAATAACATGTTTATCTTTTTCTGTTTTTCCTAACTGTTCTGTATTTAATAGTTTGATACTTGTTATTCTTTCTTCTCCCTGCAAAAGTTCATTCAGAAAAGAGATGAGAAATCTTTCTTGCCTGAACGTAAACTTGAAGCCGAAATCAGTCAATAGATTTTGGTATTTACCTGTGGACTGTGTGTCAGATGGTTTAATTGCTTTTTGTTTCATAAGCTGCAAAAATAACAGCTACAAAACAAGTTACCAATTTTTTTTTCTTAAAAAAACTTAAATATTAAGAATTTTTAAGATATGTCTTAATTTTCTCTTAAAATCAGTTTGTGCTTACGCTTGTTGTCGGTTCTCGTAATTCGTAATCGAAACAGGGTGTTAAGCAAACATAAACCGCAATTAAGTCAAGCCCAACAGCGGTAAAAACAACAGCCGTTGGGTTCGTAATTCGTAATTGAACTATGGTGTTAAGCAAACATAAACCGCAATTAAGTCAAGCCCAACAGCGGTAAAAACAACAACCGTTGGGTTCGTAATTCGTAATTGATTTGTAAGCTATCAACATTCTCTATAGCACCTCAAAATGCAAATGTGCCCAATTCATAAGGCTGTTTTTTTTGTACCACTCCTCTGTAAATTTTATCGGACATTTTTATGTGTCTGTGTGTAATTGGGAATTTTAATGCTAACTTTGCGGTGATTTTTTGATAAAGTTTTGTAGGATTTCGGCTTTGTTGGAAAATCAAAATCAAAAATTAAAAATCAGAAATCCTCCTAATTTTATATTTATGAGTAGATTAACAACAAATCGCGGTTTTTGGTTGACATTATTATTGTCAATCGTAACATTGGGCATTTATCAATTGTATTTGATTTATGCTTTTGCCAAAGAAACGAACATTGCCTGCCGTGAGGACGGAAAGAAAACAAGTGGCTTGGTCGCTTATTTTTTTCTGTCAATTGTCACACTCGGCATTTATGGCATAGTGTGGGAATGTCGGTGGATTACCCGCTGTAACAATTATCTCGTGAAAAATGGTAAGAAGGAAGGGTTATCTCTTTCTACTTACCTGTTAACTCTGTTTCTTTTAGGTTGGCTTACGATAGGCATAATGTACATTGTTGTAATGTGCAAGCAGTTATATTTGCAAAATGCGGTCAATGAAACTTATAACGAATTGAACAATTTGTAGTAAAAAGGAAGTGGCTTTGAGCGGCAAAACTATGAAAATGTTTTACCGCTTTTATTGTTCCTTTGCATGAGCTGCAAAACGCAGAATTAGAAGATGTTCGTCTATATGATGAGGCAAAAAAGTCTAAAGAGATTTCTGTTCCGATGGATGAAGCCTTTAGAATAATTGAAGCTAAGCGAAAATCAAAGTAATGGCTTACCATTATCGTGTGATTTACGACATTTTTGATGATATTCTTTTAATTAATGTTATTGACTTGGCGCATAGAAAAGAAGTTTACAAATAAATTATAAAAATATGAAAACATTAAATCAAGGAAATTTTAAAGAAAAAAAAGTGCTTTTGCGCTGCGAAATGAATGTGCCGATTAAAGACGGAGTAATTACGGACGACACGCGCATAAGAGAAAGTTTGCCAACAATCAACTATTTGTTGGAAAATGGTGCAGCCATTATTATCATGGCACATTTGGGACGTCCCGAAGGGACAGGCTACGAAGAAGCGTTTTCGCTTAAACCTGTGGCAGCACATTTGTCGAAGTTATTGGGCAAGCCTGTGGCAGTTGCGGGTGACGTATTTAAGGAAAAGACGGAAGAAGCGGCGAAAGCATTAAAAGCGGGCGAAATATTAATGCTCGAAAATGTTCGCTTTGTTAAAGGCGAAACAAAAGGAGACGAAGCGTTTGCCAAATATCTTGCTTCGCTCGGCGAAGTTTATGTGAATGACGCTTTCGGTACAACCCACCGTGCGCACAGCTCCACAGCAGTTATAGCGCAGTTCTTCCCGAACGACAAATATGTGGGAAAATTGCTCGAACACGAAATCGTCAATCTCGAAAAATTAGTCAAAACTCCAGAACATCCTTTTACGGCAATTATCGGCGGAGCGAAAGTTTCGAGCAAGATAGATGTGCTTAAAAATCTTGTGGACAAAGTTGATAATCTTATTATCGGTGGCGGTATGGCTTATACTTTTATCAAAGCACTCGGCGGACAGATAGGTAAATCTCTTTGCGAGGATGATAAACTTGATTTGGCAAAGGAAATACTTGCCATTTATAAAGAAAAAGGTGTACAGTTAGCCCTTCCTGTAGATACGCTTGTGGCGGATGCTTTTGACAATAATGCAAATCGCAAAGTAGTTCCGACAATGGAAATCCCTGCTGAATGGGAGGGTATGGACATTGGACCAAAATCAATTGATGCTTTTAAGGATATAGTTCGTTCTTCCAAAACTATTTTGTGGAACGGTCCTCTCGGTGTTTTTGAGATGGATAATTTTGCAGCTGGCACACTCGAAGTAGGTAAGTGCGTGGGTGAAAGCAATGCTTTTTCTGCTGTTGGTGGTGGCGACTCAATTGCAGCCGTAAATAAACTCGGCATTGCTTCTAAAATCAGCTACATTTCCACCGGTGGTGGCGCAATGATAGAATACCTTGAAGGCAAAACCCTCCCCGGAATTGCCGCGCTATAAGAATGTAGAATGTAAAATGAGGGAGAATGTGGTAAAGACAAAAACATTTGCTTTTGCGGCAAGGATGGTGAGGTTGTACGGATATTTGAATGAAAATAAGAGAGAGTATGTTTTATCTAAACAAGTTTTGAGAAGCGGTACTTCTATTGGGACTAATATCGAAGAGGGTGAGGTGGCTCAAAGTAAAAAGGATTTTATAGCGAAATTTTCCATTCGCCGATAGTGCGGGTCTTGTTGTCGAAGGCAATGCCAGTCTTTATGATTTTTTTGCCGGAGGCGAGATCGGGTGTGGCGTAACCGCTTTCTTAAATTTGTTGCAACGCTTCTTCGGCAGTGGCGTTGTCGGTAAGCTTGAACTCGAAGCTATAAATCTTGTCCTCAACTTCCATTACCGCATCTGCGTGTCCGGCAGAACTGCGTTTTTCCACTTTCACTAATTGCCCAACAAGAGTAAAGACTAAATAAAAAATCGTTTGAAAATGCTTTTCTGTCTTGTTTTCTAAAACGTATGGAATATCCGCAAAAAAAGATGTAAGTTGTAACATTAAATCTTACAAATCTTCGTTGTACAGATCCTGAACCATAGCTGCAATCCAGCTTGATGCCAGGGTCAACGCATTATAAAATTATCTAGATATACCGCGATTTGCAAAATTGCTTTTTTCAATTTTTGCAAAAATAGAGAAAGTTATTACTTTATTATCAGAATATTATCCGCATAGAATATTTATAATGCGTTTGCCCCGCAAAATAGAAGGAAAAGTTAGGAAAATAACGGTAAAAGTTGTAAATTCGCGCTTTGAAAAAATCAGGGCAAACGCGTTATAAAAATTATCTAACGGATATACAGCTATTTGCAAAATCGCATTTCGTCAATTTTTGCGAAAATAGCAAAAGTTTACATTTGAATATGAGGATATTATATTCGTGAAATATTTATAATGCGTTTGCCCTGTTGAAAAAATAAATTGGCATATCATGAATAAATAAAAAACATTAATATTAAAATGGCATTTTGCTATATTCTTGTTGCTTGAAACATGAGAAATTTCAACAAAATTACGGGAATAAGTATGATTGCTCGCACTATGCGGGCTTTACTTATCGGTAATTTAGGTTGTTCTCACGACCTCAAGCAACGGACAGTAAAGTCCGTTTTTGTTTCTTACAGAACTCTTTTTATTAACCAAAATACAAAAAAAATGAAACACAAAATTAACATTGTCGCTTTGATTGTATTGTTTATGAGCATGGGTGCAACAATGGCTCAAAAAACAAAGACAGTGAAGTTGGTTGAACCCCAAATTCAAAAGATTGAAGAAAGTAAAAAAGGATTAAAACGTGTCGTAGCAGTTGGACGATTTTCCAATGAAACGCAATATGCAAAAGGTGTTTTTTACGACAAAGAAAATGACCCTATTGGTAAGCAAGCACTTGATGTATTATCAGCAAAACTTGCAGAATCCAATAAATTTATTTTACTCGAACGTGTAGATATTGACCAAATTGAGAAAGAATTAAAATTGTCTAATCAAAATGTTATGCCCACAGTGGGTGCAGAATTTCTGATTATTGGCTCTGTGACAGAATATGGCAGAAAAGTTACAGGTGAATCCAATTTGTCATCAAGATCTAAAACGCAGACAGTGCAAGTGGCTGTTAATTTAAGATTAGTTGATGTATCCACAGGGCAAGTAATTTATTCAGAGGAAGGTAAAGGTGAGGCGGCGACAACTGCAAAAGTAAGCAAATTTACGGGAAATGGCGTAGTAGCAGATTACGATGCAACGCTTGATGATAAAGCAATCTCTGCGGCAATTTCTCAATTGGTAGAAAATATTATTAATAGGTGTTCCGATAAGGCATGGCGAGCATATTTTTTGTCTTCTGACGAGAATACTACAATCGTATCTTGTGGTAAAAGTCAAGGAGTTTCTGTAGGTGATATTTTTAATATCATTGAGAAAGGTCAAAAAGTTACAAATCCACAAACAGGGATGCAAATAGAATTGCCTGGAAAAATTGTTGGCAAAATTAAAATAGATGTTTGCGGTGGAGATGTACCGACAAACGAGTGGTCAATAGTTTCGATTATTGAAGGCTCAATAGATAAACAAAATTTAACAAATTATTTTATAGAGGAGGATAAAAAATGAAAAATTTATCAATTATTTTATTAAGTGCTATATTTTTGTTATGCAGTTGTCGTGGCGGAATGACAAACATTACACGAGGATTAAATCAATCGTATCTCGAATTTGTGGTAACAGGTGATAATCATTACAAAGACGGTGTACAGGTTGCCATAGACGACAATACTCAATTTAATGCAAAAGTTTATAAAGACCAAAAATCTCGTGTCAAAGGAGATATTTATGCGATAAATAAAGGTGCCCACAGTATAAAAGTTTATTATAAAGACGAACTGATTTATTCTCAAAAGATATTTATTGGAACAGAAGAAACAAAAAAAATACAACTACCATGAAAAAAAATACTCCTGTAATTTTAATATTTTTATCCACACTACTGTGTTCGTGTGCGCCAAAGGCATTATATAGTTTTTATGACTACGATAATATGAGTTATAAATTTCTAAAAAATCAAGATGACAAGACTATAGAAGATTTCATGAAATGTTATCAACAAATTATAAATAAACAGAAAGGCGCAAGAAATATAGTTCCACCGGGTGTTTATGCTGACTATGGTTTTTTCTTATATCAAAAAGGAGAAAATAAAGAAGCGATAGAAATGCTTAATAAAGAAATATCCTTTTATCCCGAATCGAAACCCTTTATTGGAAGAATAATAAAAATGATAAAAGATGAAAAATAACATTAAAACCATAATTATGATAGTGGTCAGTTGTATTGTATTATGCAGCTGCTCCTCGTCAAAACAAACAATCTTAAAATCGCAGGCATATAGTTATTTTTATCAAGAAAAACCGACTTCTATATTGATTATGCCACCGATAAACAGAAGTGTTGATGTAAATGCCAAAGAATATATGTACTCTACGATGTCGTCTGTACTGTGTCAGCAAGGGTATTATGTCTTGCCGCCTTTTTTATCAATAGAGATTTTAAGACGGGAAAGTGCGTACGATTCGGAACGGTTTATTAACGGATCTGTTAAGAAAATTGGAGAAATGTTTGGGGCGGATTTAGTTATATTTACTGTAATTCACGAATGGAAGAAGCAAGGCACGAATGTTACTGTCGATGTTGAATATATAATAAAATCGACAAAGACAGATGCTATCATATATAATAGGGAGGGACTACTAACAATAAGCACATACGTTCAAAGTACAGGAGGTGGTATTGCTAACGTACTTGCATCATTAATTGCTACAGCTGTAAAGACAGTGATAACAAAAGAAGTTCATGCTGCACAAAGATGCAATACTTTTATTTTAACAGAAATGCCTATTGGCAAATACAGTTCTCGTTATTTTAAGGATGGCGATGATAAGGCAGGTGCAAAGTTTGTTAAAACGGTTGTGCAATAGCGTGAAATCACGCGATTATTAACATGGTTAAATCCAATGCAAGAAGTAAATCGCCTGACTTTGACAATGAGTCGCCCTTGTAAATTTCTCCAAAAATTATCTTCAAATAATTGTTCAATAGATTTGTGTCTGTGGGTTAATATCATCGTTTTGAATAATATTTCTTTATTGAATTTTGAACTTGCGTCCCCCTAAATGGGCGACTCAAAACGGATAATCTGCTGTAAACAAATATATGATAAAACAGTTTTTTTGAAGGTATCGAAGTCAGGAGAGAGAAAGGTATATTGTGCGCTCCGCTAAATTCTAAATTCTACATTTCGCCTCCGCCATCAGAGGTGTCGGCGGTGCCCTCGATTTGATTGCTGCGCTTGCGCTGCTTCTCGCGGTAACCCTGATTTATGTTGTAGGTGAATGTGAGAAAAAGGGCGCGTGAGTTCATCTTGCGAATGTTGTAGCTTTCAAAATTGTTGCCGACAACAAAACGGTTGAATTGGCGCGTGTTTGCAATATCACTCAAACGTAATCCGACAACAATCTTTCTCTTAAGAAATGATTTTCTGATTGCAATATCAGAGTTAAATTGAGCGTCGATAACTGTCTGTCCGAAATACATTGGACCACGATACGAAGCGGAGAGCTGTACCGTAAAATCAAGAGGTAAGGTAAGCGTATTGTTCCAGCGAACGTTGTAGCTGTATCCCTCACTGTTGAGATATGCCTCACCGCCACCCTGCACAAGGTTACGATAAAATCCACCGCTTAAACTAAGACGCCAAATCCGCAATAACGTGACATCGTATGAAAGATCGAAACCATAATTCGTACTGCTTGCGTAGTTGATATTTGTGTTATGCTTCAATCCGTCCAAATCATCAAAAATATAGCGGCGTATAACATCTTCGGTGCGGCGATAATAAACGGTCGCAAATATAGAGCCTGCTTTCTTAAAGAAAAGAGAATAGTTTAACTCAAGCGAATGAACATCTTCGGGTCTTAGGTTGGGATTGCCGTAATGGATACTCACAGGGTAGTCGCCATAATCGGTAAAGGGGTTTAAATCCCATGGACGCGGTCG
Source organism: Bacteroidales bacterium (assembly GCA_031274555.1). Classification (GTDB taxonomy): domain Bacteria; phylum Bacteroidota; class Bacteroidia; order Bacteroidales; family P3; genus JAIRNR01. The sequence goes on along the minus strand of JAISPZ010000049.1, from coordinate 16,726 downwards.
ATTTACGCGGCGTGAATAACTTAGCTGTATCTCCTGCATTTTGGAAATTTTGTACGACAGATGTACGGCAGGGTAAAAATTAGGACGAAAATAATCGAACGAAGTATCTTGGCTTTCCGTTTTTGTGAAAGCCTGCATTGCGGCTACTTCCCCGCGCACACCGAGTTGCATCGAAAAATTGCCGAAAGTAGCCATATAGTTGAAATATACGCCATGGTTCTGCTCCATATACGTAAAGTCGAGTGCGGAATCTTGCAGATGAGAAATGTCAGATGGAATATTTTGACGCTGGTACGAAGCATTTGTACGAACCTTACTCTGCGCACCGACTTCTATTTTCATTTTTTCGTTAATAGGATAAACGTAATTTATCTGTCCGTCAAAATCAATGCCACTGCCCTTTATACGACTTTCCTGTTTGTATAAATTTGTATCGGACGGAGTCTGCCGTGTACGTTCGGATTCGGAGTAACTATTGGGGATGGAATAGTCGAACGAAGCATCAAAAGTAAGTTCTTCGTCTTTTTTGCTACCATCCCATTTGTACGAAACAACACCATTTATCTGATTGAACATATTGTTTCCATAACTATTGTTTATTGACGTGTATTGCCACGTATCCTGAACGTTCATATCAGGATAGCGCGGATTGTAGTAAGTGCCGTTGTCATTGAAAAATTTCGAATAGCGTGTGCCGTCAGGCGAAGTGTTCTTTCTTTGCATATTCCATATACCGCCCCCAACGCTGACAAGAATAGAGTTTTTGCTGTTTATTTTCCAATCAACTCCAAGTTTTGCATTTCCGCCAAATCCACTGTTTACACTGCTGCTCTCGCCATGTTCCCAACTCATATTTCCGAGCGTGTCTATTTCATTATAAGTGTCGCTACGTCCAGACCCTTTTCGCTGGCGAAAATTGCCCCCGAGTGAAGCAATGATAGACACATCCTTAGTAACACCAAAGTTTAGATTTGTAGAAAGATTGTAAGAATTATTTGTAGCTGCCGAAGCGTTCACAGTGCCATTAACGCCGACTTTTCTGCTGCTCTGTTTGAGTTTTATATTTATAATTCCCGACATTCCTTCGGGATTATATTTTGCCGATGGATTAGAAATAAGTTCAATATTTTCGATACTCGCAGCAGGTATTTGATCCAGCCCAAGACCCGAAAGCACGGCAGGTCGTCCGTCTATCAACAGCGTTACTCCAGACGAACCTTTCATGGAAACATTGCCGTCTTCATCAACAGTTACAGTTGGTACATTTTCCAGAACATCAACAGCTGTCCCTCCCTGACTTACTAATGACTGACTTACATTGACTATCTTTTTGTCAAGTTTATATTCTATCATCCTTTTTTCACCCTCTACCTCTACTGCTTCGAGAGATTGTGAGGACGCTTTAAGAAGAATTGTGCCGCCTCGCCTGTTCGGGCGTTCTGCTGTGAGAGTGAACGGCTCGGACGTGTGCGTTTCGTAACCGATAAAACTTATTTTGGCTACAACACTTTTGTCCAATGGAATTTTATCTATTCTCGCTTTTCCATTTTCACTTGTAATACCACCTTGTAAGATGCTTTTATTTGTGGCATCAAGAATAGCAATATTCACAAATTCGAGATTTTTTCCACTTGCAGCGTCTATTACAGTCACAGAGTACGTCTGTGAGAAAGAAATAGAAATGTGGAAAAGGACAAAAACGAAAATCAAAATTTTCTTCATATCTAAAAACTTCTTTAGTAGGGTGCAAAGGTACGCCAAAAAATCGTAACTTCGCAAGAATATAATTGTTGATAATGCATGGACGAAAGAGAACGATTAGAACAGCAGGAAATAGAAAAGAGATATAATCAGATTTTATCTTCTTTCAGGATAGAGCCAAAGCCCAAAGAAAAAGAAAAAATAGAGAAAGCATTCCATCTTGCGGTAAAGGCACACGCTGATATGAGGCGCAAGGGTGGAGATCCGTATATATATCATCCACTCGAAGTCGCACGTATTGTTGTTGCGGATATTGGTTTGGGACCTACTTCTGTCGTATGCGCCCTGCTTCACGATGTTGTGGAAGATACGGATTATACGCTCGAAGATATTGAAGGAATGTTTGGTCAGACGGTTGCACGTATCGTGGATGGTCTTACAAAAATAGACGATGGCACGTTTGAAGCAGCCGAAGATACATCATTGCAAGTAGAAAATTTTAGAAAAATTTTGCTTACTCTTTCTGATGACGTTCGTGTTATTTTGATAAAACTTGCCGACCGTCTTCACAATATGCGCACTCTTAGTGCGATGAAAGATGAGAAGCAATTAAAGATTGCATCCGAAACGCTCAACATCTACGCACCTCTTGCATATCGGCTGGGTCTGTATTTGATAAAAACCGAATTGGAAGACCTTGCATTAAAATATCTTGAGCCAGATGTTTACAACACGATAGAAAGAAAACTCGAAGAAACGAATGCCGAGCGTGAGGAATTTATAAATCGTTTCATAGAGCCGATAAGGAAGCGACTCGAAAATGAATTTTTGAAATTTTCAATTTTCGGACGGGTGAAATCAGTTCACTCTATCCTCAAAAAAATGAATAAAAAAGGTGTCGCTTTCGAGGAGATTTATGACCTTTTTGCAATAAGGATTATTATTGATGCACCCATTGAGAGTGAGAAGGCGGACTGTTATCGTTGTTATGCGATAGTGAATGATCTATACACTACATATCCTGATAATATGCGCAGGCGTGATTGGATAGCGATGCCGAAAAGTAATGGCTATGAAGCGTTGCACACTACTGTAATGAGTAAAGATGGGCGTTGGGTAGAAGTTCAAATTCGCTCAAAGAGGATGGACGAAATCGCGGAGCGTGGAGTGGCTGCGCATTGGCAATACAAGAACGAGGGGATTGTGCAGCAAAACTCCGTTCTTGACAGGTGGTTGGAGGGTGTGCGCGAAATGCTTTCGCGTGCGGACACAGGTAACGCATTTGACTTTCTTAGTGATTTTCGCAGTAACTTTTTTGAGGAGGGACTTTATGTATATACTCCGAAAGGTGATTTAAAAACTCTTCCAAGTGGTGCGACTGTTCTTGATTTCGCCTTTCAAATTCACACGGATATAGGTCTTTCGGCTATTGGTGCAAAGGTAAATCATACTCTTGTGCCGATAAATCATCCGCTTCGCAATGGCGATCAGGTTGAAATTATTTATTCAAAAAATCAAAAGCCGACTGAGAAGTGGCTTGAGTACGCGGTGTCCTCATGGGCAAAAGCTCGTATAAGAGATTATCTGAAAGATGAATATTCCAAATATTATGATGAGGGCGAAACTAAATTGAGAGAAATTTTTAAAACGCTTTCTTTGCAGTTTAACTCAAAAAATCTTGCAATAGTGCAGAATGCCCTCGTGATGCCGAGCAAAATAAATCTTTATTACGATGTTGCGCAAGGTAGGATTACGGTAAAAAACATCAAAGATATTTTGCAGAAAGACGAAAAGAGCGGAAGTTGGTTTTCATCTCTTTTCAGGTCTTCGGTAAATAGAGATGTGTCGTTGAAAGAGGCTGTGCAGGCGCGTGTAGAGCAACGTCCCGAAACGCTTGTTCTGGGTGAGGATATGGATAAAATTCGCTACAAAATTTCTACCTGTTGTAATGCAATTCCGGGTGATGACGTTATTGGAATTTATCATCCGAATAAAGAGATAGAAGTTCATCGCACGAATTGTCCTCGTGCAATAAATCTTATGCTCCAATATGGCGATAGAATTATTAAGGCGAAATGGAAAAAAGATGAAAAAATCGCATTTCTTACAGGTATTACTTTGACAGGGGTGGACAGAATGGGGATGATAAAAGATATAATGGATGTTATTTCGCAGGACCGTGAAATAAATATCAGGACGTTTAATATTACTGCGGCTGAAGGATTGTTTGACGGAAAGATAATGCTCTATATTAGCGATACTGAGCATTTGCAAACGCTTATAAAAAAGATGAAAAAAATTAAAGGTATGGACACCGTTGTTCGTATTGAAAACAGTAAATAATTGTCAATTGTCAATTGTTAATTGTCAATTAGCAGAGCGTAAAATAATTGTCAATTGTCAATTGTCAATTGTTAATTAGCAGAGCGTAAAATAAACATTGACCGTTTGACATCGAACATTGGCTGCTGAACATTGACTGTTGAATATTGACCTTTGACTGTTGAACATTGACAATTGACAATTGACAATTAACAATTAAATAACATGAAAATATTAGTATTAAATTGTGGATCATCCTCTATTAAATATCAGTTGATAGAAATGGAGGAGGGTGGCTCGGTGACGGCTTCGGATGTTTTGGACGACAGGCTTATCGCAAAAGGTATAGTCGAACGCATTGGATTAGACCGTGCTGACCTAACGCAACACGCGGACGGCAAAGAAAAAGTGACGGTGTCAAAGCAAGTTGCAAATCATCAAGAGGGCGTGCAGTGGGTGCTCGAATATCTAATGCACCCTACGCACGGCGTTATAAAAGACGTTTCGGAAATTTCAGCAGCAGGACATCGCGTTGCACACGGAGGAGAAACATTTAAAAAGAGTACTTTAATCACTCCAAAAGTAATGGAAGAATTGCGCAAAACTGTTTCGCTTGCGCCTTTGCATAATCCTGCAAATATTAAAGGTATTGAGTCCATATCAGCGGTGTTGCCGTCTATTCCACAGGTTGCAGTGTTTGACACGTCTTTTCATCAATCTATGCCCGACTATGCTTATATGTACGCAATCCCTTATCGCTACTACGAAGAGCATAAAATTAGGCGTTATGGTTTTCATGGAACGAGTCATAAATTTGTGGTAGAAAAAGCTGCGGAATTTTACGGACTTGATTACGGCAGTGCAAAAATAATTTCCTGTCATCTCGGCAACGGCGCGTCTATTGCTGCTGTTGTTGGTGGTCGATCCGTTGATACTTCTATGGGATATACACCTGTCGAGGGACTTGTTATGGGTACACGTGCGGGCGACATTGACGCTGGTGTAGTCTTCGATATAATGAGAAATGAGGGATTGACTGCAGACGAGGCGAGCGATGTTTTTAATCGTCAAAGTGGATTGCAGGGGATTTCGGGATTGTCGTCCGATATGCGTGACCTCAATGCTGCCGCTTCAGCAGGCAACGACCGCGCACGTCTTGCACTTGACATGTTTGCCTATCGTGTAAAAAAATATATTGGTGCTTATGCCGCAGCTATGGGTGGGGTGGATGTTATTCTTTTTACAGGTGGTATCGGCGAAAACGATTTTGTTATTCGCGCTCGCATTTGTAAAGGATTGGAATTTATGGGCGCAGTGCTTGATGTTCGTAGGAACGATGGATTACGAGGTGTGGATACTGATTTGACGGCAGACGGCTCGCGAGTGAAAATTTGCTTGATGACAACGAACGAAGAACTCGTGATTGCGCGTGAAACGGAAACAATTGTCAATTGTCAATTGTCAATTGTCAATTAGCAAAGCGTAAAATAATCATTAGTCGTAAATTAATAAAGCATAGAATGAGCATTTACAATTTACAATTTACAATTTACAATTAAAAATATGTTTGATGTATTAATTATTGGGAGTGGACCGGGAGGGTATGTGGCGGCTATAAGGGCGGCGCAACTTGGTCTTAAAGTCGCTGTTGTCGAGAGAGCTGAACTCGGCGGAATATGTCTTAACTGGGGCTGTATTCCGACTAAGTCGCTGTTAAAAAGTGCGGAAGTTTTTTCGTATATGAAACACGCGGCGGAATATGGTGTGACGGCAGGCGAGGTGCGGGCAGACCTTGTGGCTGTGGTTGCTCGCAGTCGTGGTGTGGCGGAAGCGATGAGTAAGGGTATAGCGTTTCTTTTCAAAAAATATGGCGTGGAAGTTATAAGTGGTGAGGCTACTTTGCAGGCGAATAAAAGTGTTTTGGTGCGCGGCAATGACGGCTCTATAAGGGAAGTCGGTGCTGAACATATTATTCTTGCAACAGGTTCGCGTCCGCGCACATTGCCTGATATTCCGATAGACGGTGAGTATGTTATTGGCTATCGTGAGGCGATGACGTTGCAACAAATTCCTGAAAGTATGCTCGTTATGGGAAGTGGCGCGATAGGTTCGGAATTTGCGCATTTTTATCAGACACTTGGCTGTAGCGTTACTCTTGTAGAATATCTTCCTCGTGTTGTGCCGATAGAAGATGAAGATACTTCTGCTGCATTGTCGCGAGCATTTCGCAAAAATGGAATGAAAATTCTTGTTGATGCAGGCGTAGAAAAAGTTGAAATTGTTGATAGGGTAGTTGTGCCTGAAACAAGCGATGTCGGCGGTTGGGGGTATATCTCAACGCCACAAAAATCGGTATGTCGTGTTACTGTAAGGACTAAAAAGGGCGAAGAAATTATCGAGGTGGATAAAGTTTTGTCTGCCGTAGGCGTTGCTCCAAACACAGATAATTTTGAAAATATCGGTCTTGATCTCGAAAAAGGAAAAGTTGTCGTTGATGAATTTTATCGGGCATCATTAGCGGGATATTATGCAATAGGGGATATTACCGCAGGGCAGGCGTTAGCACACGTTGCAAGTCATGAAGCACTTGTTTGTGTAGAAAAAATCGCAGGGCTTTCACCCGTACCGCTTGACTATAATAATATACCCGCTTGTACATATACAACTCCTGAAATTGCTTCTGTCGGGCTTACGGAACAACAGTCTAAAGCAGTCGGATATAGTATTAAGGTCGGAAAATTTCCATTTACGGCGAGCGGAAAGGCTACTGTCAGTGGAAGTCGTGACGGCTTTGTAAAAGTGATTTTTGACGAGGCGACAGACCTTATGCTTGGTTGCCACCTTGTTGGCGACCACGTTACAGAAATGATTGCCGAAGCAGTCATGATACGTGAGAAAGGTATAAAGGCGCACGACATCATTCGTGCCGTCCATCCTCATCCTACAATGAGTGAAGCATTGATGGAGGCAGTTGCAGTCGCTTATGGTGAGGCGGTGCATGTGTAGAGTAATGAAAATATTGTATAGAAACTTTTATGGACTAAGATATTTGTCGGCTAAGTATTGCAAGTTGTAGGACATAAAGCATCTATTTAAAAATCGAAAAATGAGTCAATTGGCATTAAAGGAACGTATAAATTGTTATAATCCTGTTATGGATTCTATACATTTACAAGATAATATTCTATCGAATAGTGATATCCACCCCATTTTTTATACGGGTGATTCACTTATTGTTATGAAACAGATTTTAAGCAAAAGTATTGACTGTTGTATGACAAGTCCGCCATATTGGGGACAGCGATGTTACGAAAACGGAGGAATTGGATTAGAAAAGAAATCCGATGATTTTGTTGAGAATCTATTAAATGTCATTAAAGAAATACATCGTGTTTTGAAAGATACGGGATCTTTTTGGTTGAATATAGGTGATACGTACAAAAACAAATCTTTACAAGGTATTCCGTGGCGAGTTGCCATAAAAATGATGGATGAACAAGGCTGGATTATGCGCAATGATATTATTTGGAACAAACATAAGGGAGCAATGGATAGCTCTTCTGATAAGTTGAGAAATATCCATGAAATGATTTTTCATTTTGTAAAGTCTAATGATTATTATTATAATGATGAGGCTATCCGTTTGAATCCTCAAACTACAATCATTAGAAAAGGAGCAATAGTTTCTTCATCAGGAGTTTGCGGTATTCGCTATAAAAGACAAATTGAGTTATCTACGTCGCTTTCAAAAGATGAAAAAGAAATGGCAATGCAAGATTTGCAACAAGTTCTTAAAAGAGTAGAGTGTGGGGAAATTCCCGATTTTAGGATGATTATTCGTAACCAGCAGAGGGCTACTCATTCTAATTCCGAGCGAGTTTCGGGGAGAGCGAAAGAGTTGAATGAAAAAGGTTACTATTTTCTTTTCTACAGTAAAAACGGAGCTTTGCCAACTGACGTGTGGGAAATTTTGCCCGAAGACACGCAAAATCGTGAGAAACATTATGCCGTTTATCCAGAAGATTTATGTAAAATTCCTATCTTGTCCACTTGTCCACGTAATGGGATTGTTTTGGACCCATTCTGTGGTTCTGGAACTACCAACAAAGTCGCGTATAGTCTACAGCGTAGATCTATTGGAATTGATATTTCGGAAGAATATATTAATATAGCGAAACAACGAGTATCTCAATTACATTTAAATTTATTATGATATGAAACGATCATTACAAATGTTTGACACCCGCGACAAATGTTTATGTGCGAGTTCCATACGACCTATTTACAACAATTTATAAACGTATGAAAAATCAGAAAATAACAGAATTATTTGCAGTTAGTTCTTCGCAAAAAGGTGTAAAATGGAATTCAATCGTTTCACAGCAACAATGTCCGTTTACAAAAAAGAAATGTTTTAAAACTAGAAAAAACGAACCATCAATATCTATCGGAACTTGCAGTATTGCTTATGGAAAAAATAATGATAGTGTAATTATTTGTCCACATCGGCTGATAGAAAATAATCAGATTTTTTTTGATTGTATTCATTTATTGACCTTGCATGAGCCAGGAAATGAATTTCATATTATTCCCGAAGTATCAATTCCAGGAGGTAGTGTCGATTATGTTTTTGCTTCTGTCAAAAATGGGAAGATAAAAGATTTTGCAGGAATTGAACTACAAACGATGGATACAACAGGCTCCGTGTGGGGGCAGAGGCAATTGTTTTTAGAGTCTAAAGGTATTAAACAAGAAGTGTTCGATGCGGGTGCAACTTTTGGCATGAATTGGAAGATGACAGCAAAAACTATTTTAGTGCAAATGCACCATAAAATTTCCACATTTGAAAATCTAAACAAACATTTAGTGCTGGTGTTACAGGATAATTTGATGAATTATATGAAAAAGAAGTTTTCGTTCGGACATATATCTGCTGTTCCGAAAATAGGAGACTCTTTTCATTTTCATTGCTATCGGTTACTCTCTCAAAAAAATAAGTACCGATTATTTTTATTTGAAAGAGCAAGTACAGATGCCAATGGGATTGCCAAATGTTTGGGATTAAAAGCAGAAGCAAATGTTGATTTAGCAATTATTCTAAAATTATTGGAAAGTAAGATTTCTCAAAAAACATTGTTAAGATTATAAACATAAAAAATGAAATGAATATGTAAGTTCAATTAGAAAAGTTATAATTTATGTTGCTTAAAAATCTGACAAATGACCCTCCAAGGTCATTTGTCAGATTTTTCAGATGCTTTTGTGAAGATAATCTGTAAAAAAGGGGGAACAGAACGTCCCCCTTAACGGATAAAATGTTTATTTTTGTGTGTACCAAAACCTCAAAAACATGAAACACTTAACCAGAATATTATAATTGATAAATTATAGAATGAGTAATAGTTAATAATAGAAGACATCTTGCAAAAAAATAGATTACCCATTATAGATTACTTCACATAAAAACTGTACCTTTATAAAAAATATGATAAAACAAAACAGTTCAATGGATTTGGCGACGGTGGTAACCGAAGCAATGTTCGACAAAAAAGCGTCTAAAATAATAGTGATGGATATGAGGGCTATTGCGGGAGCGTCTTTCGATGTTTTTGTGATATGCGAAGCTGTTTCTGCTATTCAGGTGAGAGCAATCGCTGATGGAGTAGAAGAAATGGTTTTTAAGCAACTTCACGAACATCCCCTGCACAGCGAGGGTTTTATAAATGCCGAGTGGATACTTCTTGATTATGGCAATGTTGTTGTGCACGTTTTTCAAGAGCGTGTCCGCGCACATATAAGATTAGAGGAATTGTGGTTTGACGCGAAAACAACGGTACCGAAAGAAAAGAAATCTGCTGTTGCTACCGTAAAGGTTGCGAAGGTTGCGAAGGTTGCAAAGAAATCCGCTGTTTCTGTTGCTACCGCAAAGACTGCAAAGATTACGAAAGCAGTTGTTACAAAAAAACAGCAAAAATTACAAAAGCTGTAAAAAATCTATCGTTACAAAAAAAAACAGCAAAAATTACAACTAAAAAAGCAAATGGAAAAAAATCAACAACCGAATAATCCGCAACAAAATCCTAACAATAAAGGCAAACGTTTTAAGTTTAACATAAACCTTATTTACCTTGCAGTTCTTGCGGTCATAATCTATCTGCAATTTACCTCGAACGGTTTTTGGCAACCGAAAAGTTTCGACACAACTCTGTATAAAATGGAGCAAATGCTCATAAAAAATGATGTGTCTAAAATAATCGTAGTAAATAAAGAATTTGCCGAAATATATATTAAAACGGAATCCGTGTATGGCGACTCGTCCTATAAACAGCTGAGAGAGGAGGATGGAATGTCGAATAGAAAACATTACATCCATAAATTTCTTTCGGTAGATAATTTTCAAAAAGACTTTGAAAAAATTCAAGAGAAAGCACGTGCCGAAAATCCAGAAATCACATTGCAAAATCAAGTAGAGCTTACTCCCGAAACGCGTACATCGTTTTGGGACGGATGGGGAACATTTATCTGGATTGGCTTAATGATTTTTCTATTTATAATGATTTTTCGCAGTGCGGGGTCAGTAATGGGAGGAGCAGGGGGAGGTGTTTTTAACTTCGGAAAATCGAAAGCGCAACTTTATGACAAAGACACAAAAGTTGCAATAACATTTAAAGATGTTGCAGGGTTGGAAGAAGCGAAAGTAGAGATAATGGAGATTGTGGATTTTCTTAAAAATCCGAAACGTTATACTGATTTGGGCGGAAAAATTCCAAAGGGTGCGCTTCTTGTAGGTCCTCCGGGTACAGGTAAAACGCTCCTTGCCAAAGCAGTTGCTGGAGAAGCAAAAGTTCCATTCTTTTCTATTTCAGGTTCTGACTTTGTCGAAATGTTTGTGGGTGTCGGTGCCTCTCGCGTACGTGATTTGTTCCGCCGTGCAAAAGAAAAAGCACCTTGCATTATTTTTATAGACGAGATAGACGCTATCGGTAGAGCACGTGGAAAAAATGTGTTTACAGGCGGTAATGATGAGCGCGAAAGCACCCTCAACCAACTTCTCACGGAGATGGATGGCTTTGGCACAAACAGTGGTGTCATCATGCTCGCTGCAACAAACCGTGCCGATGTTCTTGATAGCGCGTTGATGCGTGCAGGTCGTTTCGATCGTCAAATTCACGTAGAACTCCCCGACCTCGAAGAACGCTCCGCAATTTTTGAAGTTCATCTACAACCTATAAAGAAAGCAGATGATATAGATCTCGGTTTTCTCTCAAAGCAGACTCCCGGTTTTTCAGGTGCGGATATTGCAAACGTTTGTAACGAAGCTGCACTTATTGCTGCTCGCAAAAATCATACGGATGTCGGCAGACAGGATTTTTTAGATGCGATAGATCGCATTGTCGGTGGTCTTGAGCGCAGAAGCAAGATAATCACAAAAGAAGAAAAAAATGTTATTGCATACCACGAGGCTGGTCACGCAGCAGTAAGCTGGATGCTTAAACATGCAAATCCGCTCGTGAAAGTTACGATAGTTCCGCGTGGAAAATCTCTCGGTGCAGCGTGGTATCTGCCAGAAGAACGTCAGATTACGACTATAGAGCAGATGCTTGATGAGATGACGGCAACTCTTGGCGGGCGGGCGAGCGAAGAAGTTGTTTTTGGAGTGCCCTCTACAGGTGCGCTTAACGACCTTGAGCGTGTTACAAAGCAAGCGTACTCAATGGTTGTCTATTACGGTATGAATAAAGAAATAGGCACTTTGAGTTATTACGACTCTACAGGTCAGCAAGAGTATATGATGGGTAAGCCGTATAGCGAAAAGACAGCCGAAACAATAGACTTTCAGGTGCGTACAATGATAGAGAAATGTTATCAAAACGCAAAAGAAATTTTAACTACAAATAGAGAAAAATTAGATAAACTTGCAGAAATTCTTCGCGAAAGAGAAGTTATTTTCAGAGATGATGTAGAGCATATTTTTGGTCCGCGTCCATTTCAAACGGCGAGTGATGTTGTTGCAGACAACGCAAGACCAACGAGTGATGTTGTTGCAGATAACGCAAGACTAACGAGTGATAACGATAAATAAAACAATATGGATTTTATATCAACAAAGGAAAAGGTGTTAAAAAAGGTGGCTGATGCACTCGTATCACCAATGGAAAACCCATATCCCGAACTTGATTTGGAAGAAGATGTCCTTTCGCAAAACGAGGAGCACGAAGATGTCTGCTTTGCAGAAAATTTTATAAATCTTGGTGGCAAATTTATATATTCGGTAAACGCAGAGGAAGCAGTGCAAAATTTCAGGACGTTCGGGAAAAAATGGAGTGGCAAGATTTTTTGTGCGGACGACGACATTGCATATTTTTTGCAAAAGGCAGGATTAAAGTACGGACAGACAGAAAAAGATGCAATAGTGAAAAGTGTCGGTTTTTTTCCTGTTCATGCTCTTGTTGCAAGCACAGGCAGTGTAGTATTTCCCGTTAGAGGATATGCTCGCTATATGCTTGCAAATGCACAAATAATTGCGTTTGTTGCAACGACAGACCAACTCGTTCCCGAAATAAAAGAAGCGTACAAGATAGTAAAAAAGAAAGCTGAAATTCTAACGGCGATAACGTCCGTATTTTCGGGTTTAAGTAAAATTATAGATATTGATGGCGAAGAATTTTCTGGTTTTGGAGCAAAAGAAGTTTATTTATTTTTGATAGAGGCGCAGCTATGACAAGAGAATGGATTATACGAACAATTAGCGGGATAGTTTTCTTGGCAGTGATGTTAGCGGGGATTTTGTACGATAATCCATACACAAAACTGTTGCTCTTTATAGTGATTGCGACAGGCTGTACCGTAGAGTGGTTTCGTTTGATGAAGAAAGCAGGACGTCAAGGTGTGGCAAAATTCATCTTTCCGTTTATTTACTTTCTCGTTCCAATGTGCGTATGTTTTGTGATGAGCATTGATAACCCTGTAATGCTGCTGTGTTTTTTTGCCTTTGTATGGATTAACGATATTATGGCATTTGTGGTAGGAAGTATTTTTGGAAAGCATAAAATTTTTCCGCGTTATTCGCCGAGTAAAACATGGGAGGGAACGATAGGTGGTGTTGTTTTTACAATCGGTGCAGGAGTTACACTTTCCCTCTGTTTTGGTGATAGCACAGGTGGTTTCAGTTTTTTTAAGCCGAACGTATTGGACTGGGTTTTGTTGTCGGGACTCATTGCTGTTGCGAGCGTATTTGGCGACCTTGTAGAATCCATCATAAAGCGCAAAGCAGGCGTAAAAGATTCAGGAAAAATAATGCCAGGACATGGTGGATTTTTAGATAGATTTGACAGTATTCTCTTTGCTATTCCGACTGCTTACCTTTATATTATTTTCAGTTTGCTGTTAAGACCTACGATTATATGAGATATTACATACACAAAGAGGGGACTATGAGCATTGTCTTTTTTGGCACAATGTTTTTGCTTTTGTCGATAGCATTTTTGGTACTTACTCCGCTTTGGCTTGGTATCGCAACTGCAACGGTATGTCTTATCTTATGGTTTTGTATTATATCGTTTTTCCGTATTCCACGCCGTACAATTCCTGCTTTTATGCCTGATGATATTGTTTCTCCTGCGGACGGAAAAATATGTAATATAAATACTGTTTTTGAAAAAGAATTTTTTAAGGATGAACGACTTTTAATTTCAGTTTTTATGTCACCGGCAAACGTTCACGTAAACCGTTTTTCTGTAGGCGGAACAGTTAAGTATGTACGTTATCATCCGGGAAGATATTTAGTTGCGTTTCATGAAAAATCTTCGGAACTCAACGAAAGAAATACGGTTGTTGTTTCTACCGAGCAGCACGATATTCTTATACGTCAAATAGCAGGCGCAGTTGCTCGCCGTATCGCTTGTTACGTACAGCCGAATATGTCGGTTCAGAGAGGTGATGAACTCGGATTTATTCGTTTTGGCTCTCGTGTTGATGTCTATCTCCCCCTCACAGCGACGGTAAAGGTACAGTTAGGGCAGAAAGTAAAAGGTGGTATAGACGTTCTCGCGCAATTGTAATTCTCGGCATTATGGTCTGTCTGTAGCGCAAAGATGTGCCTTGTATCAAGTTTAGTGTGGCGCAAAATATGCTTCGTATCAAGTTTAATGTAGCGCAAAAATATGCCTCATATCAATCAAGTGTGGCGCAAAAACAAAATTTATATTTAACTTTACTAAAAAATATTATTTAACGTTGTATTATGGTAACAAAAGAACTTATCAATCCCCGCTCCATAGCTGTTATTGGCGCATCCAACGACCTCTCTAAACCGGGAGGACGCATTATAGAACACATCATTCAAGGAAATTTTACAGGGAATGTTTATCCAGTCAATCCAAAAGAAAGTACAATTCAAGGTATAGAGTGTATCGCAAATGTTTCACTTCTTCCACAAACAGATTTGGCAGTGATAGCAATTGCCGCCAAGTATGCGCTTCAAACAGTGGAAGTACTTGTAAAAGAAAAAAACACAAAAGCAATAATTATCCTTTCTGCAGGATTTAGCGAAATGGGCAGCGAGGGCAGAGTGCTCGAAACAAAAATTACATCACTGTGCAACGAGGCAAATTGCGCCCTGATAGGACCGAACTGCACAGGTGTTCTAACGCCCTATCATCACAGTATCTTTACTGGTCCTATCCCACAATTGGATAATAAAGGTTGCGACCTTATTTCGGGTAGCGGTGCAACGATTGTTTTTATCCTCGAACAAGGCATACAGATGGGGCTTCGTTTTGCGCATATCTTTTCAGTAGGCAACTCTGCGCAAATGGGTGTAGAAGATATTTTAGAATATATGGACAAAGCGTTCGACCCCGAAACATCCTCAAAAGTAAAATTGCTATATATGGAATCTGTGCAGCAACCGCAGAAGCTACTGAAGCACGCGCAATCGCTTATAAAAAAAGGATGTCGCATTGCAGCGATTAAGTCTGGAACGTCCGAAGCAGGCTCTCGTGCAGCGTCTTCGCATACAGGTGCACTCGCAGGGTCGGACGCAGCAATAGACGCACTATTCAAAAAAGCAGGCATTGTTCGCTGTTATGGACGGCAAGATCTTATGACTGTTGCGGCGGTTTTTCAACATCCACAATTAAAAGGAAAAAACATCGGCATTATCACACACGCGGGAGGACCCGCAGTAATGCTTACGGACACACTGTCTAAATGGAAAATGAATGTTCCACATCTGTCGGAAGAAAAAACAGCACCGTTGCTCGAAAAACTTTTTGACGGTTCATCGGTTGGAAACCCTATTGATTTTCTTGCAACAGGCACAGCCGAACAATTGGGGTCTATAATAGATGCCTGCAATATGTACGATGAGATAGACGGAATGGTTGTTATCTTTGGCAAGCCCGGGTTATTCGATTTGTATGATGTTGTCGAAACGCTTCATCAAAAAATGCTCACATCGCGCAAACCAATCTTCCCTGTGCTTCCATCTCTCACAACATCAAAAAGCGAGATAGACGTTTTTTTGTCGAAAGGGCGCGTAAATTTTCCTGAAGAAACGATGCTTGGTGCAGCACTCGGAAAAACGTTTTTTATACCAGCTCCTGTGGAGGCAAAGGACGATATAAGCAGCATAGACGTAGCGGCGATAAGGAATGTAATAGATAATGCAGCAGACGGTTATTTGCAGCCCGAAAAAGTGCAGATACTTCTTGACGCGGCAGGTATTTCGCGCGTAAAAGAAACTATTGTGAGAACGCTTGGTGAAGCCACTTCGGGAGCAGGACAAATCGGGTATCCTGTTGTGATGAAAGTTGTCGGACCTGTGCATAAATCTGACGTTGGCGGAGTGGTGTTAAACGTGAAAGATTATGAAGTTGTGAGCAAGGAATTTTCTCGCATGATACAAATGCCAGATGTTACGGGAGTGCTTATACAGCCAATGCTTTCCGGCAAAGAACTTTTTGCAGGTGTTAAATTCGAGCCGAAATTCGGACATTTAATTCTCTGTGGACTTGGCGGTATTTTTATTGAAGTGCTCAAAGATGTGTCTTCTGTTCTCGCGCCTGTGAGCGAGGAAGAAGCAATGAAAATGATTTCTTCGCTCAAAGGATACAAAATGTTTCAGGGGATAAGAGGGCAGGATAGTATATCGCAATCCACATTTGCCAACGTGATATTGGCACTGTCGCGCTTGGTTGCGGTCGCTCCCGAAATAATAGAAATGGACATTAACCCACTACTCGCTTCGGGCGAAAAGATAGTCGCAGTCGATGCGAGAATAAACATCACTCATTAGTCTTCCTGATTACTATCGGATGGTTTTATCAAACTTCATAAAAAATTTTCAATCGCCGCAATGTCTTTAAATCGGTCTTTATTTTCACTTCAAAACGCATGCAAAGATACACGAAAACATGTATCATTGATAGCAAAACTCATTTTTTAGTGTGCCCCTGCGGGCAGGCGAGCGGGCGAAGAACGTAAATTCAGCCACAGCACCCACTATCACCTATTCGTTTCGCGCCCACCGCACACTATCCGCCTGCTCCGCAGGGTCGGGCTTTCCGCTGCAAAGTCGCGAGTAAGCGAGAGCAGAGGACGCGCTTGCGCGGACTATGCCGAGCGAGAGCGACTTATTAACGTTGTTAATTGTTGATTAAGGAGTTAATGATTTTCAATTCATTGCGAAGCAATAATCCCT
>JAISPZ010000153.1 GCA_031274555.1 Bacteroidales bacterium | reverse complement strand
GAGCGGCATAGTTTGTAATTCGTGGTCGGTGGTTTGTGATTGCATAAGGCGGTGGGCTGCGTGAGGGATATAAGCGGAAATCCTTTTGCCTGTGGTGGGTTTGAGGTTGTCGGCGGTGTAGGGTGTGTTGGTGGGCTCGTGGTGGGACGTTTGTTTTTAGGGCAGGCAAAAGATTGAAGCGGATAGCCCGACCCTGCGCAGGCAGACGGACGGCGGGTGGATATGAAACAAGACAGGTGCTGTTGCTGAGTTTGGGTCGGAACGGATTCGCCTGCCTGCGCAGGGGCACGCCCAAATAAAACAATCAACAGTCTTCCTTACTGAATTATTGAAGCTCTCTGCGCTGTAAATGGTCATCACCCCGCAGATAAAACAATCAACAGTCTTCCTTGTTGAAGCCCCTGCCAAAAATTTCGTAGGCGGGCAGGATAGAGATAAAGGCGTTAGGGTCGATTTGCAGGACGATAGCTTTAAGGGTTTCTACCTGAGGGCGGTGGACTACCGTGTAGATGACTTTCTTTTCTGTGCCCGAATACATGCCGTTTCCTTGCAAGAACGTGCCGCCACGCCCAATGTTGTGCAGGACGGCATTGCTTATCTCATCGGGTTTTTCAGAAACAATAATCACGGCTTTTTCAGTGCGCCCGCCGTCCATAATAGCGTCCACAACGCGACCATACACGAAGATTGTTATCCACGAATAAAGTGGAACTTCCCAAGAACGGAAAGCTATCAGACCAATCAAAACGATAGCTGAGTCGATAATGATGATTAACGTGCCCACCTGTCTGTGACGAGCATTTGCGATAATACGCGCCAACACATCTGTGCCCGCAGAAGTAGCACGTGCCTTAAAAATAAATGCCACCCCCACGCCAATAAGAGCACCACCGTAAATAGAAGCTAACAGCGGCTCATCAGGAACGAGCTGCCTTTGAGCACCGTCATATAAAAAGGCAAAGAAGTCGGTGAAAATGGCGGTTAAAACAAAGGTCGCAATCGTCTTCGCCCCATACGTTGTGCCGAGCATCCTGTAGGCAATGATAAAGAGTGGAATATTAAAAAGTAACGCAGTCGCGCCGACAGGAAGCCCTTCGGGGAAAAAGCCGAACAGTCCCTGCGTCAGGTAGTGAATGATGATAGAGATACCATATACTCCACCCGGAATAATTTTATATGGAGTTATAAAAAAGACGTAACCTGCGGCTACAATAGCCGAACCAAGCGTCAGGAAAAGATAATCATTCCAGAAACGCTTTCGGTCAATGATTTTTAAGACGGAAAATTTGTTCATATAGTTCGTGTGCTTCGACAATAAGACTTAATAGTTCGTATGAAACTCATAGTTCGTGTGCTTCGACAATCGGACTTAATAGTTCGTGTGTTTCAACAATCGAAGATTTTATTTCAGCATTTCTCTCGCTTCCTCCACTGCGCCGTCAAAGTCGAAGAAGATTTGATTGACACCAATGTTATTGTATAGTTCATTTTTCTTGAGTGTTTCTAAAACGGCAGGATTAACACGCGCAAGAAGAATTTTTATATTCGCCTGTCTGCATTTTTTCCAGAAATTGGTGAGGTTTTGAATACCCGTAGAATCTATAAACGGCACGTTCCCCATATCAATAATTCTCACTTTTGGCGGTTTGGAAACGCGCAAAAACGCTTCTTCAAATTTGTTAGCAACGCCAAAAAAGAAAGGTCCGTTTATATGAAAAACATCAACACCTTTTGGAAGCGAAACAGGCGTTTCATCAATAGTTGCAGGCTGTTCGTCTATCTGTATGGTTGCAGACTGCGATATACGTCTTACAAACAGCAGGACAGCAAGAAGAAGTCCTATACCGATAGCTATTGTGAGGTCGAAGACAACAGTAAGGAAAAAAGTAATAAGAAGAACGGCAACATCCGCTCGCGAATTTTTCAGCAGTCCTCTAAACGACCGCCATTCACTCATATTGTAGGCAATAATCACTAAAATTCCCGCTAAGCAAGGCATAGGAATCATTTTCGCCATTTTTCCAAAAATCAACAAAAGTAGCAGCAGAACAACAGCATGAACGATACCTGCAACAGGAGTACGTCCGCCGTTTTTAATGTTGGTCATCGTGCGAGCGATAGCACCGGTAGCAGGTATTCCGCCAAAAAGCGGAGTAACAATATTGGCAACACCCTGTGCAATAAGTTCCGTATTCGAGTTATGCCTGTCGCCAATAGCACCATCTGCAACCATTGCAGACAGCAGGGACTCTATCGCACCAAGCATTGCGATTGTAAATGCGACAGGGAGCAACGTCTGCAAACTCTCAAACGTAAAAACAGGCAGTGCGGGTGCAGGCACTTCTGCCACAATCTCGCCAAAGCGAGAACCGATAGTCTCAACAGGCAAATCAAACAGCCATACGGCAAGAGTTGTAAGTATGATTGCAACTAATGACCCGGGAACACTTTTATTTATCCTAACCCAAAAGAAACCTGTAAAGACAGTGAATACAGCAATGCCGACAGCCCATAAATTTATGTTATTTATGTTTTGAAAATAAATAATCCATTTCTCGTGAAAAGCTGCGGGCACGCGTAGCAGTCCAAGCCCGAAAAAATCGTTCATCTGGGTCGAAAAAATCACAAGCGCAATACCACTTGTAAATCCGACAATAACAGGATATGGGATAAATTTTATGATGTCGCCGAATTTGAAAATTCCCATCAGCAAAAGCATAATCCCTGCCATCATTGTTGCTACTAACAATCCCAACATTCCATAAGTAGAAACGACACCTGCGACAATCACAATAAATGCCCCTGTCGGACCCCCTATTTGCACCTTGCTTCCACCAAAAAACGAAATAATAAAACCAGCAATAATTGCGGTGATAATTCCCTGCTGTGGCGTAACTCCAGATGCAATCCCGAAAGCAATAGCCATCGGCAATGCAACAATGCCGACAACAGCTCCGGCGGTGAGGTCTTTTATAAATGTTTTGCGATTATATCCCTTTAAGGACTCTATGATTTTAGGATTGAAAATATTCATTCGGCAGCATGTATTATTAAGTAAATATCCTCGTTTTCTCTCTTCATAAGATATTCTTCGCGTCCGTATTTTTCGGCGTAGTCAAGATCTGTTTTGAGAAGTAAAATTTTTTGTCTGTTGCTGTCTATTTCTTTCCTGTAGAAATTTTCCATTTTTTTTAATTCGGAAAGTTCTTTGTGCAGGCGGTATTGCGTGTAAACATTGTTCGGCGAGAGAACGAAAATCCATATAACAAAAAACAGCGACACACCAAAAATATATTTGTATTTCCAATTTATAAAAGCATAAAAAAGTTTAGTTACCTTGTTCATATATTCATACGTTATTTTTAACAGATTATATTTAACCTGCCACTATAATACATCATGCTCGTTTCATAATTCTATTTTGAGTATTTCTTCAATAAATTTTCTGTTGTTTGCAAGGCGTGGTACTTTATACTGTCCGCCCAACCGTTCGTGAGATTTCATCCATGCATAAAACGTTCCTTTTGACAAAACCACAATTTCGGGCATGGATAAGACCATATCTTTATAGCGTTTCGCTTCGTAATCGCTGTTTGACTTTTGAAGCATTTCGTCGAGCAATGATGTAAACATATCAATATTTTCGGGGTGCCGTTCAAACTCAATAAGCCATTGGTGACGCGCTTTCTTATTGCCTTCAAAATATATCGGACCTGCGGTGTATTCCGAAATTGCCGCACTTGTTTTTTCGCAGGCATAGTCTAATGCTTTTTCGGCATTGTCTATCATAAGCTCTTCGCCGAATGTGTTTATAAAATTTTTTATGCGCCCGCTAACTTTCACACGCAAAGGATTTACAGAGGTGATAAGTACCGTATCGCCTATCAAATATCTCCATAACCCCGCATTTGTAGAAATGATAAGCGCATAATTTTTTCCGACTTCTACCTCGTCTAACAGCAGAGCACGGGGCTTTTCCTTGTCAAGTTCCGACAATGGCAAAAATTCAAAAAACACTCCGTAGTCAAGCATAAGAAGCATATCTTTGTCCGGTTCGCTCTGTATTGCGAAAAAACCTTCCGAAGCATTATATGTCTCCCAAAATCGCATATCAGGATTACCGATAACTTCTTGCAACTGCTTTTTGTATGGGGAAAAATTTACCCCACCATGAAAAAAAACTTCCAAATTGGGCAATACTTCGGCAATAGTTTTCTTTCCCGTTTTTTCAAGAATTTTACGCAGTAGCAGAAGTGTCCATGAGGGGACTCCCGAAATATCGGATATTCGTTTTTTATGAATTGCGTCCTGCGCTATTTTTTCAAGTTTACTTTCCCAATCTTTCATCAAAGCAATTTGGAGCGATGGAGTTCTTTTTGTCGCAATCCAAAACGGTAAATTTTTCATTAGAATAGCAGAAATATCCCCAATCTCAACTTTTTTGTTTTTGGTGAGAGAGCCACCCATCGCAAGACTAAGTCCACTTAAAATTTTTGTGTCGGGAAATGCGTGCGAGTAAAAAAGATAAAGATCTTTTCCGCCTTTATAATGACAATTCCAAAGTGCTTCTTTGCTTACAGGAATAAATTTGCTTTTTGCATTTGTTGTGCCTGACGACTTAGAAAACCACTTAATGCGAGATGTCCACAAAATATTTTTTTCACCGACAATCATGCGTTCTATGTAAGGGTAGAGGTCTTCGTAAGTGTGAATGGGAACTCTCTCTTGAAACTCTTTTACCGAAAGAATTTGGTCGAAGTGATATTTTCTTCCAAAAAACGTTTTAGCCCCTTTCTTTACGAGATATTGCCACTGTTGATGTTGAATGGCACTTCCTTTTAGATCGTATCGCCGTAGAAAGTTCATACGATTTTTTGTGAGAAGCCGGAGTATAGATGCAAACATATCGGTAATTATTTAGGTGCTCTTTTAACGAGGAACGCGGCGATAAGTCCGTATGTAATAACAGGCGTCCATGCTGCGAGCCAAACAGGAAATCCACCCACAGTGGCGAACACTTTCGAAAATTGTAAAAAAAGGATAAATACGAATGCGAGGGCAATGCCGATTGAAAGATTTTTTCCGATACCACCACGTGTCTTATTCGATGAAAGAGATAGTCCTATAAGGGCGAGTATAGCTGATGCGAATGGTGCGGTCATGCGATTGTTGCGCTCATACTCAAAAAATTTCACACGATTTGACCCCCTAAGTTTTTCCTGTCTTATAAATGTATTCAACTCCTTAAAATTCATTTCGTCCATACTTATATAGTCTTGCATAAAATCTTCGGGACGAACGGGGAAATCAATTTTTGCTATGGGAGTCGTTTCAATTTTTTCACCGCCGTCCACAAGTTCTCTCTTAACATAATCCGACAGTACCCACGTGTTACCGGCAGAGTCGAAGCGGATAGAAGACGCGGTAATTTTTTCGAGGAGTGTATTATTTTTAATTGTTTCGCGACTGAATTTTGCCCCAACATGACTGCGCACGTCAAAGCTCTCCAAATAATAAAAGGTTGTGGAGTCGTATTGAAGATGAAAATCGCGGTCTGCGTAGGCAATTTTTTTCTTTAAATATGTTCGCTCAAATGCAACACGAGTTTTGTTTACATTTGGGATTACAAAATTGGCGAGCGACAGATTTATACAACCTATAAAAAGGGCGCAGACCACGTAAGGAGCTATTATGCGATAGTAACTCGTGCCCGAACTTAATATAGCAACAAATTCGGTGTTTTGCGCCATACGTGATGTGAAAAATATAACGGCAATAAAAAGAAATAATGCGCTAAACACATTTATAAAATAGGGGATAAAGTTGCAGTAATAATCGAAAATGATTGCTTTGAGGGGAACCTCATTGTCGATAAATGTTCCTATCTTTTCGGAAATATCAAATACAATGACAATAAGTATTATCAGAACAATGGCTGCGAAAAATGTGCCGAGAAATTTTTTTATAATGTATAAATCTAATTTTTTCATGTGTTAGTAAATTGTTTGTTATATATCGCGTGGAACTCATGCTCGTTTCATTCAGTTGTAAATTGTTTGTTATATATCGCGTGGAACTCATGGTTATATATAGTCTGGAACTCCTGCTGGAACTCCTGCTGGAACTCATGCTGGAACTCCTGCTGGAACTCCTGCTGGAACTCTTGCTGGAACTCCTGCTGGAACTCTTGCTGGAACTCCTGCTGGAACTCCTGCTGGAACTCATGCTCGCCTCATTCGGAAAAATGAAAAAATAACATTCGGTAAATATAATAATTCAAACAGGGGAGCAAAAATCCATGCTGATTTTTCCGAAACATTCTTCATCGCCTTTGCCGTAATAGCCAGTTGTACGGAAATTTTCACAAATATCAAAATTAAAAAAATTATTAACAATATGGAATTCCATGTTTGCTCGGTAGTAGTTAAAAACAGTACCGTAGTGGCATAAAACAAAAGTAAAGAAATTCTATACCAAACTTCTTCCTTTTTCGGCTTGCCTTGCGAACAGGAAAAAGCCACAAAGTAATTTTTTTCTTCTTTTTTCCACGTACTCCAACCAAGATCTTCCGCTACCTTGACGACACTGTCAGGGCTTATCTGAACGGCAACTTTTTTACCTGCAGGCAAAAAATCATACACACCTGTTTCAAGTGAATAATGGTTTGTATATCCCCCTGTTTCTAAAAAGGAATTTTTCTTATATCCAAGAAGCCTGTGCGAGCCAACAGAAGAATAGCCTGCTATCGCGGACGCAAAAGAACGGATAGCACTGTCGGCATAAAGATAGCGCGAAAAAGCATTAGACGCGTTTCCGCCAAAAATAGCATGTCCAAGTACGACATTTGTCTTACCCTCAAACGCACTCTGCATATAATCTATACAATATTCACTCGCAGGGCGGGATGATATTGTTGTAAAAATAAGATATTCGTGAGTTGCTTCTTTAGCACCGATAGAAAGAGCAAATTTTTCTTCGTCAAAGAAATTTATCCCGGATGAAATTTTTACGACTTTAAGTGCAGCATAGTGTTGTTGAAACGAGCGTAAAAGAGTCAAAATCTCCTCATCTTTTTCGTCGCATACGGCAACAATTTCAAAGTTGGAATATTTTTGCTCCAACCAAAAAGGTAAATGCTGTTTAATGTACTCAAATTCGTTTTTGCAAGAGATTACAACCGAAACAGGTTTTTTCTCATTCGACAGTTCGGGGGATTTATATCTTCCGACAACACGACTGTATTTTATATAAAACCTGAATAACATGAACAGACACACAACAAAAAGAGCTATGAGTGCGGTGCTTATTGGCGTTATTTCCGTATTAAAATATTCAAACATTGAATTAAATTTATGTAAGATTGGCAAATTTATGGAACATTGCGTAATATTCGTTAATTTTGTTGCTATTTTTATTAACATTTGGTTTCTAAAATGACATTTAACATAAAGCATACCGATATAAACTCCAAAGCCCGTGCGGGAAGCATAGCAACAGAGCATGGGATTATAGAAACTCCGATTTTTATGCCTGTCGGCACAGTCGGTGCGGTAAAGGCAGTTGAAATCTCCGACCTTACAGATGATATTCATGCACAAATAATACTTGGCAACACTTACCACCTCTATTTGCGACCCGGATTGTCAGTACTCGAACAGGCAGGCGGTCTTCACCGTTTTAACGGTTGGGACAAGTCCATTTTAACCGACAGTGGTGGCTATCAGGTTTTTTCACTTTCGGCAATGCGCAAACTCACCCCAGATGGCGTGATTTTTCAATCGCATATAGACGGCTCGCGTCACGAATTTACTCCCGAAGGAGTTATGAACATCGAACGTGTGATAGGAGGTGATATTATAATGGCATTTGACGAATGTACGCCTTTTCCATGCGACTACGGATACGCGAAAAAATCTATGGATATTACACATTCATGGCTCGACCGGTGTGTGAAGCATTTTCGCAGCACCGAGCCGCGTTACGACTATAAACAATCGCTTTTTCCGATAGTGCAAGGCAGTGTTTACAAAGATTTACGCCGTATTTCGGCAGAAAAAATCGCTTCGGTAGAGGCAGAGGGCAATGCTATTGGGGGGCTTTCAGTCGGTGAGCCAAAGGAAGTGATGTACGAAATCACAGAACAGGTTTGTGATATTTTGCCTGCGGACAAACCGCGATACCTTATGGGAGTAGGCACTCCCGAAAATATTTTAGAGGGAATTTCGCAAGGGGTTGATATGTTCGACTGCGTTATGCCTACGCGTAATGGACGTAATGGAATGATTTTTACAAAGGATGGTATTCTCAATATGCGTAATAAAAAATGGGAGAACGATTTTTCGCCCATAGAAGAAGACGGCGCAAGTGCTGTTGATACTTTTTACACAAAAGCATATTTAAGACATCTTTTTCATGCGGGGGAAATTCTTGCAGGAATGATTGCTTCGCGCCATAATCTCGCATTTTATTTATGGCTCGTGGGGCAGGCGAGAGAGCATATCCTTGCGGGAGATTTTGCGAGTTGGAAAAAAGAAATGGTTGAGAAAGTCACAACAAGATTATAAAAAACAACAAGATTATAAAAATATAAATTTTAATATTATGACACATGTAATTATTATCTGCTTAATTTACGTTTTTGCACCCGTTCTTATTATAGAACTCTACAAACGTTACAAAGTTTTCAAGGGTATTGGCACTATCATTATGGCTTATGCAATAGGTATCATAATGGCACTGACA
Organism: Bacteroidales bacterium; assembly: GCA_031274555.1. Taxonomy (GTDB): domain Bacteria; phylum Bacteroidota; class Bacteroidia; order Bacteroidales; family P3; genus JAIRNR01. Next base: position 21,051 of record JAISPZ010000153.1, on the reverse strand, counting down.
GGATTTTCCACGTCCGAAAATGCCCCAATGATAGAAACAATCAGGAAATTGCAAGATGAAATTTTCCCGATTATTTGTGTACCTCTTGCAATACCGCTAATGCTTTTCTCGTGCGATTTTAAAGGGTGGCTCAAAAATTTCAGAGGCACGTTAGTTGCGTTTTTCACAGGTATCGCGGCTATAATAATTACAGTATTTGTCTGTGCATGGATTTTTAAGGGACGCGGGGTTGATGAACTCCCAAAAGTAGGAGGTCTTATGCTCGGCTTTTATACAGGCGGGACACCAAATGTAGCATCCATTCAGCTTGCCCTACATTCGTCTTCTACTACGTATATGCTTGTAAATTCATTTGAAATAATGATTTCGTTTTTCTTTCTACTTTTTCTTGTGCTCAAAGGATTTAAACTTTTCAGAAGGGTGCTTATCTATAAAAAAGACGAAGAAAATATCTCGGCAAAAGATGTTACTGCCGAAAGTTTTGAAAATTACAACGGCTTTTTTAAGTTCGGAAATTTCAGACGTTTGTTACTGCCATTATCAATAGCGATAGGGCTTCTTGCCATATCATTAGGAATAAGTTTTTTAACAGTCGGAAAAGAATTTATTATTGTTTCTGTGATTTTGATGATAACAACGGCGGCAATAGCCATTTCTTTTTGGGGCAGGATAAGGCATACGCCGAAACTTTTTGAGGCAGGGATGTATTTTATTCTTATGTTCAGCATTGCGATTGCGTCTGCATTCAGGATAGACCAGGTTAATCCCGAACATATTCAACTATTCCTTTTAATTCTCTGCATTACGGTAGGCTGCGTGTTAGTGCATTTTCTGCTGGCAAAGATTTTCAGGGTGGATGCGGATTTATTTACGGTGGCGGCAGTCGGTCTTATTTTTTCACCGCCATTTGTTCCCACAGTTGCAGGGCTTATGAAGAGCCGTCGTGCGCTAATAAGCGGCATTGTGGTCGGACTACTCGGTTACTCTGTCGGAACTTATCTTGGCGTAGGAATGTGCGCCCTGCTCACGCATTTGCAGTGGTTTTAGCACGTTGCCACTTGACAGTACAATTGTGGCGTTACAATTATGGCGTTCCCCCGCCCCCTCGCAGAGCTTGGGGCGGGGTCGGGCTATCCGCTGCAATCTTTTTGCTAATGCACCTCAATCCACCGACACAGATAAAAGTCCGCAACCGCATCATAAACAACAAATTAGCAAAAAGGATTTCCGCTGCTATCCCTAACGCGCCCCACGCATTACTCCATCACGAACTATCAACCATGAATTACGAATTGTATATCTAATCTCACCACCAGAGGTTATACATTACTTAATCACAACAAATATGAGCAGTAAGCTACTATACAAAATATCTTCTTATCCGACTATCCTGATTTTTGCAGGCGGGTTTGTTGCGAATTGTCTTGTGCAATTTATTTTTGCGGTAATTTTTGACATCGCAGGACTTGAAGGAAAAGATATTTACGAAGAAGACTTTATACAGGAATATGGGCTTATTGGATGTATCATATTCACTTCAATAGTTGCACCCATAGTAGAAACATTTATTTTTCAATGGCTTCCGATATGGTCACTTTGCAAAATAAAAAGAATTCCATATTGGATACCAATTGTGGTTTCAGCAGTCTTTTTTGGATGGGCACATCTCTCTTATAGCGTATATTATATGATAATTACAGTTGCGGTGGGGTATGTGTTTGCCTCATTGTTTGTTGTTTATAAAATCAAAAAGAGAAATTCCGTAGCATTTTGGTTCGTCACTCTACTGCACGCATTATCGAACCTGACAGCAACCATTCTCAGACTCTTGCCTCCACCAAATTAAATTATAAAAAAACAGTAACTTTGGGCACATTTGCAATTTGAGGTGCTGCAAATTGTTAACAACTAAAAAAGACATCAGTGTTCGTAACTTACCCATAGCACCTCAAATTGCAAATGTGCCACCGTGTTTTATATCAACTAAAATTCATAAATTTGCCTGATGAAAAACACACAATTTAGCAACACGCTCTATACAAATGACAATTTGTTTATTCTAAACGGATTAAATAGCAATTTAGTTGATTTAATCTATTTAGACCCACCTTTTAATTCAAAGCGTTTTTATTCTGCACCTGTAGGTAGTAAAGCAGTTGGTTCAAGTTTCAAAGATATGTGGACTTGGCAAGATGTTGATGAGGCATATCTTGATACTTTGGCAGAAAAATATTCTGCACTAACAAAGTTTATTGTTTTAATAGGCACTATACATAGTAAAGCAATGGCAGCTTATTTAACCTATATGGCACAGCGTATAGTCGAAATGCACCGCATATTAAAAGATACAGGGAGTTTGTATTTACACTGCGACCCTACCGCAAGCCATTATTTGAAAGTGTTATTAGATGAAATTTTTGGTAAAGATAATTTTAGAAATGAAATTATTTGGCATTATACTGGTAACTCCGTCCCAAAATACAATTTTCCGAGAAAACACGATACGCTATTTTGGTATTCAAAAAGTAATAAGCTATGTTTTAGCCCCGATAGTGTCTTGCTTCCATATTCAGAATTAACTGAAAAACGCTATAACCATACAGATGAACAAGGACGACGGTATAAAATTTCGGCATTGCGAAATGGAAAACAGGAAATTATCTATAAAAAAGAGGGAAAATATCCTGATGATGTTTGGGAAATACCCGTTATTAGAGGTAAGGAACGCACGGGCTATCCGACACAAAAGCCACTTGCGCTTTTACATAGAATAATTAAGGCATCATCAAACGAGGGCGATATTGTACTTGACCCATTTTGCGGTTGTGCCACAACCTGCGTAGCAGCACAACAACTTGATAGAAAATGGATAGGTATTGATATTGAAAAAAATTCTGTTGATATTTTAGTTGAAAGATTAACCGGTGATGCCGGAATATTTAAGAATTTTACAAGTACTACGTTAGTTCCGCAAAGAACAGATATACAGGAAGTCGAGCCAACGAAATCCGTTAAAGAACGCTTATATAAAGAGCAAAATGGCTGTTGCAATGCCTGCGGAACGAAATTTGACATATGGAACTTGGAAATAGACCATATTATCCCCAAGGCAAAAGGTGGTAATAACTATTATGAAAATTACCAATTATTGTGTGGTAGTTGCAATAGGATTAAAGGGGATAGACCAATGGAATATTTAAGGTTGAAGATAAGAACGCGAGAAGATTCTATGAAAAATAAAATTGAGTTTGGTGAGTAATTCGGCAATAAGTCGGCAAAAATTAAAGATTAAAAGATAAATAAACTTTTAATCCGTAAACAACAAATTAGCAAAAAGGATTTCCGCTGCTATCCCTAACGCGCCCCACGCATTACCCCATCACGAACTATCAACCATGAATTACGAATTGCAGGTCTAATCTCACCACCAGAGGTTATACATTACTTAATCACAACAAATATGAGCAGTAAGCTACTCCACAAAATATCTTCTTATCCGACTATCCTGATTTTTGTAGGCGGGTTTGTTGCAAGCTATCTTGTGAAATTTATTCTCGCAGTAATCTTCGAAATAGCAGGACTTGAAGGAAAAGATATTTACAAAGAAGAGGACTTTGACTTTATACAGAAATACGGGATTATCGGATGTATCATATTCACTTCAATAGTTGCACCCATAGTAGAAACATTTATTTTTCAATGGCTTCCGATATGGTTACTTTGCAAAATAAAAAGAATTCCATATTGGATACCAATTGTAGTTTCTTCCGCCCTTTTTGGATGGGCACATCTCTCTTATAGCGTATATTATATGATAATTATAATGGCAGTGGGATATGTGTATGCCTTATTGTTTGTTGTTTATAAAATCAAAAAGAGAAATTCCGTAGCATTTTGGTTCGTCACCCTACTGCACGCATTAGCAAATCTGACAGCAACCATTCTCAGACTCTTACCTCTGTGTAATCTTTAATGATTATTTATAACGCAAATTGTTAATAACTTTTTTTTGCGGAAGCTGTATTTTGATAGAATTTTATCTATCTCTGTACAAAGTTAATCAAATCAAAATAATACAAATATAATTGTGAAATCCGTAAAAAAACAACGAATTAAAAAGAATTTTAATTAAATTCGGTTGCTATTTTGTAAGGCAGGGAAGCAATCATGAAATTTGGCACAGCCTAATAACAAAAAAAGATTTTCCGATACCTCGACATAAAGACATAGATATTGGACTTGTAAGAAAAATCAGCAAACAATCGGGGGTTAAATTTTAACCCCCTTTAATCAAACATAAAAATCAAACAAAATGAAAAAAGTAAAAGCTATTATTGAGCGCGGGGAAAGTGGAATTTATATAATCACTCTGGCAGAGGATTATGGATTAAGCTATGCGTTACTCGGAGATGGGGAAACAGTCGAGGACGCAAAAAATGATTTCATGCAATGCTACAACGAAATGAAAGAGTATTACAATGAGGCGGGCAAAAAGTTTACGGAACTTGACATTACCTTTGAGTTTGAAATGGCTGCATTTTTAGCGGCTTTTTCGGGCAAACTTTCACTTTCGGGGTTGCAAAATATTACAGGCATCCACCAAAAACAATTAAGCCATTATTTACATGGAGTTAGGCGACCAAAAGGAAGTACCGTACAAAAGGTAAATACGGCGTTATTTAATTTTAGAAAAGATTTAGAGCGGGTTCACTTGGTTTGATTAACTTATACCTTTTAATCCGTTAGCTCGAACAGAGGTTATACATTACTTAATCACAACAAATATGAGCAGTAAACTACTATACAAAATATCTTCTTATCCGACCATACTGATATTTATTGGTGGATTTATTGCTCATTTTCTCGTGAAATTATTAGTGGGAGGAGTTTATGAGATTATTGGAGCTGGAGATATTGGACGGAGTTTAAGTGTAGAACGTGTACGCGACAATGGATTAATTGTGAGCATAATAACAACAGGAATAATATCACCTGCATTAGAAACACTTACTCTTCAATGGCTTCCAATATGGTTGCTGTTTAAAATAAAAAATATTCCCTACTGGATTCCAATTGTGGTTTCTGCTGCCTTTTTTGGATGGGCACATCTCTCTTATAGTGTGCTTTACATGGTCCTGATGGTAGCTGTGGGATATGTGTATGCATCCTTATTTGTAATTTACAAAATAAAAAAGAGATATTCTTTTGCTTTCTGGCCTATTTTTTTATTACACGTGTTTAACAATGCAGTGGGTGTCATTGCAATAAATTATTATGAACTTTAATAAAATTTTTACATTACGAAAAAAAACAATTTATCATCAGTCGGAGTAACAGAAATGTCTGTCACTGAAATGTCGGAAACAAACGAGGGCGGTCTTATCCGTGTGCCTTTTATTGGATTGGTTATGCCGCAGGCAGAACTGTTGAGGTTATAGGGGATGCCTTTGAGCAACTTTAATGGCGGTATCACTATTTTTCGTTACTGTGGACGTGAACGTTCAGTCAAATCGCCCACAGGCTTAGCACAATAAAAAATGCTGATAATATTGTTGTTTTGGAAAATGGAACTTTGATAGAGCAGGGCACTCACGCTCACTTATATTCTTTAAATGGAAGATACTATCAACTGTGGCAACGACAGATGCCAAATTAAATTTTGTATAGTCAAGTATGCAAATACAGTTATTTTTTGATTAATCGACAATACAAAAAACAATGGGGAATGTGTGCCTCGCCCTACTCACGCAGTCGCGGTGGCTTTGGCTACACCGTCATTATTTCCTTTTCTTTGACGGCAAGGATAGAGTCGGCTTTCTTTATGTAGTTGTCGGTTTGGTCTTGAATGTCTTTTTCTGCTTTTTTGCCCAAATCTTCCGACAAGCCGTCCTTTGTCATTTTTTTGATTTCTTCATTTGCGTCACGGCGAGTGTTGCGTATGACGACCTTGCTGTTTTCCGTTTCGGTCTTGCACATTTTTACAAGATCCTTGCGCCGTTCTTCGGTGAGAGGCGGCAAAGATATGCGGATAATCTCACCCGTGTTTTGAGGAGTAAAGCCGAGATTGGCTGCTAACAGAGCTTTCTCAATAGCAGAAAGCATATTTTTTTCCCAGGGCTGAACGATGATTTGCTTCGCATCTGGAGTGTTTATTGCGGAAATTTGCTCAAGTGGAGTAGGGTTGCCGTAGTAATCGACCTTAACTCCTGCGAGCATTGAAGGGCTTGCTTTTCCCGCACGTATTTTTGCAAGCTCTCTGTCTAAATGTGCTATTGCACCATCAAGACTTGCTTTTTGTCTTGATAAACAATCTTTGGCATCTGCTTCTGTTTTCATAGAGTATATATTTTTTTATTTTACTATTGTCCCGATTTTACTATTGTCCCGATTTTACTGTTGTCCCGATTTTGTCACCATTCACAACACGCTCCAAATTCCCTGTCACATCCATATTAAAAACGTGTAGCGCAATATTGTTTTCCCTGCAAAGCGTAAAAGCAGTCATATCCATAACTTTGAGATTTTTTTGCAGACAGTCGTCAAAAGTGAGAGTGTCAAATTTAACGGCAGACTTGTCCTTTTCGGGGTCGGCAGAATAAATGCCGTCCACACGTGTACCTTTAAGTAACGCTTCCGCGTGGATTTCCGCCGCCCGCAATGCTGCCCCCGAATCAGTTGTGAAAAACGGATTTCCTGTGCCACCAGCCATAATCACTACGCAATTTTTCTCAAGAAGTTCAATAGCACGGCGGCTACTCATACGCTTGCAAACAGGCTCAACTTCAAGTGCCGAAAGAATTTCACACTCCACACCCTGTTTTTGCAGCGCGTTTTGAAGTGCCATACTGTTTATGATGGTCGCCATCATACCCATATAATCCCCTTGAATACGGTCGATACCTGCGGACGTTCCCTGTACACCGCGAAAAATATTGCCACCCCCAATTACAATTCCAATCTGACATCCCGCTTCGGCTATAGTTTTAATTTGAGTCGAATATTCGAGCAATCTGTCGGCAGAGATACCATTCCTGCTGTTTGAGGCGAGCGATTCGCCACTAAGTTTTAAGAGAATTCTTTTATAAAACATAATTTAAGTTGCTGTTAAAAGGTAAAATTACAAATTTCTTGCTAATTTTGCTCAATGTATCTCGACACTCGTCACATATTTGAATTTACTGTTTACAGTTGGGCTATTCTCATAGCACTATTCGCTGTCGGATATATCTTGTATTTAATTTCAAGACGGTTTCTAAAAAAACGCCGTCACCGTTCACTCTTTGCCATTTGTTTTGTTTTTTTATATAGCATTTTAATTTCTTTTGGCGTGTATTTTTATGAGGCTTCACACGAAAAAGAAAGCATGAGAAGTCTTGCCGATGAAATTTTAAATCAACGCGACACCACCCTCGAAAATTCTGTAAAATCACTTAAAGACAACATATCTTACAGTGATGAAAAAACATTATTGTCATATTTGGATAACACTTATCAATACTATTTTACAAGTTGTAAGAAAGGGGAGCACCTTTCTTTTAAGGGACGTACGCAAACAGAAGATTGCAATGAATATTTTGCGCAAAAAATAAAAGACAAGGGAATTGAAACAGGTATAGACGGTCTTTATGTTATGCGTGGCGATATGCTTCATTATTCCTATCTTTTGCATCTGAATCAGGACACCGTAAATATTTATTTGGAGATGGGAAAGGAGAGAAATATATATCTTCCTCCAGAATATTCTTATGCGTTTTTTGGTGGTGACGATATATGGTTTCATCGTGGTGATTTTCTATATTCATATAACGGCAAATATACACTGTCAGATACGACACTGTTCCGCACAAATAAAGGATATTTTCACTACATTGTAAGGGCAGGTTCTACTTTGCAACAAGCGTTAGTTGTAACAGTTCCCGCTCCGCAATGGTATTTTATCATCTATAATTTTTCATTTTATTTTATTCTTTTCCTCTTTCTTTTCTTCTGCTGCAATCTCTTTTCAATAAAAAAAACATATCGCAAGTCAAGCTACGCAAAGCGTCTGCGTAATACGATTTCGATTGTTGTCGCAACTGTTTTTTTTGTTTTTGGATCTATCGCATTTTTCTTTCTGCAAGAATGGAAATCAAAAGAAGTAGAGGCAGACCTCAAAGAAAGGATGATGACTGTCCTTATGAATATGGAAACAAAATACATGAATGTTTCTTTGCAAATGCTGGCAGATACTAATAGTGCCGATACGATAAAAAATAAATGGAGCGAAGATATAAATGCCTATTCTCTGCTCACTTCATCTACAATTCAGCTTTACGGACCTGACGGTTCATTAATATTGTCGTCTTTGCCTGTTCCTGCAATGGAGTTTTTGACAGCGGAAGCATATCAGGCACTCTATGCCAATCAACGTCACCTTGTGTTTGCAGCCGACAAGCAAAGCATTTCTGCTTATGCACCGTTTCGTAATATATACAACGAGATTTTCGGTTACCTGCAAATGTCTTTACAAACAGACGAGAAAGCATGGAATATTGAGATGGGTGATTTTATCAGTATGTATCTTACGTTAATTTTATTTCTGGGAGTGCTCACGTATTTGGTAACATATATTTTAACAAAGTATCTGACAGAACCACTCCGCAAGATTAGCAAACATCTTGAGCAAACGCGCCTTTCAAACGTTGTCTCAAAATTTCAATTGGACAGAGGAAAGTTTGAAGATGAGATAGGTGAGCTTGTAACGCAGTATAACACGCTTATCGGAGAGTTGGAAAAGAGGGACAAGATGCTTCGCGAGAGTGCTTTTTCCGAGATGGCACATCAGGTGGCGCATGAGATAAAAAATCCGCTCACTCCGATAAAATTAAAAATTCAGCAGTTACTTCGTGCTTATGAGGATAAGAAATCGGATTTTGAGGAGCGTCTTAAAAACTTTGCGGCTGTTTCGATAGACCAGATAGAACTTCTGACGAATATAGCCAACAGATTTTCGCAGTTTTCATCATGGCAGAAGCCGCAGATTTTTTGGCAAAAACCGCAGATGAAAAAGGATGATGTTTATGTGGAAGTGGAAAAAGTTGTGGCACTTTTTTCGGGAAAGGGTAAGATCACTTATCGTGCGGACGGGAGTACGATTGCGTATTTTGATAAAGAATTTCTCGGACAGATTTTAACAAATATCATAAAAAATGCTGTTCAGGCAATTGATGAGAAGCAAGACGGCGAAATAATCATATCAATTAAGGACGAAAAAATTGACGGCATAGATTATTGTTGTATCGCAATTGCTGATAATGGCATTGGAATATCTGACGAAGATATTGAAAATATTTTTGAATGGCATTTTACTACAAAAACGTCAGGTTCTGGTATGGGTTTACCGATAAGCAAGCGTCTTGCCGAGAGTATGGGTGGATTTATAAAAGTCGAGAGTGAGCTTGGGAAAGGCAGTACGGTTTCTGTTTTTTTGAGTAAAAGTGCCGCTTTTGTCGATTGATATTTTGCTTTTTTGGGCAATAATCCGTATATTTGCGCCCCTTGTTTTCCGATTTATTCGAGATGTAGCGCAGCTGGTAGCGCGCAACGTTCGGGACGTTGAGGCCGCTGGTTCGAATCCAGTCATCTCGACAAAAATTTTATAAATAAAACACAATAAGTGTTTTATAAAGACTTGTCAAAAAAACGATACAGAAATGCGACAGTAAAAAACTTTTTAGCTGGTTTTTCTATTCACTGAAAAGGGAATTATGTTTTCAAATATCTTCGCAGAAGTTAGAATCGGAAAAATAATAAGAGTTGTATTTTATGCAAACATGTTTGTAAGTTGAAAATTTTAATGTATATTTGTCAAATCTTATCGAATACCAATTTATAATATGGAAACACATACGTGTGAGAATTTTGAGGTAAAGAAAGCATTAAATGCTGTTCTTTATATAGCAAGTAATCTCAAAAGAAGCGACTTCCATAAAATATTCAAAATATTGTATTTTGCGGACAGAAATCATCTTTCAGATTATGGACGCTCTATCACAGGAGATACTTATATCGCTATGGATGATGGACCTGTTCCCTCAAATTTATATGACATTTTTAAGTCTGTTCGGGGGGATGGCTTCTTTAAAGATAATGGTGAGTTTTCGCTGTTATTTAAAGTTGTATCATGGGATTTGATAAAGCCACTCAAAGAGCCAAACCTGGATCACTTGTCGAAAACAGATATGCACTATATAGACCAGGCATTAAAAGAATATGGAGATATGTCCTGGGATGAGGTTCGTGAAAAATCTCATGACTATGCTTGGCGAAACACCGCGAAAAACACACCCATCTCAATAGACAATCTTATGATTGAAACGGGAAATGAAGAATCTTATATCGAATATGTAAAAGAACAAATTCTTTTAGTCAAATCTTTTAAATATGCTTTTATCTGATGGTTTATTGTTTTTTGATTTTTTTGTTTATATTTGCCGATTCAAATATAGTCGTTTCGACAAAAATGCCTCGTTAGCTCAGCGGTAGAGCAGCTCACTCGTAATGAGCAGGTCGAGAGTTCAAATCTCTTGCGAGGCTCTGTTTGCTATGGCACATCGCCGATTTTTCCTTTTTGTATCTTGCCTTTACGCTGTTGCCGTATCGTCTTATGCAGTAGAACCGTCCGCCACGTCTTTTGTCACAAAGTCGTCCACAGTTTCTATGCAGAACTTCCCTAACGCTTTTGCAGGCGGTCTTAACGCCGTTCATTTCGCTTCTATTGATTTGAATTTGGATGGATTTGACGATTTGGTGACGTTTGACCGCACTGCCAACGCGACAAGTGTTTTTTTACAGCAACAGGACGGCAATTATCTCTATGACGCGCATTATGCCACACTTTTGCCCGCGTTGCGCTCATTTGTACAGGCAGTCGATTTCAACAATGACGGTCGAAAAGACATCCTTACTTTTAACGGTATCGCAGGTATTCATATATATTTTAATTTGTCCGATGATACCGTAAAGTTTAGTAAGCCGATAACGCTTCAAGCGTCTATGTACGGTTCGCTTACGCCACTGTACTGCACGAGTGTTGATTTTCCTCTTTTCGCAGATATTGATATGGATAATCGTATGGACGTGCTGAATTTCTGGGTGGCTTCCACTGGTGATTATCTGCTATATTATCGAAATATAGACAGCACGAATTTTGAAGTTGCCGACAGGAGTTGGGGCTGTTTCTCGGAGGGAGAGGAAGACAACGCAATCAGGCTTGACGACTGTGCTCCCACCACGACATCCGCTCCCACCACGACATCTGCTCCCACCACGACATCTGCTTCCGCCGTAACATCTTCCCACACCTCAAATATGTCTGCTCCTGCTGCAAAACATACAGGCTCAACGCTGGCGGACGTTCGCAATGAACAAGGGCTGTTAGACCTGCTGCTCGGCGATATAGGCTACACAGGACTTTACTTTCTGCATAATGGCGGCACAAAAGACAATGCTCGTATCACAAGTTACGATACCGTAAGTACTCCATTTGAATTTCCTGTTGTATCAAATATAACGTTGAACGATACTGCTTTTTGGGTCATATCATCTTTCAACTCCCATCCGTTTAACACTCCCGGCAGTAATACAGTATTGCGAGTAAACCCACATTCACGACGAGTATTGCAGACGGATTTTTTGCAAAACACAATGCTTGATTTCGGCACAGCATCTCACCCATGCGTATTTAATGCAGACGGCGATTTACTTGTTGGAAGCTACGATAACGGCATTGCCCTTATCAAAGACGAAAGTGTTGAAACAAATTTCTGGGGCTTGAAAGAACGGCTACGCAAACGCGCGCTCTCGCCAGCGATGGGCGATATAGACAATGACGGCATTGCAGAATTGATTATAGGTACTGAAGACGGAACATTGACATTAGTGCGCGACAGCATTATAATAGACACTTTTTTCTCAAATATCAGGGTTAATGAATTTGCCACTCCAACTCTTTTCGATTTGAATGAAGACGGATTTAAAGACCTTATTGTTGGTGAGAAACGCAGCGGTTTTATTTATTGCTATTACAACGCAAACGGCATTTTCAGCGCGACTGCTGATACACTGAAAGGAGTAAATATTCGGGATTTTAATTATTCAAATTTTGGTTATGGCACACCTGCTTTTTATCGCGACAAAAACGATGAGATTATTTTACTTTGTGGCTCGGAACAGGGAATGATTTACAAATACAGAAAAACAGGCGCAACATTCAGTCAAATGTCTATTTACAATTTGAATACAGGAAAGTTTGTTGTCCCCGCAGTCAGCTACAGCAACGGCAAATTGATAGCCGGCAATATACGTGGCGGGTTACAAATTTTTGATTTGGAAAATCTTCCACCAATGAGTAATGAGAAAATCACACAAAACAGTTCTGCCACAATCGGAATTATCGCTCCAAATCCTGTAAGAAACAAAACCATTCATCTTTTATCAAGTGAAAACGGAAAGTATATAATCTTTGACATTGCAGGTCGCAGGATTAAAAATGGTTTTTTCCATAATGGCAAGACCACAATCCCCATAGCCCAAACAGGCTTACATCTCTTATATCTCGAAACGACAAAAAACAAGTCTGTGATAAAATTTATTGTAGAATAAACCTTTTTTACGGCACAAGAAATTTACAGCACAAGAAATTAATTGTACTTCGACAGGAACTGTATCCTCACAAGTCTGATTTCCCTTTTGGTAAATTCATCCTCGCCAAGTTCAATATGTGCAAGATCGACAGAATTATTGTCGGAAGTGGAAAAATATTCAGTAATATCTTCGATATGGTAAGGGTCTAATGTTTCCTGAATATGATAATCTATATTAAGTCGTGTGCCTGCCAAAACGATCTTTTCAATATCATCTAAAAGCTCGTCAAAATCCATATTCTTTGCTCTGGCAATTTCTTCGAGAGGAATTTTCTTGTCTATATTCTGAATGATATAAATTTTAACCGCAGACTTGCCCGACGAGGGCTTCGCGACAAATTCACTTGGATGAACAATATCGTTTTCATCCATATATCGTTTAATTAAATCAATAATTTGCTGTCCGTACTTTTGAGCTTTGCCAACGCCAACGCCCGCTATATGGAGTAAGTCATCCATATTTACAGGATAGTGGATAGACATCTCTTCGAGAGAATTTTCTTGAAAAATCACATAAGGAGGGACATTTTCTTTCCTTGCAAAATCTTTCACAAGATCTTTCAAAAGCAAAAACAGCTGCTTGTCCCCACCGTTCCCAGCTTTTGCTTCAACAAAATAATCTTCATCTTCGGGATTGTACGTGTGGTCCCTCGCAACTTCAAACAAAAACGGTTGTTCGATAAATGCAAGACCTTTCTCTGTCAATTTTAGTACGCCCTCGTTTTCTATATTCCTGTAAAGCAAATTTTCTACTAAACACTGTCTTATAACCGACTTCCAATAGCGATTATCCTTGTCGATTCCATTCCCGAAACAGTCAAGTTCATTATGCTTGAAGTCTTTTATCGTTGGGGAAACCTTGCCAACAGCCATATCAACGACATGCTTTATCTTAAATTGCTCTTTAATTTTCTTGACTATATCAAGGATATACAAAGCATCAGTTGTTGCATTGATTTTTTCTTTTGGATGCAGGCAATTGTCGCACGATTTGCAGTCATTTTTTTTGTAAAACTCCCCAAAATAATAGAGCAAAAACTTTCTGCGACAAATAGATGTTTCGGCATACGCGACAAGTTCGTCCATAAGTTGATGTGCGGTGTCCTTTTCAAAAACAGTTTTATTTCTCAAAAATCTTTCAAACTTACGCATATCATCATCACAGAAAAAAGCATAACATTTACCTTCCCCGCCATCCCTGCCCGCACGTCCTGTTTCCTGATAATATCCTTCTAAATTTTTAGGAATATCCCTATGTATAACAAAACGCACATCAGGTTTATCTATACCCATTCCAAAAGCAATAGTCGCGACAATAACATCAACTTCTTCCATAAGAAATTTATCTTGATTGAGTGCTCTTGTTTTTGCGTTAAGACCCGCATGATAAGGCACTGCCTTAATGCCGTTCATGCAGAGAATTTCAGAAAAAGTATCTACTGTTTTCCTGCTCAAACAATATACGATACCCGACTTTCCAGAGTTATTTCTAATAATTTTTACAATATCATTATCGACAGAATCGGTTTTATGGCGTACTTCGTAATAAAGATTTTCTCTGTTGAATGAAGAAATAAAAACTTTTGAGTTTAACATTCCAAGATTTTTTTGAATATCTTTTTGCACTTTTGGGGTGGCTGTGGCAGTCATTGCCATTATTGGAAAAGACTGTTCGATAGAGTCGGCAGTCTGTCTTATATTACGATATTCAGGTCTAAAGTCGTGCCCCCACTCCGAGATACAATGAGCTTCATCAACAGCCATAAGCGAAACATTCATCTGTTTAAAAAGCGAAATATTATCTTCTTTTGTAAGCGTTTCGGGAGCAACATACAGGAGTTTCGTTTTGCCGTTTGCAATATCTTCTTTCACCTGTTTTAATTCTTTTTTTGAAAGGGACGAATTCATATAGTGGGCAACGCCATCGCTGTTTTTGAAATTGCGCACAACGTCCACCTGATTTTTCATCAATGCAATAAGAGGGGACACAACAATAGCTGTTCCGGGTAGAATTAGTGCTGGAAGCTGATAGCAGAGAGATTTCCCGCCTCCAGTTGGCATAATGGCAAAAACATCTTCACCATTAAATACGGATAAAATAACATCTTCCTGAATTCCTTTGAAACTGTTAAATCCGAAGATTTCTTTCAGCTTCAATTTGAGAAAATCTAGTTTATATGTCATGCTCTTGCCTGTCCTTATAAAAAATTAACGTATCTTTGTTCGCAGTTTGAATTCGTGGGGAAGGGGACTATATTTTTCTGAAATGTGGGAACTTTCGCGAGCGAAACTAATAAAGATAAGGTTTTTTTTTGAAAATATGTTACTAAAAACAGAAAACATCGTAAAAAAATACCGTCAAAGAACGGTCGTTGACAATGTGTCAATCGAATTGGAACAGGGCGAAATCGTTGGACTTCTGGGTCCTAACGGAGCTGGAAAGACGACCTCTTTCTACATAATGGTCGGTCTTATAAAGCCCAACAATGGTAAAGTCTTTCTTGACGAGCAAGAGATTACTCGCAAGCCGATGTACAAGCGTGCGCAGATGGGCGTAGGCTATCTGCCTCAAGAAGCGTCTGTCTTTCGCAGTATCAGCGTGGAAGACAATATCATGACGATTTTGGAATTTGTAGAGAAAGACACTGTCAAGCGCAAGGAACGGCTTGAGTTTCTCTTGAATGATTTGGGGCTGCAAGCCGTCCGCAAGACAAAAGGCGTTTCGCTTTCGGGCGGGGAGCGCAGACGCACTGAAATCGCACGTGCGCTTGCCTCTGACCCCAAATTTATCTTGTTAGACGAACCCTTTGCGGGGGTCGATCCAATCGCGGTGGAAGACATTAAGCTGATAATAAAAAAGCTGAAAGAGAAAAACATCGGTGTCCTCATCACCGACCACAACGCCCACGAAACGCTCTCTATAACAGACCGTTCGTATCTTCTCTTTGAGGGAAAAATTTTGAAGTCAGGCAATTCGTTAGAGCTTGCTGCGGATGCCGAAGTTCGCCAGAAATATCTCGGCGAAAACTTCGAGCTAAGAAATTTCGGAGGGTAAATTACTCTGTTAAAATCATACGTGTATAAATTGTTGTTAATAGGTGAATGAGCGAGTATTGTTTAATTAATCAATCATTTTATTGTAGAATAAATTTTTAACACAATATGGATATGCAACGAATTGTAATAAAAAATTTTGGTCCAATCTCAAATGCTGAAATAGATATAAAAAAAGCAGTAATTTTGATAGGTGAGAATGCCACAGGAAAAAGTACAATTATAAAGGTTATTTCCACTTTTTTATGGATTGAAAAGGCATTGTTTCGAGGCACTGAAAAGAAATGGTTTGAAAAAGAAAACAGGCTTAAAACCGCACTGTTGCCTTATCACAGAATAGAAAATTTTCTCAAAAACGATACTGTAATAGAATATTACGGAAATGCATACACAATAAAATATGCCAAAAATAAGATTTCGATTGAAAATCAATTCGAGAACAATTATCTGCTACCTCAGATTATGTATGTGCCTGCCGAGCGAAACTTCTTGACATATTTAAGAACAACCAAAGAGCTAAAGTCGGAAGGTGCATTACAAGACTTTGAACGGGAGCATTTTAATGCTGCCAATAATCTAAACGGCACATTATCACTACCTATTAATGATTTTGAAATAGAATACAACAAACGGCACGAAATGTTGTATGTGAAAACCAAAAATTACAAAATAAAAATAACAGAAGCTGCAAGTGGATTACAATCGTCTGTACCATTATATTTAGTATCTGATTATCTGTCTAAGTTAGTTCAAAACAATGGCACTAACGAAGTGATGACAAGTGGCGATATTCGAGATTTTGAAAAAGAAGTAAGTAAGATTTTGAGTGATAAAAATTTAACAGAAAAACAAAAGCAAATTACTATTTCTAAAATATCTGCACTCTCAAAGAAATTTAATAAAAAAGCATTTATCAACATAATAGAAGAACCTGAACAAAATTTGTTTCCCGTTTCACAAATGCAAATGATTAAAAGTCTGGTTTCTATGAGCAATCAGAACGAATATAATAAAATTATCATTTCAACGCATAGTCCGTATATTTTGGCAACAATAAATAACTTGATGCTGGCAAATAAAGTCGGTCAAATTTATCCCGATAAGGTTTCGTCGAAAGTCAGTAAAGAATTATGGCTAAATTGCAGTGATGTTTTTGCAGGAATTGTTAAAAATGGAACGGTAGAGGAAATGATAGACACCGATTTAGATATGATTCAAGTAGAACAGTTAGATGCGGTCTCACAAGTTATTAACGAAGAATTCGACTTTTTATACCAATATGAAACGAGCATGATAAATGTTTGACATCCACGACAATCATGTAAATAAATGCTTATGTGCGAGTTCCATACGACCTATTCACAACAATTTATAAACGGATGAAACACATCATTTTTATCGTTTTTTCTCTATCGTCTTTTGGAATATTTGCACAAGATATTATGATAACGACGGCTTCCCAAAAAATAAATGCAGAGATAATTGAAGTCGGACCAAATGAAATCAGATATAAGAGGTTCGATAATTTAGAGGGACCGACTTATGTGATATTAAAATCAGATATTGTTGATATTATCTATAAAGATGGAACTGTCGAGGCACTGCAAAATAGTGTTGCGGAAAAGACTAAACCCGAAGCAAGTGCCGAATTTATAACCGGAATGTTTTCCGTTAGAATGGGCAACAGGGAAAAAATGGATTTTCTGCACAAGCATGATAGAAAATTGTACAGGGAGTTTAAAGTGGGACAGATTTATGGTTGGATGTCTGGTGCAGTGGCAGTAACAGGAGCAGGAATTATGGCAGGCGGCTTTGCGGGCTTGAAAGCCTCAAGTCAGAGTAAATATCATGGCAGAGCTGCAAATCCAGAAGGTGTAGTTCTGTCATCTCTTGTTGTTTCGGCTGGTGCTCTTTTCATGGTAACGTCTATCACATTCGGAATTATTTCAAGTAATAAGAGGAAACACGCAACAAGGGTTTTTATGGAAAAGTATCAATCTTATAATTATAGTCCGTCAATGGATGTAGGCTTAACCTCAAATGGAGTCGGTCTTGTGCTTAACTTTTAAGTAGAATGAAATGCAGGGTGGGGCAGCGGATAGCCCGACCCTGCGCAGGCAGGTTCAGGCAAGTGATATGAAACAAAGTGGGTGCTGTCGCTGGGTTAGGGTCGGAGCGGACTTGCCCTGCCAGCGCAGGGGCACGCCCAAAAGTGATTACTCGAAAATTTTCGTTAGCAGAGGCAACTGCTCGTACGCTGTCCAGTTTATAAGCACGGGAACGATTGTTGCGTAGTTCTGTGCGAGCGCGTTAAGGTCGGTATTTTCGGTGCTGTCTTTGTCTAAAAGGTCGCCGGCAATCCAATAGTAGGGGACGCCAAAAAAATCTTCCCGCTTTACGATAAAATCCCTCCAGACTTCGTTGTTGGACTGACCGACTGCTTTAATGCCTTTTATATCGGGGACGTTCGGAAAGTTTACATTCCAGCAGAATGGTCTGTTATTATTTTCTGCAATAATTTTTTCCTTGTTTTCGATTGCGGTCACAAGGATTTTTTCGACAAATTCCAATCCGTTTCCTTTGCTGAAATCGACCTGATACGAATGGTCTGTCACTGAAAATCCAATCGATGGAACACCTGCAAGTGCGCCCTCTACTGCGGCAGCCATCGTGCCTGAATAAATCACGTTTGTTGCGGCGTTAGAGCCGTGATTTATGCCTGACAAAACGAAGTCAGGCTTTTCGCCATGCAGCAGCTCCTGAATGGCGATTTTGACACAGTCGGCGGGTGTGCCGCTGCATTGATAGGTAGCAACACCAATGTCTTTAAAGATGTCCCCATTCACCTTAAAGAGTCGCAAAGGCTCTGTTAGCGTAACGGCATGTGATTGCGCCGAACGCGGGCGGTCAGGGGCAACAAGAATTACATCCGCGTATTTGCTTGCAATTTTCGCAAGTTCTTTAAGCCCTGTAGCGATAATGCTATCGTCATTAGAAATTACAATCTTCATATACTTCTACTCCTCGCTTTCAAAAATTTCATTTTGTAAACGCATTGACTCGGTATGGATAACCGAAAGAATTTTATCGACAAACTCTTTCCTCAAACCGAGTTTTTCACATTGTTTATAGCAGCTGTCCATCATTTTTTTCCAGCGTTCAAACTGTAAAACGCTTATATTCTCTCTTTTTTTAAGTTCACCCATTTCGGCAACAAGTTTCATCCTGTGCGAAATAAGCGAGAGAAGCTCTTTGTCTATCCCGTCTAAAACAGTACGGTATTGTTCAATCTTATCCGAAGATGCGCAGTCGTGACGGAAAAGCAGTGACGAGTATATTTCAAAAAACTTTTCGGGTGTAAATTGTTGCTCGCTATCGCTAAGTGCCTCGTCGGGACAGGGATGTACCTCTATCATAAGTCCGTCCGTTTCCATGTTGATAGCTGTCTGACATATTTCTTTGAGATAAGAACGGTTTCCTGCAATATGGCTCGGGTCGCAAATGATGGGCATATCGGACATTTCTTGCTTTAATTCGAGCATAAGTTCCCAGACAGGAGCGTTGCGATATGGTTTAAAGTTATATTGACGAAAGCCACGATGAATAGCTCCAACTTGTTTGCTGCCTGCTTGACGTAATCTTTCAATTGCGCCTATCCAGAGGGCAAGGTCGGGGGATACAGGGTTTTTTACCCATACAGGAATGTCGGGATACGAGGTTAGGGCAGTAGCAATTTCCTGCACTGCAAAAGGGCTTCCTGTTGTGCGTGCTCCAATCCAAAGAACGTCCACTCCATATTTCATACAGAGTTCTACGTGCTCCGCAGAAGCGACCTCTACCATTATTTTGATATGATGCCTGTCTTTTACTTTGGAGAGCCACTGCAAGGCGATTTCACCATATCCTTCAAAACAATTTGGGGCTGTTCTCGGTTTCCACACTCCCGCGCGAAAGGCGTAGAAATGTTTTGCACGTTTAACTTCTTCTGCGACAACGTCAAGTTGTTCAAAACTTTCGGCACTGCAAGGACCCGCTATCAAATAAAATCGGTCTTTTGACATGGCTGCAAAGGTACGATTAAGTTTAGCGAAATGCAAAATTTATTTTGCACTTATTGATTCTGTAATTTGTTTGTGCGGGTTTTAATTCGTAATTGATTTATGCTATCTTCCACTCGCCAATAGTGCGAGTCTTGTTCAATTACGAATTACGAATTACGAATTACAAAAAACCTATTTGCGTAATACTTGACCGTTTAATATGCGTTTTTTCGTGGTTACTTGTATCTTTCCTATAATTTTACAAAGTTCTTCTGCATCCGCCAAGATGCTCTCCGTCTGTTTTATTGTCAAATAGCTACAAGATGATAATAATTTTATCCAATATATAACTTCTCTTGCTTCTTTGTAAGAAATACTCAATTTTGTGAGAAAATCTTTGTCCGACTGTCCTCCGATGGACTCCTCTATATTTGCCCCAATGGATGTTCCTGCCCTAAACAATTGTTTTGATATTAAAAATTCCTTTTTCTCTTCCGTTAAATATTTGTATAAGCCCACAATTCTAATAGCAAAATCGAAAGATTTTTTCTGTACAATATTGTCGGTTTTCATCGTAATTCGTCATTCGTAATTCGTAATTGATTAAAGCCGTATTTAACTTCTTCGTTAGGAAATCCCAAACGATACTCCGTAAATCCTGGAAAATATTCTTTAATGGTCAAATATCCTGTTTGATACAAAAGCGGGATAGGTGCTGGTGAGCTTATGTCATAATCATCAAGTTGTTTTTGCGTTATTATAACATCCTTTTCCAGATTTGGCAAGTCTAAATCCGTGTTTTTGAGCATATTTACGAGCATGGTTGGTGTTCCTGACGCGAACCATTCATAAACAAACCGACCGCTGTAGAAAGAATTTAATAAACTCCATGGATTATAAATATCTTCACTTTTTTCTGAAAAGTGATAGCCGTCATACATTTTTTTTAGTTCGGCAATAGTTTGGTCGTATGTAAGGTTTTGTGCTTCACCCAATGCTTTTATTTCAGGCTCAAACTGTGTCAGCAGCTCCCGCTCCGTAATGCCACAAATAGAGGAAAATCTGTTTATCAAACTAATGTTGGTGAGGTTATTCAAGTCGCTAAAGACACTCACCTTTGAGAACTTGGTCACTCCTGTAAACAATGTGAAGCGTAGGTATTGGTCCGTGGATTTCAGTACTCCGTAGAAGCCTTTTAAAACAGCTTTAATTTTTTCGTTCAGTTCGGGTTTTGTCATTGTGTTGAGTAGCGGCTTGTCATACTCGTCCACAAG
>JAISPZ010000151.1 GCA_031274555.1 Bacteroidales bacterium | reverse complement strand
GGCAAACGCATTATAAATATTTTATGCGGATAATATCTTGATAATCAGATAAAAACTTTTTCTGTTTTTGCAAAAATTGACAAAACGCAATTTTGCAAATAGCTGTATATCTGTTAGATAATTTTATAATGCGTTTGCCCTGTTTTTTTTATTCGGTTAATAGTGAAAAAAAATACTTATATTTGTGTCCCATTTTGGGCACTCTATAAAAGGGTTGTCCATAACAGTAAAGAAACCTAAAACTTATGAAGTTTAATGTAGCCTTAAAAAATCCAAAACTAATCATCTACAATTATGAAACAAGCATAACATATCAAGGTCTAATATTTGGTATGCGAGTTCCATACGACTTATTAAAAAAACAAATTACAAACAAATGAAACAAGCATAGCAATCAGTGCGAGTTCCATACTACCTATTAAAAAACAAATTACAAACAAATGAAACTATCACGTTTTAAATACGCTCTCCCAAAAGAATTAGTGCCCGCATATCCGTTAGAAACGAAAGAAGGCACGCCCACTCCTGATGAAGCAAAACTCATGGTTGTGCATAGAGATACAGGAAAGATAGAGCACAAGAAATTTAAACATATCCTCAATTACTTTGATGAGGGAGACCTTATGGTCTTTAATAATACTCGCGTTTTTCCAGCCCTTTTGAGCGGTGAGAAAGCCGACAAGACAAAAGCGGACGGAGGTCCCGCTCATATTTCCGTTTTTATGCTTCGAGAGCTTGACCACAATACCCTTTTGTGGGATGTGCTTGTTGAGCCTGCGCGTAAAATCAGAATTGGCAACAAACTTTTCTTCGGGGAAAACGAAGACCTTGTCGCCGATGTTATAGACAATACGACTTCTCGTGGCAGAATTATTCGTTTTCTCTTTGACGGTCCTTACGAAAGTTTCAAGCAGACTTTGTACAAAATAGGACGGACACCCCTGCCAGGGCATATTCTCGAAACAAGAAAGCCAGGCGAAGAAGAAAAAGACAGACTTCGTTACCAGACTGTTTTCGCGACAGAAGAAGGTGCTATGCGTGCTCCAGAAACAGGTCTTCATTTTAGCAGAGAGATGCTTAAAAAGTTAGACATTAAAGGCGTTGAACAGGAATTTATCACACTCCATTGCAGCCTGGATTCGGAGCGCAGCATTGACGTTGAAGATTTGAGCAAGCATAAAGTTGATTCCGAGAAAATTCTCATTTCCCCCGAGTCCGCAGAACACATCAACATGGTGAAGCGGAGTGGAAAAAAAGTTTGTGCTGTCGGCACTTCTGTTGTTAAAGCAATGGAAAGCTCAATGTCGGTGGACGGCTTTATAAATTCTTATGACGGTTGGACGAACAAATTTATTTTTCCCCCTTACAATGTGCGAGTTCCTAATTGTATGTTAAGTAATTTTCATTCACCCTCCCATCAGCCGTTTATTATGGTTTGCACATTCGGGGGGCGCGACCTTGTTATGAAAGCGTACGAAGAAGCAATTGCAAAGAAATACAGATTTCTTACTTTTGGCGATGTCATGCTTATTTTATAATGATTATTCTTGGAATAGACCCTGGTACATTGTTGATGGGACACGCAGTTGTCAGTCGCACAGGCTCTGCGATTTCATACGTCAATATGGGTGTGCTCAATATGAGAAAAGTGAGCAACCCGACTGAAAAACTTGCCACTATCCACAGAAAAATTATCTCCCTTATAGAAGAATATCACCCTGACGAGTTTTCCATAGAAACTCCATTCTACGGAAAAAATCCACAGTCGCTAATAAAACTTGGTCGTGCACAGGGCGTTGCGATAGCCGCCGCGTTGAGCAAAGACGTGCCTGTATTTGAATATGCTCCATTAAAAATAAAACAGTCGATTACCGGTGTGGGCAGAGCTTCAAAAGAACAGGTCTGGGCAATGCTTTGCAGAATACTTAATATGAACTTCAATATGCATCCAAAGTATATGGATGCAAGTGACGCGCTTGGTGCAGCAGTATGTCACTGCTTGCAGTTTCGCAATATTGCTGCATCCGACAGCTCGAAAGTTACTGCAACTTACGACAGTTCAAAAGTTACTGCAAAATCGTCAGACAGAAAAAAGACCTCTAAAAATACCTCAAAAAACACCTCTTGGGAGAAATTTATAATAACAAATAAAGACCGAATATTATGACAATCTTTTCAAAAATTATCGCAGGCGAAATTCCTTCGTATAGAGTCGCTGAGGATGAAAATTATTACGCCTTTCTCGATATAAACCCGCTCGCAGAGGGGCACACGCTCGTCGTTCCGAAAAAAGAAGTCGATTATATTTTTGACTTGGAAGACGAAGATTTGAGAGGACTCATCGTTTTTGCGAAAAAAGTTGCAGCTGCAATGAAGAAAACTTTTCCAGCTCCCAAAATCGGCATAACCGTTATGGGGCTTGACGTTCCGCACACGCACATCCACCTCATTCCGTTGCACCACGCGGACGACATGAACTTTTCAAAAGAAAAGTTGAAATTGACACCTCAAGAATTTACTGCCATTGCCGATAAGATTGCGGCGCAGTTTTTACCTTGAAATCTCAACTACTTCAAATAAAATTTTGCCGGCAGGGGCTTCTATTTCCGCTTTTTCGCCGACTTTTTTGCCGAGAAGTCCTTTCGCGATAGGCGAGCCGATGGAAATCTTTCCCTTTTTTAAGTCTGCGTCATTTTCGGGAACAAGCGTATATGTCATGACCGCGTTGTTCTTTGTGTTCCTTATCTTGACGATAGACATAAGAAGAACCTTAGATGTGTCTATTTTCGACTCATCTAAAATTCGCGCATTTGCTATTTCATTTTTGAGCTTTGCAATTTTTAATTCACAAAGCCCTTGTGCATCTTTGGCAGCATCATATTCGGCATTTTCCGAAAGATCACCCTTATCGCGTGCCTCTGCAATCTGTTTAGATATACTCGGACGCTCGACGTTTGTAAGATAGTCGAGTTCATCCCTTAATTTCTGTAATCCTTCTTTACTGTAATACTTTATATCGCTCATAATGTTATAATAAAAAAATAAACCCTCCCGTAAGGAGAGCCTTTTAAATTATTCAAAGGTAAGAAAATTGAAAAATCATAATGCACTTGCAAATTAAAAAAAATTATTATACCTTTGCACCGCGAAACCAAGAAAACCGTTTTTTTTTTTTGAGTTTCCAATTAAAAAATTATGATACTCCAAGAACGAATTTTAGAAAAAGCCAGAGCAGTATTTTTTAGTCAAGGAATACGTTCTGTTTCTATGTCCGATTTAGCAGAAGCGTTAGGTATTTCAAAACGCACCCTTTATCAAATTTTTCCATCAAAGGACGAACTTCTTCGCAGTTTGTTGCAGACGGAGTACGAAAAATTCAAAACGTTTTTTGAAAAAAAACGGAAAGAAGAAAATAAAAATATCATCCATATTCTTTTTGAGATTATCACCTACATGAAGCATTTAATGGAAGGTTGCTCCCCACTTTTCCTTAAAGATATGGAAAAATACCATACAGATATTTTTGATGAATACTGCTCAAAAATCAAAAAAAAATCAGACGAATTTATTGAGAAATTCTTTGTTGTAGCCCAAAAGCAAGGGTATATCCGTCCCGAGATAAATTTGACAATTGCACATTCGGCAATGGAAGTCATTATGCGCTTTCAGCACGAAAATATCAAAAGCGAAAAATATTCCAAAATGGAAATACTTAAAAGCGTCACATATCCGTTTATACGTGGAGTGTTTACGGAAGACGGAAAAAAAATAATAAACAAGTTAAACAAAGAAATGATTTCCGAACACAGCACACATCAATGGAATTATCATCACGCAAATGAATTTATAGAGATATGATAAAGCGACTACTAATATTGACACCATTTTTATTTTTGACAGGTGTTTCCCTGCAAAGCCAGAACAGGCATTTATATAAATTGCAGGCGGATACTTCAAGTGAAAAAACCTACAGTCTTTCTTTGCAGAAAGCGATAGATTATGCTCAAGCAAACAACAAGAACTTGCAGCAGATAAAGAATAATACGCTCAAAGCGTTTTACGGCAAGTGGGAAGCTGCAGGTAATTATTTGCCACAGGCGAGTGGAACGGTTGAGTACAGTAATAGTTTGGAGGGGGATTTAATTACTCCTTTCGGGTCACTTCCGTCTGGGAGCGGTACGGTGGGTTTACAGGCGACACAAGTCGTTTTTAACGGTAATGCTATTGTGGGGATTATGCTTGGAAAAATAGGTCAGAAGATAGCTGAACTAAACGAGGAAAATCAGATATTAGCATTAAAAGCAGCGGTTTCGCAAGCCTATTATGCTGTTCTTTTGAGTGAAGAAACGCGAAAAATTCTTGTTCAAAATATTACCTTTATGCGCGACTTGTCTGAAAAGACAAAAGCACTTGCGGACGGTGGCGTAATGGAGCAGACAGACGCAGACCAAATGCAGGTTCAGGTAAACCTTATAGAGAATTTACTTAAAGATGCTGACCGTAACAATACCCTTGCCTATAACTCGCTTAAAATTCAAATGGGTTTAAGAAGTGAAGATAAGGTCGTTCTTACAGACAATCTCGACGATATGATTGTTTCAAAAAATAATCTCGAAATAGCAGCAACTCCATATAATATTGATGCCGACTTGCAGTATATGATGTTGAAAGAAAATGAAGAAGTAAGCAAAAAGCAAAGGCTTATGTCTGTGATGAATTTTCTTCCGACTGTTGCAGGATTTTATAAATATACTTACAATATGGTGTCAAGTCCGATGAATGATATTATGTCAAGACCTCATTTAGCAGGGATACAAGTAAACATTCCCATTTTTAGCACACCGAATATCTATAAATATAAACAGGCAAATATAGATTATCAGAATGCACGCCTGAACAGTGACTTAATGCATGACCAAATGCTTATAAAAGAGCAACAGTTAAGATTTAATTTCCGCACGGCACTCGAACAATACGAAACACAAAAATTAAACAGCAGTGTTGCGACAAGGGTACTTGGCAGCATTCAACTTAAATATACGGCAGGAGTAAAATCTGCAATGGAAATGACAACAGCCAATTCGGATTATCTTCGTGCGCAGACAGATTATTTAACTGCTGTTGCAAAAGTTTTGCAGGCACGTGCCGATTTGGAGCAACTATTAGGAATGTAATCAATGGTCAATTGTTAATTGTCAATTGTCAATTAGCAGAGCGAATAATAGACGATAGACGATAAACGATAGACGATAGACGATAGACGATAAACGATAGGCGATAGGCGATAGGCGATAGACGATAAACATAAACGATAAATATAAGACATAATTAACAATTAACAATTGACAATTAACAATTAAAATACATGAAACGTTATCAAATTATTTTAGCATTGGGAGTAATGTTTGTTACAGCAATTTCTTGCAAACAGAGCGAAGAAAAAAAACTTTTATCACAAGAAAAAAGCGAAGTGTCCGTAAAGGAGCAGGTGAAGACTGCTGTTTTGCAAATGCAGACTATCGACAGAGAAGTAGAGTATCCTGCAAATATTAAAGCATGGGAAGAAGTTCATTTTGCGCCAGCGACACCTGGCAGAATAGAACATTTTTACGTTGATGTGGCTGATGTCGTTAGTAAAGGTCAAACGCTTGTGCAAATGGACAAGTCCCAACTTTTGCAGTCGGAACTTCAACTTAAAAATTTAGAAACAGAATACAAACGTGCCAAAACTCTTTACGAGGCAGGCAGCTATGCACAGCAAGCATACGACCAAATAAAAACGCAGTATGAAGTTGCAAAAACAAGTTATGAATACCTTTCAACTAACACTGTTCTCAAAGCACCGTTCAGTGGCATTGTGTCTGGAAAATATTTTGAAGATGGCGAAATGTATTCAGGCACTCCTGTTGCCACTATCGGCAAAGCGGCAGTACTCTCCCTCGTAGAAATAGATATGCTTAAAGCAATTGTTTCTATTCCAGAATCATATTTTCCGCTTATCAAAAAAGGTGTGATGACAAATGTAGTTGCAGACGTTTATCCTGATAAAAAGTTTTCGGGAGTTGTGAATATCGTTTATCCTGTTATAGACCCAAATTCGCGCACGTTTGACGTAGAAATAAAAATAGGTAATAAAAATAATTTTCTGCGCCCTGGTATGTTTGTACGTATTACACTTCATCTTGGAAAAGCAGAAGCATTCGCTCTCCCCGACTATGCAATTCTCAAAACTCAAGGATCGAACGAGCGTTACGTTTTTGTAAACGAAAATGGAGTAGCGAAACGTATCGTTGTTACGCTTGGTGCGCGTTATAACGATTTGATTGAAGTGATTTCATCCGACTTAAAACCAGAAATGGAAGTTGTGGTAGAGGGGCAGGGACGCCTTATTGACGGTATGGCAATAGCAGTTGTTAAAGCCGACACAACTGTAAGTGAAAACTAATTAAATAAAAGACAGTGAGCATATATAAAACATCAGTAAATAAGCCTGTATCCGTCATAATGATATTTGTGGCGGTAATGGTTTTGGGACTTTATTCTTCTACAAAACTGCCCATCGACCTTTATCCAGAAATGGAAATGCCCGCAATCTCCATAATGACGGCGTATCCGGGTGCGAGTGCTGAGGACATTGAAGAAAACATTACAAAGATTATCGAAGACGGTGTGAATATCGTAGAGAACGTAAAAGATATTACCTCATCTTCTAAAGATAATATTTCGACTGTTTCCATTGAATTTGAGTGGGGAACTGATTTGGATGGTGCTACAAACGATATTCGCGATGCTATAGACCGTATATTTGATGACCTCCCCGAAGGTTGTGACAGACCGACTATTTTCAAGTTCTCAACTAATATGATGCCGATAATGATGTACTCCATTACGGCTAAAGAAAGTTATTCGGGAATAGATAAACTTATTGAGGACAAAATTGTAAATCCCCTTAATCGTGTAAACGGAGTTGCGTCAATCTTTATAAATGGTGCGCCTGAACGTATAATTTACATCAATACGGACGCAAAAAAACTCGACGCTTATAACCTTACAATAGAGCAGATAGGTCAGACAATTCAAACCGCAAATCTTGACTTGCCAGCAGGAAGCGTTCGTATGGGCAGGTTAGATTATCAGTTAAGAGTAGAGGGAGAATTTAATGAAAGCAGCGAAATTGCAGACCTTGTTGTTGGCAGTTATAATGGTAGAAACGTTTACGTTAAAGATGTCGCCGTTGTAAATGATACGATAAAGGATGTTATGATGTCTGCACGTTCCAACGGTCAGCAGGGTCTGAACGTTATTATAATGAAGCAGTCGGGTTCTAACACGGTAGGAGTTGCGCAAGGTGTGAAGAAACGTTTAAAAGAACTTGCTCCCTCTCTTCCAAAAGATGTTCAGATAAATGAAATTTTCGACTCGTCGTCATTCATTCAAAATGCGATTGGTAATTTGTCGGAAACAATCATGTTCGCGTTGATTTTTGTTATTGCAGTTGTTCTTCTCTTTCTCGGTAGATGGAGGGCTACACTTATTATTGCGCTGACAATTCCAATTTCACTTATCGTTTCCTTTATCTATCTTTTCTTTACAGGAAGTTCGATAAATATTATTTCGCTTTCTTCGCTGTCCATCGCCATAGGTCTTGTTGTTGATGATGCGATTGTTGTTTTAGAAAATATTACTAAACATATTGAGCGAGGGTCGCGTCCGCGAGAAGCCGCTATTTATGCAACTAACGAAGTGTGGGTGTCAATTATTGCTGCAACTATGACTATTGTTGCAGTATTTTTACCGCTAACGACCCTTGACGGAATGGTGGGCATATTATTTAAGGAACTCGGCTGGATCGTTACAATAACAATTGTTACTTCTGCTGTAGCGGCTATTACTATTGTTCCTATGCTTTCGGCATATTTGCTAAAATTGCGCGACAAGGAGCAAAAACTTTCGTGGTTCGCAAAATTTCACGAACGTTATATTCAAAAATGGCTTGACGCACTTGATAGATTTTACGAAAGGATGTTGCACCTTGCAATGCGCAATAAAAAGAAAGTAATATTTTCGATGTTTGCGATTTTTGTTGCCTCAATGTTTCTTTTTAAGTTTATTGGAATGGACTTTATGCCACAAACGGACGAAGGACGCTTTCAGGCAACGATAGAACTCGCAACAGGTTATCGCGTAGAAGAAACGCTTAAAACGACCGAAGCGTTAGAAAATCTTCTTAGAGAACGTTATCCTGAAGTAAGAATAATATCTTCGACTTCTGGTGCTGACGACGAGGCGGGTTTCTCTGCTCTTTTCGGTAATAATGCAACCAATACCGTTAGTTTGACAGTTCGCCTTGCAGATAGAAAAGACAGGACGCGCAGCGTCTTTGAAATAGTTGAAGATTTTCGCCAGCAACTAAAAAAATATCCGCAAATTATTACTTCAAATGTTACGGTTTCCGGTGGAATGATGAGTGGAGGCGGATCTGATAACAGTCTTAAACTTGAAGTCTATGGGTATGATTTGGATGAAACATATCAGGTGGCGGAAAAAATTAAGGCTCTTGTTACGGATGTTCCCGGAGCGCGTGACATCACCATATCTCGCAAAAAAGACAAGCCTGAGCTTCAAGTAAATTTTGATAAGGAAAAACTCGCTCAGCATCAGTTAAGCGTTGCACAGGCTGCGACAATGCTCCGTAATCGTGTAAATGGTTTAATCGCCACACAGTTTAGAGAAGCGGGCGAAGAATATAAAGTAATAGTTCGCCTTGACGAATCATATAGAAACAGTATAGATAATGTCGAAGATATTACTCTTACAACTCCACAGGGAAAGCATATAAAACTTTCCGAAATTGGCACTGTGCGCGAATATTGGGCACCACCAAATATCGAACGCAAGCAACGTCAGCGCGTTCTTTCCGTGTCAATAACTCCTGTTGGTGTTTCGCTCGGACAACTTGCAACGTCTGTACAGGAGAGGTTGGACAAGGATCTTAAAATTCCGTCAGACTCCGACATAATGATTGATTATGCAGGTTCGTACGAAGATCAGCAAGAGTCGTTTGCCGACATGGGACTTTTGATGGCACTTATAATTTTGCTTGTATTCGTTGTTATGGCATCGCAATTCGAGTCGTTGTTACAGCCACTCGTAATTATGAGTGCTGTGCTGTTCGCATTCACAGGTGTCGCATTGTCGCTGTTTATCACAGGCACATATCTCAATATGATTGCTGCACTTGGTGCGATTTTGCTTATAGGTATTGTTGTTAAAAACGGTATTGTTCTTGTTGATTACACGAACCTTATGCGTGAAAGAGGACATGAGATAAGTGAGGCGGTGGCACTCGCAGGAAAATCCCGTCTGCGCCCTGTTTTAATGACATCTCTTACAACAATTCTCGGTATGCTTCCCATGGCATTAAGTAGTGGGGACGGTTCGGAGATTTGGGCACCTATGGGAGTTGTTGTTATCGGCGGTATGACCATTTCTACAGTTGTTACCCTCGTGGTAGTTCCGCTTCTCTATGCTGTTGTATCTCGTCGCGGTGAGCGCAACAAGAATGCAAAAATCAGAAAGGATTATAAATTTTTAGAACAGTAAAAACATTTGCGGAATTTCCGTATCAAATATAAATATATGAAGTCAGTACTTATAGTTTTCAACCAAAGTCATCAGGACAGGGTAGAGTATATTCTTGACCTTTTAGATATTCGTGGATTTACACTTTTAGATAAAGTGCAGGGACGCGGTTCAGTTGATGGTGAGCCGCGCAGGGGTACGCATACGTGGCCCGAACTGAATGTTCAGGTTCTTGCTGTAGTACCTGACGAAAAAGTTGCACCTCTTTTCGAGAAATTGAAAATTCTTAATGAAGTAAATCAGGAAGTGGGCTTGCGTGCGTTCGTCTGGCATATAGAGCAGACTCTGTAACGCGGCGGCTTGAAAAGGTTCTCGGAAGACTTTGTTTTATTGGCGAATCCCATGCGACCTGTCAAAGTATTCTTCAATCTGTTTTTTTGTAAAATGTTCCATGTCTTGATGGGCGTAGTACGCTTTGTACCACGCGGTGGTATTTTCGATTGCTTCTTTTGCCGACAGATGAGGCTGCCAGCCGAGATTGTTTTTTGCCAAAGATATGTCTAACTGTAAAAGTTTTGCTTCGTGCGGAGCGTCTGCGTCAAGCGCGATTTCGTAGGGAATACCGCCTGTTTTTGCAACATCTTCTACTGTTAATACATCTTCGGGATTAGGTCCGAAATTATAAGAGTTTGCAACGGAAAAAGGATTTTCGTATTGCTTTTTTCCAACGAGAAGATAACCGTAAAGTGGCTCCAAAACGTGCTGCCATGGACGTATAGAAAAGGGATTGCGCAAAACAACAGGAGTGCCGCTATTCATCGCTTTCATCATATCGGGGAGCAATCTGTATTTAGACCAGTCGCCACCACCGATAACGTTACCTGCACGTACGGAAACAATACTCTTTTTATGTTTTTCAAATTGTTCAGGATTAAAAAACGATAGCATGAACGACTCAATAACTATTTCTGCCGCCGCCTTACTTGCGCTGTAAGGGTCGTAACCACCGAGTGCGTCATCTTCCATGTAAGCACTGCCGTCTTCACGATTTTTGTAAACCTTATCAGTAGTGATAAGAACAGCCTCGCAGCGTTTTTCAACATTTCTTAGTGCTTGTAGAAGATTTGCAGTTCCGATTGTATTAACGACAAATGTTTCGACGGGAATTTCGTACGAAGTACGCACTATTGGCTGCGCGGCAAGATGAAAAATAATATCGGGAGCAAAGTTTACAAGTGCTGTTTGCAGTGCTTTTTCGTCCCGCAAATCTGCAATGATAGATTTGCATTTTTTTTCAATATTCAGAGCATTAAAAAAATTATCTTCTCCATCTGCGGGTAGAGAATAACCGCAAATATCCGCACCCCAAAGAGAAAGTATTTCTGTTAGCCATCCTCCCTTAAAGCCTGTATGTCCTGTTATAAATACTTTTTTATTTTTGTAGAAATTATTCATTTTTAATATCCCATTTTTCTTCAATCCGCCAATCGGCTTCAATCTTTATTGTCTTACTATATTTTTGGCGGCGTTCGGGCTGTAAGTGACTGTAAAAATCGCCCACATTCCAGATACCGTCTTTATTCTTGTCTTCGTAAAGCCAAATAGTATATTCCCCCGGAGGTATAAGTTTTATATCGTATATTCCATCCCCGCCCACAGGAATTTGCTTTATGGGAACGTTTTTATTATTCAGGATTTGCAGGAAATAGTTTGTGCCCTGTAATCCCGAAAGTTGAATACCAAATTCGCCGTATTCGTCTAACGGTGCACCGCGCAAAGTCAAGTAAGAAGTGTCGATAGTTTTATCAAAAAAATCGGAAAAAGTACAGTATGGCACCATTATTCTATACGAATATCCGCTCTGCCATGGATAGGCAATTTTTACAGCAGTTGGGGAAATTTTCTGCCATACGACTTCGCCATAAATGGTGTCTTCTTCGCCGATAGCGGTAAATGGCAAATGTGTAGATCCAAGATAATTAAAGAGCGGGAGTGTGAAATTAAGTATAATTGAGTCGCTAGAAAAAAGTTTATCTTTATTGCTGCTTACCGAATATTTGAATGGGGTTGTATCGACTAATTTCAATTGATTTTCTGTTAAGAGAAACTCCAAAGTATCTGTATAAATGCCGTTTTTGACTACAGCCGTTGCCTCTGCCAAATTCATTTCGGTAAGATATACCGTAGCGCTCATTTTGTCTTCCGAAAGCACTGTGATTGCGGGGACGGTATCTGAAAAATAAACCGACAAACTATCAGTAATCGGATAATAGAATTTAAGTCCCGCAATACCCCTTCTGCTGAATGACCCTTCTTTTAGAAATTGTTTTGGCTCTTTGTCCTGATAGAGTAGAAAGACTAAGTCGTTAATGTCGAAAGTGGCGGTGTCTGCTGTTGCTATCGTGGCGGTGTCTGTTGCTGTTGCTACGGCGGTGTCTGCTGCTGTTACGGCGGTGTCTGCTGTTGCTATCGTGGCGGTGTCCACCGCAACAACCTCCGAACGCGTCGGCACACAAACGTTAGAATATGCAATTTGTTCCTCGTTAGCCTCAATAGCATAATTTTTTGATTTCTCTTTAATGGCATAAACATAGTAGCATCCATTTTTCAAGTGATTTACAAAAAAATGTCCGTTACTGTCCGTCACACCAATATATTCGGGATCTTTTACAAGATAGAGGCTATCTTTTTTTTCTTTGAACAGCAGAATACTCGCATCAATAACAGGCATGAGAGTAAAGGCATCTAAAATCGTTCCAAAGATATAATCCGTATCAATAGCCACATTTTGAGAAAAAACATATTGAAATCCTGCAAGTGGATTACTCTCGTTAATATCCGTTAGCGACCTTCCGAAGTTTACGGTATATGTTACGTCAGGATTTAGTGTATCCACAATATCAATCCTGATTTGTTTGAGATTTGAAGAATAAGAGATCCCTTTTAACGGTGGGGAGATAAAAATTTTACCTGCCTCCTTTAACTGAACATATTCATCAAAATTGAGACGCACTTGTTTTGCAGTGAAGTTTGCCGAATAATTTTTTGGAATTGAATTGAGAAATTTTGGGGGAGTAACGTCCTTGTCGCCACCGATTGGGGCAGGACCATAAGTAGCACACGAATGAAGCAAAAACAAGAATGTCAAATAACAAACTCCATAAAACAAATTTCGTTTCATACGCTTATAAATTGTTATTGATAGGTCGTATGGAACTCGCCAATAAACAGTTGTCGTGGGTGTCAAGATTTGTCATGCTCGTTTCATACGTTTATAAGTTGTTTTTCGCAGGTTGTATGTTTGACAAACAGTATAAACAACAAACCCGACATCGTGGGACATCGGGCTTGAAATTATCTTAATGTTTAAAATTATCTTTTTGACATTATCTGCCCGCCATTAGCAGAACCAACCCTCGACATTGCGCAACGGAAACCAATCCAATTAGCACTTTGGTCTTGTTCGAGGAAGCGACGTCTTGATGGAGCAAGGTAGTATGCTCTGTCTTTCCATGAGCCACCCTTAACTACACGCGACTTGTCGGAAATAAGAGAATTTTTGCCATATTCATACAAAAGCGATGTCGTACTTTTTGTTTCGTCTTCGGGCTTCGCAAGCCAATCGTCAGCTATTGCAGACCTCATATCACCGTCATCGTAGTTACGGTTGTCGCTCTGTTTGAAGTTTGTACGATTAGCAAGTTCTTCTGGTGTGAAGTCACGATATTTTATGCGTCCCAAATCGTCTTTCTCCGCAATTTGTCCTTCCTCATCTCGTTCGGGTGTTTGGTAAATATTGCCACGGAAAGGATTAAGCTCGTTTGCATCTTCAAATGTTAGCGGACGATAAACATCCAAACACCATTCCGCAACGTTGCCTGCCATATTGTAAAGACCGAGATCGTTCGGAAAATATGAATGAACAGGTGCTGTATATTCTGCGCCATCATTGAGCGCACCCGCTGTACCCATCATATCACCTGCGCCACGCGAAGCGTTTGCCATAAAGTAACCACGATACGGAGCGTTTGAGGCTCTAATTCCCGACCCATTCCATGGATAAATTCTCGTTTCAAGGACACGCTCGTTTGCAGTATTTCCTTGAAGTGCGAACGCAGCGTATTCCCACTCGGCTTCTGTCGGCAGGCGGAACGATTCAATAAATATACCATCCTTTTTCTGTACTCCGCGCGTTTTTTCGGCAGCATTTGGGTTCATATCGCGAAGACCTTTATTTACAATGCCGTTATATTGACCCGCAAGATAAGCGTCAGTATTAAAGTTGTTGTCTGGTGTCTGTGCAAGGTCAAGTTTAATAATTCCTGCGTCAATAAGTATTTTCTCATTAACACGGTCTGTTCTCCACTTGCAGTAGTCGTTTGCCTGCTCCCATGTAATACCTACGACAGGATGATCTTTAAAGGCAGGATGTATGAAATAGTCTTTCAACGCATCTCTAAAAGATGGAATATCATTCCAAATAAGATCATCGGGTTGTGCTTTACTGATAACTTCAGGAAAATCCTGACCGTAAATACGTTGCAGCCAATAAAGATATTCCTGATAATCTTCATTCGATGTTTCGTATTCATCCATATAGAACGAACTTACGGTAACTCTGCGTGGAATATTGTCATATTCGTAGAGCAGGTTATCCTGATTGTTACCCATAACAAAAGTACCACCCTCTACGAAAACCATACGTAGTGGCACAGGCTGCAGGTAGTTGTTCATACTTTGAAATCCGCCCCATTTAGGGTCGTTCATACCCCAACCGGTGGATTTTGATTGATTTGCATCTGTTGCGCAACTTACAGAGAATAAGGCAACTGACACGATGCAGCCGAGCTTTAGAAAATTCTTTATCATACTAAAAGTTTCTTTAACTTGCAAATATACAAAAAAATTAGCTTCTTCTACCGTTTCCGAGGAAAATCATAATATAATAGAGCAATGTCGCAAGTGAGGACAGTGCTGCAATGACATAAGTATAAGCTGCAGTACGCAGGGCATCTTTTGCCTTTGGAAGTGTTTCGTAAGAGGTGATACCCGAATTGTCGAGCCAGACAATAGCACGTTTGCTTGCATCTATCTCTACAGGCAATGTTATGAAACTGAAAATTGTCGTAATCGCAAAAAGCACAATGCCAAAGAGGAGCAAGTATGGAAACTTCTCTACGAGTAGTATTCCTGCAAGCAATACCCATTGCATCCAATTTGAGGCAAACGATACTACAGGTACAAGGGTGGAACGCATGGTAAGCCATCGGTAGGCAGTTGCATGTTGAACTGCGTGACCGCACTCATGCGCTGCTACTGCCGCCGCCGCAATGCTGTTGCCATTATATACGTCTGCGCTTAAATTTACTGTTTTGTTTGTCGGATTGTAGTTGTCGGTCAGGCGACCTGCCGTACTTACGACAGTAACATCGAAAATATCGTTTTCGCGAAGCATTTTTTCTGCCACCTCACGACCTGTAAGCCCGCCAACGGTAGGAATTTTTGAGTATCGTTTGAATTTGCTTTTAAGTGAAGCACTAACGATCCAGCTCAAAATCATAAAACCAATAAAGATTACCCAAATAATGGGAATACCTGTTGTTGTTTCTGTCATCATAGATTGGCAAAGATAGTAAAAAAAACAAATTCATTTGGTTTTTTATCTTACGGAGAGCAGTTCAGAAGTTTTGCCAATCGAAGATATATTTTTGTTTTGTTTCTATAATTCACTATATTTGCAGCGTAATGGAAATAAAAACAAGATGAATTACCTCGAATTTAAGGCACAGTTGTTTGATTTGGCTTGCATAAATATTTATCAAATCTATGCGTGGAAGCCTGATTTCGACAGAAATAATCTTACACGATGGGTAAAAAAAGGGTATCTTATCCGCTTGAAGCAGGGGTATTACACTTTTCCAGAGTATAAAAGCAAGCCCGATTTTGCTTATTATTTTGCCAATCGGATTTATCGACCGTCTTATATCAGTCTGCATACGGCGTTGTCATTCTATGGAATAATTCCAGAATCGGTATTGCAAATAACGAGTGTTACTCCGTTAAAAACAAATTTTTTCAAAAATGATTTTGGGCAATATTCTTATAAAAGTTTTAAGAGCGAATTGATGTTCGGTTACGATTTAAAACAGATGTCGGACGGACGAGTGCTACAATTTGCTTTTCCCGAAAAAGCCTTGCTTGATTTACTATACCTGTATCCATTTTACGACACTGAACAGGAAATGTCGGAATTGCGGTTAGACGAAATATTTATGCAAAATAATTTGAATACGGAACTATTAGGTGATTATTGTGCAAAATTCAAAAACAAGGCTTTAGAAAAACGTGTCCATATCCTTTTAGATACTTACAAATAATGATACAATTAGAGCAAATTAAAAATTATTACCCGCCCCTTATTCGGGATAACGCTGATTTCAAAAAACATATTTTGAAAGAATATATAGAATTAGCTGTTTTGGATTATCTTTCGGCTACGCCATATACGCACAAAATCACTTTTATCGGCGGAACTAATCTGCGTTTGGTCAAGGGGATAGACCGATTTTCTGAAGACCTTGATTTCGACTGCAAAAATTTTTCTCAAGAAGAATTTATGAGAATGACTGATGAAATTATCAGTTTTCTCAAATCTTTTGGTTTGCGAGTGGAAGTGAGAGATAAGTATAATCCGCGACTGACGGCTTTTAGGCGGAGTATTTATTTCCCCGAATTGCTTTTTGATTTGGGATTGACAGGACATAAGGAAGAGCGGTTTTTAATCAAAATAGAAACGCAAAATCAAGAAATATTTTATGACACGGTTATGACGAACATTAAGGGGTGTGGCTTTTTTTTCTCATTTCCGATGCCGTCAGACGCGGTTCTGTGTGCCATGAAAATTTCGGCAATGCTATCTCGCGCCAAAGGTCGGGACTTTTACGATGCAATGTTTTTGTTGCCTCAAACGCAGCCTGATTACGATTTTCTGGCGAAACGCAGTAATATTCATTCGTTGGAAGAATTGAAACAGGCAGTTGCAAAACTATTGCAGAGCGTGGACTTAAATCAGAAGAAAAGAGATTTTGAACACCTGCTTTTTAATAGAGCGAACAGCGAAAAAATTCTTCGTTTTGGATCGTTTGTGGAGGGGATTAGATAGTAATCTTCCATTTTGCGCCGTCTTTGCCGTCCATCACCTGAATACCTTTTGCGGAAAGTTCGTTGCGGATTAAATCCGAAAGAGCGAAGTCTTTTTTGTTTTTGGCTTCCTGACGAAGTTGTAATAAAATCTCTATTACTGTATCAAGCAGACCGTTATTTTCTGCATTTTTTACATCAAAGGTAATGCCAAGTGTATTTCTCAAAAAGTCATATATGTTTTTTGCCTGCGTAATATCTTTGGCAGTAAACTTTTCTTTGCCGTCCGCAGCCGCATTTATCAGGCGCACCATTTCGAAAATGTGCGACAGAGCGATAGGGGAATTAAAGTCGTCATTCATCGC
>JAISPZ010000113.1 GCA_031274555.1 Bacteroidales bacterium | reverse complement strand
ACGCAGGATTTATACGGTAAGGGTGGTGCTCCCTTTGGTGGAGCGGATCCTTTCGGAGCCAACGGTCCCTTTGCGAATACGCAGCAGCCCCCGACTTCAGGTGGCACCACCGGCAAGGACGGAGTAACGGACGCAGATTTCGAGGAGGTAAAATAAGGTCAAACCAAAAATTACCCAAAAGGCGGCAGAACTGGTTTTTGCCGCCTTCATTTATAAACATAAGGTGAATGGAATTTAATAAGTTATTTAAGCAAATTGCGCCGGCTGATTTATTCAAGACCGAGTACAATTTTTTCGGCGAGGGCTTCCGTTGAGAGGGTATCCTGTTATAACTTCCTGTGCAGGAGATCGTTACAATGCGATGACTGGCAGTGGTGGCGGCTTTGGCACGTTAATAAAGAAGCCGGTGGCGTGGTGTGTGCTGCGTTCTGACCGTTACACATTAGAATTGATGGAGTCATCAGGTTTTTACACGATGTCTTATTTTCCGGAGGAATACAGGGATCAGGTAATTTATTTAGGGACGAATTCCGGTCGTGACAGTAAGAAGATGTCCGAGTTGAAGTTAACTGTAGCCCGAACCCCAAGTGGGAACATTTCATTTGAGGAATCCGGTTTGCTAATCGAATGCCGCTTAGTGCAATCATCTACGATCACGCCTGCCGATTTTTTTGAACAGAGAGCAAAAGATTACGTGCGAGAGTCGTACGAATCAGAGCACGCTTATCGCAAGTACGTATTTGGTGAGATTTTGGACATTTGGTTAAAGCGATAAAAAGACGAGATCGTAGTCGAGGAATGGTCGATATAGAATTGTATCTGCTGCCTAAATATCGAAATAGAAATAAAGAACTATTAAAGATGGATTTGACAGAAAAGACTCATTTCAACACGGGAGTTACGATAACTATTTGTATTACAGCATAATAGAAGAAAAAAATGAAATAGCAAATAATGTACCAAAATAAATTTTATAGCAAAGTTGTGTAGCAATTCAGAAAAAAGTTATACCTTTGCCGAAAAATAGAAGGACGAAAAACGCGATACGATGAAGTTTACCGACCGAATGGAGCTATTAAGAGCAGATATCCAAATGCCACAGCCGCGATTTGTAAGAGAATCGAGGATCGGCATGGGTACTCCATTGCGAAATAGTCGAAAAATATCCTAAAAACGAAATCTATACCGACAGAAAAATGCCGAAAATATGGACGATATTTACAAAATTATAGACTCAGTCTTTAGCAAACACAAATTGCTCGGCAATTACGATTGCACCGAAAGTGAATATGCACTGATGGTCGATCTTGTTAGCGATTTGTGTAATAAGTTGATACATCGGAACATTCATTTCAGCAAAGAGTCCCATAAACTCATATTCATTACACTCGTTGAAATTGCAAAACGTTGGAAAAATGCTGATACTGTTGAAGATCACGAAGAAGACCGTTTCTGGGATTTTATTTTCAAAACTTTGGTAGATGGAAAAGAGGATAAGTTATATCGCGAATTTAGAAGCATGATTTCTCAACTGGGTTCGAAAAATATACTGCCCATTGTGAAAACCGGCAAAATTTACTATGCAACTCTGATGATGCACTCATTTGCACCGAAAAACAGTATGCAGTCATTTTTTGAACTTTGTTACAACGTCTTCAAAAAAGATTTGGATTTTGGTTTTACAAGCGATGACGAATGGATATGTGAGATCGTTGCGAGGCAAATGAAAAGCGTATTAGATGGTGGCTATCGTGAAGATAAACAGGTTTCTATCGGTACAAGCGCATATTCCATAAGAATCGGTTTACGCTCTTTTGCACTGCATGATGATTTGTCTGCGAATTTTGTTGAATTTATAAAAAATACACTTCATCGGATTCATAAACTATACAACGGGGAGAACATTTCTGAAGACACAAGATTAGAGCGATGCATAGTTGATTGGTGGAGAAAAAAGTCGGAAATGGAAAAGTTGCCCGCTGAAACTGTCCGAAAGAAAAGAGTTTCTACTGTTTCAAAACAAAACATTGTTGCAAAATACATTAGAAACGACGACAAAGTTTTTCTTTGCATTCCGTCAATCAGGTTGGACGACGACAACAATACAATGAGTCTCACGGTTTATACGAACGGGGAACAAGTTCTTTCCGAAGAGATGCAAACCAAACGAAGAGAATTTATTGTCGCGACAAAACCAAGAGAATTTGAATTGAATGAATTATTGGAGTACGATGACTCGATAAATGTAAGAATTGAAATTAAAGAAAATGAAATAGTTATATTTGATTCCGAAAAAAACAAGACAACTTCACTTAAAAGAGAATTTATTTTATTTGATGGTGAGAAAGAGATTTTTAGCCAAATAAATAAACTAACAAATTACTTCGTTTATTCAAAAGATATAGATACGTTAAAAAGTGCGCCAACAGAATTAACAACTTATGGTGAAAATCTTTACAATATTTATCCAAATGCAGGAGAAAGTTTAATAGGTGAAATCAAAAAAGTTTTTTTCGTCAATAAAGAAAAGGCTGCAAGTTTAGGGAACAATGCTTGTTTGATAGGAAATTTAACAGATGTAGAATGGTCACTTGATGATATTTCTTGCGCTGTCTATAACAACATTGTGAAACTAATGGTTCCTGAAAATTTGAATTTGAAAGCATTAGAATTAAGAATTGATAGGAAGTCATATA
>JAISPZ010000099.1 GCA_031274555.1 Bacteroidales bacterium | reverse complement strand
TATTGGTTTCCGTCCTGCCTTCCTTTCCCCTTTTGCTCCTTAGTTCAATAGAACTCCTTGTTAAAACAATGAAGAAAAAAACAGGTGAGTTCTTGTTCAGGAGTGAGCTTTGCGAACGACAGAACAAGAACGCCAAAATCAATTACGAATTACGAATTACGAATTACGAAAACCAACGGCTGCTATGTGCACAAACAACAAGTGCGTCAGCTAAAATTTTGGGGAATGAAAAACGTGACAGAATCAATTACGAATTACGAATTACGAATTACGAATTACGAATTACGAATTACGAATTACGAATTACGAATTACGAAAACCAACGGCTGCTATGTGCACAAATAATTAGTGCGTCAGCTAAAATTTTGGGGAATGAAAAACAGAACAAAATCAATTACGAATTACGAAAACCAACGGCTGCTATGTGCACAAACAACAAGTGCGTCAGCTCAAAATTAATTACGAATTATGAATTATGAATTACAAAAACCGACGACAAGCATGTATGCACAAACAATATGCACAAACAGCAAGTGCGTCAGCCGTAATTCGTAATTCGTAATTCGTAATTGAAAATGTATTGGATAGATACACATACGCACATAACGATGCTCCCCACAATAGAGGAGCAGGATAATTGTATGGAGCGTACTTTAAATGCGGGAGTAAAAAAAATAGTCCTTGCAAATGTTGATAGAGATAGTATTGAGCCAATTGCACAGTTTTGTTTACGGCACAGTCAAAATGCCTTTCCGGCGATAGGTCTTCATCCAACCGAAGTATTTGAAAATTTTGAGCAGGAATTGGTATTTATGGAAAATCTTATAAACGAAAATAAAACAAAATATGTCGCTATCGGCGAAACAGGCATTGATTTATATCATGACAAAACGTTTAAGGAACAACAAATAATTGCATTTAGAGAACAATTACGATGGTCGAAAAAATATAATCTTCCGGTAATTTTTCACGTGCGTAACGAAAGTGCCACACCCCAAAGCACCCTCACACCCTCACAAACCCTCACACCCTCACAAACTACCACTCCCGCAAGCGCAATGGACGAAATCTTAGACATTCTAAAACACGAACAGAATGGCTCCATAAAAGGCGTATTTCACTGCTATAGCGGAACTTTGCAACAGGCACAGGAAATTGTTGAAATGGGATTTTACCTTGGGATAGGTGGAGTTGTCACATTCAAAAATTCAAATCTGTCGGAAATTGTTTCACAGATAGACCTTAGTAAACTACTTATTGAAACAGATGCCCCGTTCCTTGCGCCTGTTCCATATAGAGGGCAACAAAATGAAAGCAGTTACATCCCGATTATCGGGCACAAAATAGCTGATGTAAAACGTGTAACACCGCAGGAAGTAGCCGAAATAACTTCCTTTAACGCCGAACAACTATTTAAAATTTAAATATATGGATATTCTTTCTACTTCTCTTGTTGATTGGTCGAGAGCACAATTTGCTCTTACGGCTATGTACCATTGGCTCTTTGTGCCGCTAACGCTTGGTCTGGGCATAATAATGTCTATTATGGAAAGCGTTTATGTGGTGAAAAAAGACGAAAAATGGAAAAAAATCGCAAAATTCTGGATGATGCTTTTTGGCATAAACTTCGCTGTGGGTGTGGCGACAGGGCTTATCCTCGAATTTGAATTTGGCACAAACTGGTCAAATTACAGTTGGTTTGTGGGTGACATCTTCGGCGCACCACTCGCCATTGAAGGCATTGTGGCGTTTTTCTTAGAAGCGACATTTATCTCAATAATGTATTTCGGATGGGATAAAGTCAGCAAACGATTTCATCTCGCTTCCACGTGGCTGACGGTGTTTGGCGCAACTATTTCCGCTTATTGGATTTTAGTCGCAAACGGTTGGATGCAGAACCCCACAGGAATGACATTCAATCCCGACACCGTACGCAATGAAATGAACGATTTCTGGGCAGTAGCATTCAATCCTCTGTCCGTAAACAAATTTTTTCATACAGTATTGTCAGGCTGGGTTGTGGGAGGACTTTTTGTTGTAGGTGTGAGTGCCTACCTTATGCTACGTGCAAAACGGCTTGCAAACACAGAAGAAACGCAGGATTTTGCTCGCAAAAGTATGTGGATAGGTGCTATATTCGGACTTGTCGCAACGATACTCGTTTGCCTTACAGGTGACACCTCGTCCGAAAACGTTGCAAAATATCAACCAATGAAACTTGCCGCGATGGAGGGACTTTACGAGGGAAAAGCAGGAGCAGAACTTATAGGTTTCGGCATTGTCAATCCATCAAAACAATCTTATAACGACAGTGTGAAGCCTGTTATCTGCAAAGTCGCATTTCCGAAAATGCTTTCGTGGCTCTCGTTCGGCAGCATGGACGCTTATGTTCCCGGTATTCGCAATATCATTGATGGTGGATATACTACGCCTGACGGCGGAACCGCTGTGTCGTTTGAAGACAAAGTTGCTCATGGAAAGGAAGCAAACGAAGCACTAAAAAATTATCGCATTGCAAAGAAGAATGGCGACATACAAGAAATGGCAAAACAACGTGCCATAATGGACGCACATTTTAAATATTTTGGCTACAGTTATCTTGAAAATCCCGAACAGACAATTCCGAACGTGCCGCTTACATTCTATTCTTTCCACTTAATGGTTGCGCTCGGAGGTCTTTTTATAATTGTTTTTGCTGTCGTTTTATGGATGCTTTATCGCAAAAAAATGAAACCGTCAAAATGGTTATATCTACTCGTGTTCTGCATACCACTTGGATATATTGCAGGACAGGCAGGATGGATAGTTGCAGAAGTAGGTCGCCAGCCTTGGACAATTCAAGATTTACTGCCCGTACAGGCAGCAGTGTCGAAGTTGGACGTATCCTCAGTGCAAACAACATTCTGGATTTTCGCTTCACTTTTCACAATTCTCCTCGCAGCCGAACTTACAATTATGGTTAAACAAATAAAGAAAGGGTTTTAATTATGACATACATATTTTTACAGCAGTACTGGTGGCTAATAGTATCTCTTTTGGGAGCAATACTCGTTTCTCTGTTTTTTGTACAGGGCGGTCAGTCGGTGATCTTGTCACTATCGAAAAAAGAAGAAGACAGAGTAAAACTGATAGGTCTTCTTGGCAGTAAATGGGAGATAACATTTACAACCCTTGTAACGTTTGGCGGTGCATTTTTCGCATCGTTTCCACTTTTTTACTCAACAAGTTTCGGCGGAGCATATTGGGCGTGGATGCTGCTTCTGCTATGTTTTGTACTTCAAGCAGTGTCATACGAATTTCAAAAAAAGAAAGGCAATCTGTTCGGTAGCACAACGTACAGAGTATTTTTAATGATAAACGGACTGTTAGCTCCAATACTTGTAGGTGTTGTAGTTGGGACATTTTTCACAGGCGCAAATTTCACCGTAAGCAAAGAGCAAATCTACGATTTATCAAATCCGATTATTTCCGTGTGGAACAGCCCTTGGCATGGACTGGAGGCACTATGGAGCAGTCCGCTAAATCTTTTGCTTGGCGCGGTCGTCCTGTTTCTTTCGAGAGTGCTTGCCATGCTA
The DNA here is from genome assembly GCA_031274555.1 of Bacteroidales bacterium. Classification (GTDB taxonomy): domain Bacteria; phylum Bacteroidota; class Bacteroidia; order Bacteroidales; family P3; genus JAIRNR01. Next base: position 8,739 of record JAISPZ010000099.1, on the reverse strand, counting down.
TATATCCTAAACAGAGCGAAGAATAAAGATTTCGATGATGCCGTTGCAAAAAAGATGAAAAAACGCCTTTGGATATATTCAGTACTTTTTGTTTTTCATTTTTTACTTTTCCTGTATGACCTCCTCACTATGAGTGGCTATGCAGTTAATCCATCGACGAGCGAAATATTTATAGAGCCATATAAATACTTCCATAACTTCCTGCAAATGCCCGCTGTATCCGCAATACTATTAGTCGGCGTGGTGCTTGTACTCTATGGATGTTTGCGTACACTATTCTCAAAAAAGTTTGGAAGCGGAATATGGTTCGCTGGCTCAGGTGCAATCCTTGCGGTGCTATCGTTGCTTTTAGTCGCAGGATGGAACAACACAGCATATTATCCCTCGCTAACCGACCCACAAAGTTCGCTCACAATTTTTAACTCATCCTCAAGTTATTTCACGTTAAACACAATGTTTTACGTATCACTGCTCGTCCCCTTTGTGATAGCATACATCGCCTACACGTGGAAAGTACTCGCGCGGAAAGAGACAAAATAAACAGTCGCGGCATACGACGAGAGGCTCGGTATGCTGATGAGCGGCGTGATAACAAGAAGCGTTAGACAGATGGAATTTTAGGGCGTTCCCTTTTTTGCGGCGGCGTGCGACATGCGTGATAGTACGCGCTGTGTGCCGCCGCAAAAAAGGTCGGGCTTTCCGCTGCAAAGTCGCGAGTAAGCGAGGGCAGAGGACGCGCTTGCGCGGACTATGCCGAGCGAGAGCGACTTCATTGCGAAGCAATAATCCCTAACGCAGCGTCAGCTCTGTTCAATTACGAATTACGAATTACGAGCACCGACAACGAGCATATATGCACAAACGGTATGCATTAACAACAAGCGCATTAGCCGTAATCAATTACGAATTACGAGCACTACCCCACATCCGCAACTCCGCCCTCGCACCCCCCCGCTTCTCCCCAAAAAAGTTCCACTCTGCATCCCCACCTCACCAACCGCAGCAACAATTTATCAATCAGCCCTCGCGCCCCAACGCACTGCCATTATAGTACCCCCAAAAAAGAACTAACCGTCAAGAGTTACGCCGAAATTGACTATCTTTGCAGTTTGCGCAAAAAACATAGTTATGAGTGGATATAATTTTACGGAAATAGAGAATTATTGGCAGAAATATTGGGCTGAGAACAAAACGTTCAAAGCCGAAAATACAGGCGACAAAGAGAAATATTATGTCCTTGATATGTTCCCTTATCCGTCTGGGGCAGGGCTTCACGTAGGTCATCCGCTTGGGTATATTGCAAGTGATATTATTTCCCGCTACAAACGATTAAAAGGCTTCAATGTACTTCATCCTATGGGTTATGACGCTTATGGACTTCCTGCCGAACAGTACGCCATTCAAACAGGTCAGCACCCTGCAATTACTACCGAAAGAAATATTGCTCGTTATCGTGAGCAGTTGGACAGGATAGGATTTTCTTTTGACTGGGACAGGGAAATTCGCACAAATTCACCCGAATATTACAAATGGACACAGTGGGTCTTCATAAAACTTTTTAACAGTTACTATTCAGGGCAAGCGCGTCCCATAAGCGAACTTGAAGATATTTTTTCAAAACATGGGACAAATGGTCTGCAAGCGGCGCAGAGCAAAGAATTGACATTTACGGCGGAGCAGTGGAACACTTACAGTGAGCAGAAAAAGCAGGAGGTTCTGATGAATTACCGTCTTGCATACATTTCCGAAACGGCTGTAAATTGGTGTTCTCCGCTTGGGACGGTACTTGCAAACGATGAGGTTGTAAACGGATTTTCCGTTCGTGGGGGACATCCTGTTGAGCGCAAGCTCATGAAGCAATGGTCGCTTCGCATAACTGCTTATGCAGAACGATTACTTAACGGACTTGACACGCTTGACTGGAGTGAATCAATAAAAGAAGTGCAGCGAAATTGGATAGGTAAAAGTATCGGCGCAACTATATATTTCCAATTCGCCACCCCCGCCATCCCCGCAAACTCCGCAAACTCCGCCACCTCCGCCACCTCCGCAAACTCCGCAAACTCCGCAAACTCCACCAATCCCACCAATCCCACCAATCCCACCAACCCCGCCAACCCCGCCAATCCCGCCACCACCGCCGACAACGTCCCACTCTCTCTTGAGATTTTCACCACTCGCGCCGACACAATCTTTGGCGTAACATTTATGGTATTAAGTCCTGAACATCCTCTTGTGCTCAAAATATCTACACAGGACGAGCTTCCAAAAGTGATAGAATACATTTCATGGGCAAAAAATCGCACTGAACGCGAGCGTCAGCAAGAGGTGAATAAAGTTACAGGTGTCTTCACGGGCACATACGTCATACATCCTTTCACAGGAAAGAAAATCCCCGTTTATATTTCCGACTACGTTCTTATGGGCTACGGTAGTGGCGCAATTATGGCTGTTCCTGCGCACGACAGTCGCGACTACCGTTTTGCAAAAAAATTCTCTCTGCCCATTGTAGAAGTTGTTGCAGGAGGAAATATAGAAGAAGAAGCTTACGAAGCAAAAGACGGTACACTTGTAAATTCCGACTTTCTTAACGGTCTTAAAGTAAAAGATGCGATAAAGAAAGCGACTGAATTTATCGAAAATAAAAAGATAGGCTTTGCCCGCACAAACTATAGATTAAGAGATGCGATTTTTAGCCGTCAGCGTTATTGGGGTGAACCATTCCCGATTTACTACAAAGACGGTATTCCTTACGCACTCAAAGAAAATGAACTCCCTTTACAACTTCCCGAAATTGATAAGTATTTGCCGACAGAAAAGGGCGAACCACCGCTTGCAAGAGCGACAGATTGGACTTATAGCGGGTATCCGCTCGAAACATCGACTATGCCCGGTTTTGCAGGTTCAAGCGCATACTATTTGCGTTATATGGATTCGCAAAACAGCGAAGCACTTGTAGGCAAAAAAGCGAATGAATATTGGCGTGAAGTCGATTTGTATGTTGGTGGTTCGGAACATGCTACAGGTCATTTAATTTACTCTCGTTTCTGGAATAAATTCCTGTACGATATTGGGCTTGTTGTTAGCGATGAGCCATTCAAAAAAATGATAAATCAGGGGATGATTCAGGGACGCAGCAGTTTTGCATATCGCCTAAATCATCAATCTTATAAAGAATACCTGCAAACCGCAGACTCCACCCCACTGCAACTTGCAACATCCCCGCGAGCCGCAGCCTCAACATCCCCGCGAGCTGCAGCCTCAACATTCCCGCGAGCTGCAGACTCAACATCCCCGCGAGCTGCAGACCCAACATCCCCACAATCCACGAGCACATCAATCCCCATCGCACCAATTTTTGTTTCAAAAAACATTCCGAACCGGGAAAAATTCACCGACCCTGTTCACGTGGATATTCACCTTGTAGAAAATGACGTTCTTGATACAGATGCTTTCAAAAAATGGCAGAGCGACTTGGCAGAGGCGCAGTTTATCACGGAATCGGACGGAAGATATATCTGCGGTTACGAAATAGAGAAGATGAGCAAGTCGATGTACAACGTACAGAACCCCGACGAAATTATTGACAGGTATGGTGCAGACACGCTAAGAATGTACGAAATGTTTCTCGGTCCTATTGAACAAAGCAAGCCGTGGGACACGAAAGGAATAGAGGGGGTGTTTAGATTTCTTAAAAAATATTGGCGACTTGTAAGTGGTGATGAAGACATCGCAATTCCTTTCGACGAGTCTGAACCGACAGCGCAAGAATTAAAAATCATCCACAATCTTATACGAAAGATAGAAGAAGATATAAACAGAATTTCATTTAATACTGCCGTCAGTAGTTTTATGATAGCGGTAAATGAACTTTCCGAAATAGGCTGTCGCAAAAAATCTATTCACGAAAAATTTGCAATTCTTCTCTCGCCCTTTGCGCCGCATATTGCTGAAGAAGTTTGGAGAATGCTCGGTCATAACGAAACTGTCACGTACGCTGAATTTCCAAAGTATGAGGAAAAATATACGATAGAAAGCACGTTTGACTATCCTGTTTCTTTTAATGGAAAAATGCGTTTTACAATATCTCTTCCGCTCGAAAATACAGTCAAAGAAATTGAGAGTGCTGTGTTGGCTGATGAGCGCAGCACCAAATGGCTTGATGGCAAAACACCCGGAAAAATAATAATTGTTCCAAAAAGAATAATCAACATTGTAATTTAAAACAAAATGAACACACTTCAATTTTTAAAATCAAAGATCCGCGTTATTCCCGACTTTCCGAAAGAGGGGATACTTTTTCAGGACATCACAACATTACTCAAGGACAGCGAAGCCCTTAACAAAGTTGCAGATGCTCTTTACGAAAAGTATAAAGACAAAAACATTACGCAAGTAGTGTGCATCGAAAGTAGAGGATTTATTCTTGGTGGTATTCTCGCGTATAAACTTGGTGCAGGCTTTGTCCCAATCCGTAAAAAAGGTAAACTTCCTGCTGACACTTACATCACAACGTATCAACTTGAGTACGGCGAAGACAGCATAGAGCTTCATGAAGGGGCACTTTCAGAAGAAGATAAAGTACTTTTGCACGACGATCTTCTTGCAACAGGTGGTACAACTCTTGCTGCAATCGACCTTCTGAAACAGTCGGGCGTAAGCAATATAGAGATTTGTTTTTTGATGGAGATTTCAGAACTTGAAGGGCGCAAAAATATTCCATCCGAGTACGAAGTTTTCACATTGATAAAATAAAGGTTTTAGATACTGTTGCGAATCCCAAATTGCGAACTCAAGCCACGAGCCACGAACCACGAGCCACGAGCCACGAACCACGAGCCACGAGCCACGAGCCACGAACCAAGAGCCACGAACCACGAACCACGAGCCACGAGCCACGAGCCACGAACCACGAACCACGAACCACGAACCACGAACCACGAGCCACGAATCACGAGCCACGAACCACGAATCACGAGCCACGAACCACGAGCCACGAGCCACGAACCACGAGCCACGAACCACGAGCCACGAGCCACGAATCACGAACCACGAACCACGAACCACGAACCACCGGCTACGAGCCGTAGGTCGCAAATAAAAAGCCGTCATCAATTATGTCTATTGTCACACTTATTAGCGATTGGCAGGATAAAGATTACTACATAGCAGCCGTCAAGGGGAAATTGTACAGTCATATTCCTGATGTTACAATAGTGGATATTACTCATAACGTCCCCCAAGATGGTCTTGCAACGGCATACTATCTTTTGAGCAATGCATATACAAATTTTCCAAAAGGCACTATTCACATAATCGGTCTGATGGATATTGAGTCCAAAAACTCACCTCATATTGCAGTGAATTACGAGGGACATTATTTTATCGGAGCTGACCACGGTTATTTTTATGATATTTTTACGCATGAGCCGGAGGAAATATTTGAGATAAATATTTATCAGGAGGGGAGTACTTTTACTTTCCCGTCCCGTGACAGATTTCCTCTTGTTGCTGCATCAATAGTGAGAGATGGCGACTTGTCGAAAATAGGAAATCCATCTTCGCTAAAACCAAGAGTTGTTGAGCCGTTGAATATAAGTCCTCGTGAAAGAAATGGAAAAATGGTACTTGAAATTCCAATTTTACACGTGGATGCAACAGGTAATGTTGTCCTTGATATAAAGAAAGCAAGATTTACTTCAATCCTAAAACAATATTCATTTTTTATGATAAGAATAAGGGGTGGATATAACGATTTATTGAGGATTAATAAAATTTCAGAGGCATATCCTGATGTAAGGCAGGCGGATGGGTGTGCCATATTTTTAGATAATGATTACCTTGAACTTTCCATAAATAATGATTCTTTTACAGACATGACAGGGCTTGGAATATGTGAAACAGTAGTGATAGAATTTTCAAAAAAACAAATAACCTGAAAAATAACCTGCCGCAGAATATATCCACTCAGTAACGACAAAATTCTCAAAAACAAAAATAACCTAACAGTAAAATGTATTCATTATTTATAAAGGAAACTCGTCAGTTTTTTCTGGGCATTTCAGGATATTTTATTCTTTTTTTATTTTATACGGTAACGGCACTCGTCCTTTTTGTATTACCAAATCAATTTCAAATATTGGGCAGTGGCACAGCCTCTTTAGACGGATTTTTTTCTTTTGCACCGTTTGCATTTCTCTTTCTCATTCCAGCTATCTGTATGAAATGTTTTTCGGAAGAAAAGAAAACAGGAACTCTCGAAATACTACTCACACGTCCGCTAACATCATATCAAATTGTATTGGCGAAATTTTTGTCATGTATAATATTTTTCGCAGTATCAATATTGCCTGTATTCGTTTATTATTATACGGTTTATATGCTTGCGACTCCTGTTGGAAACATAGACACAAGTGCAGTTATCGGTTCTCTGTTCGGTTTATTTTTTCTCGGTGGGGCATTTATTGCAATATCTGTCTTTCTATCTTCTCTAACCGACTCTCAAGTTCTCGCTTTTATTGTTAGTGTAGTATGTAGCGCATTTTTTTATTTGGGCTTTGACACTTTGTCGCAATTAGCGGGCGATGGCTCGTTATCTGTTTTTCTTTCCTCATTAGGAATGAAAGAGCATTTTTCCTCGCTTGGCAGAGGCGTTTTAGACATTCGGGACATCTTATACTTTGCAAGTATTATTGCCGTATTCGTTGTCTTTACTGCGGAAATATTACGTGCTCAAAAGCGTGCTCAAAAGTGTCATCAAAAATTTGTTGGAAAGCCTGCAATCAAAATCTCATCAATCGTTATTTTCACAATTGTCATCAATATTATTTTTTCGTTTTTCACTATTCGTTTAGACCTCACTGCCGACAAGAGATACACGCTAAACAAAGTCACAAAACAATTATTAAAAAAGACAACAAAGCCTGCCTATATTCGTGTTTATTTAACGGGTGATTTGCCCGCAGGATTTAAGCGATTAGAAAAATCTATCAAAGAAACACTTGATGAATTTTCGCGTTACAACAAAAATTTACATTATCAATTTGTGGATATTTACTCGGATGAGAAACAGTCGAGAGAATATATTAGAACGCTTGTTGAAAGCGGATTTGAGCCTACACAATTAGAAGTGAAAACGAATGAGGGAATTATGCGGAGATTGATTTTTCCATACGCAGAAGTGCGTTTTGGCGACCGCTATATCCCTGTAAAACTTCTTGTAGATCAAATGGGACGCAGTGCAGATGAAACACTTCACAGCTCAATAGAGAATATAGAAATGCAACTTATAAAAGGGATACGAGCATTAACGTCACAGTATATTCCTTCCATTGCATTCCTAACAGGCAATGGTGAATTGACATATACGCAAACGGAAAGTATCGGAAATACACTCTCGACTTACTATAATGTCAGGCGTACATCTATTGAAGATGGACTGTTTTTGAGAGATAGTAACGGATATGTTCGCAATAAATACGATGCTTTGATAGTTGCGCATCCAATTCTCACATTTTCGCAGGTGCAAAAATTTATTTTGGATCAGTATGTAATGAATGGTGGACGTATTATTTGGTTTATCGACCCGTCAAATGCGGCTCTTGACTCGTTGCAAAAGTCATCACAGACAAATGCCATATCGCTTTCGCTCGGTCTTGAAGATATGTTTTTCCGTTACGGATTTCGTATTTCAAATGATATAATTCTCGACCTTGATTGTGCGTTTTCCCCTGTTATAACATCAAGCGTTGGAGGTCGTCCGCAGACAGAATTTTTGCCGAACTTGTATAGACCTGTTCTGACGGTTTTTGGCACTCTAAGTGGTTTTGATGGTGAACGTGTTGAAACGTCCTTTGTTGCAAGTATAGATACAATAGAAAGCAGTGCGCAAAAAATACCATTTCTTTTTACATCGGAATACACTAAGAAAATTCCCATTCCAACAGTTATTTCTGCCGATATTATGTATGACCGTACAAATCCTTCCTCGTTTAGACAAGGTGTGCTTACGGCTGGACTTTATTTGTATGGAAAATTTCTTTCAGCGTTTTCTATTATAAGACCGACTATTCCCGACAGCGTTGTAATGCCCGCGTATCGCTCGTTTACAGACAGTGGAAAGATGTTTGTTTTTTCTGATGGTGATATTATAAGGAATGAAGTCAATCGTTCGCAAAATATAGTATATCCGCTCGGTTACGACCCATATATGCGAATATTTTTTGGAAACGAAAAAGTGGTACTTAACGCAGTGCATACAACCCTCAACAGTCCCGAACTTATTGAACTCGGCACACGTGCAATGGCTATGCGTTTGCTTGACAAGACAAGAGTAGGCGAGAAGAAGTCGTTTTACATTTTTCTTAATTTCGGCATACCGTATTTTTTCATGCTCCTTTTCGGCGGTTTCTTCGCTTGGAAAAGGAAGAAAATTAATAATCTTTAGAAATATAGATTTGCGCGTGGAACTGGATGTAGTTCGGTTTTTAACAAGATTTAAGTTAATTTCGCCTGAAAATCAAGTGAACAACCTGTTAATAACTTTTTTCTAAAAACATTTGGTAATTAAAAAAAATTGCCGTACCTTTGCACTCCTTTTCGGAAAGAAATTAAGAAAAGGTTGAACATTGTTCATTGATTTATTGTAAGACCAAGCAATAGCGAACCTGAAAGGCGCTATTGTAAAAGTACAAGACAAGGAAGTAGTGATGTCCGTAATCACAGTGATGTGAGTTCTGT
>JAISPZ010000079.1 GCA_031274555.1 Bacteroidales bacterium | reverse complement strand
GTCGGGGGTGTCGGGGGCGTCGGGGGCTTCTGAGGTGTCGGGGGATTGGGGGGTGTTTGAGGCTTCGGGGATTAGGGGGGCTTTGGGGGTGTTTGGGGTTGCGGGGGCTTTGGGGGCTGAGGGGGTTTGGGGGGCTGGGGGGGCTTCTGAAAATGTGATGTTGGAATATCCGAGAATACGCAGGTCGGCAAGATTTTCGTATGACTTGCGAACATTGTCCGACGAATATTTTTCACCACTGCTCAGAAAAACTTTTTGAACGAGAGTGGACGGCTTGATTGGTAGCTTATCCTGATATATAAAAGTGTATGGCTCTATCGGCTTATTTTTTTTCTTTTCTTTTTTTGTTCTGCTGTCATAAAAAAGGGTGTCGTACTTAATATTGCGATTAGAAGAACCTGAATGACGAGCATCCGAAATAAAATAAATGTTTCTTAGATAATATTTTTGATGTGGCGCAAATACGACATTGCCGTTACTGTCTGTCTTGTCTGTTTTTTCGGGGGAAATAATTGTTTCGACATTCATCGAATGATTTCCTAATGAGGAATCAATAATAAATGATACTCTGTCCTTTCCAAAAAGTAAAAATCCTTCTGCTTGCAATGACGATGTGATACGCGCACGCTCATCATCAAAAACATCCGCATCATAAATTTCTCCGTTTTTTAATAGTGTTTCTTTGTCGAAATTTTTTAGATACGGAGCAACGCTGTCATCATTAATTGTTAATGTTGTTTTATTTATTTTGTATGGTTTGTTTGGGATGATGAAATAACGAACTGTAACTTTGCGGTTATTGTGTTTTCTTCTCTTAACTGTTGCCGAAACTTGCGGTTCAAAATATCCTTTATTGTTGAGGAAAGTAGAGATACGACTTAGTGATTCTTCGATGGAAGAACTGTCGAATATTGCTGGCTTTTCGCCACGTTCTCTCAATGTTCTGTTCCACCAATTATTGCTGCTGTCTTTCGCACCGTTGTAGAATGCGAGCCTCCATCGAATACCGAGAAACGTTGTGTTCGGGTCTTGTGCAATGCGACTGTTTATTGAAGTATGTGTGATTTTGTCTGTCGATTTTTTTATGCGAATTTTATTATTTATAAGCAGGGACTCGTCAGGCGACATTTTTTTTAATCCAGAACAGGACGACAAAACAATGGCGCATAACAGGCAGGTGGCGAGCGTTTTATAAGTGGCGAGCGTTTTATAAGTGGTGAGCGTTCTCATTTTATTTGATTAAGAACGTAGAGTTGATTATTCGCTGTGCTTCGTCCTACATTCTTCGTTCTAAATTCTACATTTTAAATTCGTCCCAATCGTGGGCGACTGTTATATGCCTGCGCCATTTGTCAAGCACTTCTTTTTCTAAAACAATTTTATATGCTTGAGGGTTTTTGTCAAGCAACGTTACATTTCCCATTACATCACTTACGATTGACTGTCCGTTGTAACGTGTTCCCTGTGTGTCTTTTCCTGTACGATTTACGCCTATCGTATAAGCGATATTTTCGATGGCACGTGCGGGCAAAAGTGCTTTCCATACGTTGATACGAGGGACAGGCCACGACGATAGATAAATTCCTATATCATAGTCGAGCGTGTCCCCATATAGACGGCGGTTCTTGCACCATATCGGAAAACGCAAATCGTAACAGATATTAAGACGAAAATTCCATCCGCTTTCGTTTATTGTGACAATATTACTTCCACTTTGGTAAACAATTTTTTCCGCACCAAAAAGATGTTTTTTGTCGTAAGTGAAGTACTCCCCAGATGGGCGCATCCATATAAGACGGTTGTAAATTTTTTCGTTTTCTTGTGTTGTTGGGGGAGTTTCTGCGGGGAGTGTTTCTGCGTGGAGTGTTTCGGGGGATATAACGGTTTCTTTTACGGCGAGAGTTCCTGCCACAACAGCGTTTGTTTCCTGTGCTACACGCTTCATCCACGTCTGAATATTCCCTGTCTCTGCCTGCTCTGCCTGCTCACGCGTTGCAGGAAATCCTGTTGCAAACATTTCAGGCAAGAGAAAAATACGAACACCGCTTAAACTTTTAATAAGTTTTTCGCAGTTATCCAAATTTTTTTCTATCTCGTTAGAAACTATGTCGGGTTGAATAATTCCAATAGTCATATATAATAAAAATAAACTTGAAGTAGCAAATTCAATTTTTGTCCGCTACAACAATATATCCGTGTCGGCATTATGCGTACCCAAAATACTTGTTCGGCAATTACATACGCTTAAACTTGTAATATTCGTTCAGTAAAGCATCAATGCTATCTACCAAAAGAAACTACTTGTTCAGCAATTACGCGCGTTCAAGTTCTACGGTAAAGTGCCGCATAATCGGTTTTTCCTTAACAATTTTATATCCGCTTTTTATCTCATTTCGTCTATCAAATACATTTTTGAGTGCAGCAGCAACTACTCTGATATGGTTGTCGGTGTAGGTGCGGCGCGGAATTGCCAAGCGTAGCAGTTCCAATTCAGGGAAACGATTTTCGCGTGTTATGGGGTCGCGGTCGGCAAGGAGTGTGCCGATTTCTACCCCGCGAACACCTGCTTCAAGGTATAGCTCTATACCGAGTGTCTGTGCTATTAACTGCTCTTTTGGAACATTTGGCAGTACCTTTTTGGCATCCACAAAAATTGCGTGACCACCAGCCGGACGTTGGTATGGAATACCATATTCATCCAAGAGATCGCCTAACAATTTAACTTGACCTATACGGTCGGACAAATACGACATTTCTGTACCCTCAAGTAACCCTTGCGCGAGGGCTGCCATATCACGCCCCGCCATTCCGCCGTAAGTTAAAAAACCCTCGTTCATAATGCCGAATATGCTCGATCCCTCGTACCAATCTTCTTTGTTAGTGGCAAAAAATCCACCAATATTAACGATAGCATCTTTTTTCGCACTCATCGTCATCCCATCGGCAAGCGAAAACATTTCACGAACAATCTCTTTAATTGTTTTATTTTCGTAACCTTTTTCGCGTGTCTTAATAAAATAGGCGTTCTCTGCAAAGCGGGCGGAGTCAAAGAGTAAGGGAATATTATGCTTGTTGCATATCTCGCGCACTTCGCGCAAATTTTGCATTGAAACAGGTTGTCCACCTGCGGTATTATTCGTAATTGTGACAATCACAAAAGGTACGTTGCCCTTGTGGTTTTCGAGGGCGGTGTCTAATTTTTGGGGGTCCACATTGCCCTTGAACGGAAGTTCCTTTTGTGTGTCAGCTGCCTCGCTGATAGTGCAGTCAAGGGCTTCTGCCTTACGAAATTCAATATGACCTTTTGTTGTATCAAAATGTGAATTTCCCGGAATAACATTGCCCGCTTTTACAAGGTGAGAGAACAAAACGTTTTCGGCTGCACGTCCCTGATGTGTGGGTAGCACATACTTAAAACCTGTGAGTTGTTCAATAACATCGTGCATTTTTTTGAAAGATCTCGCACCTGCATAACTTTCGTCACCTGTCATAATTTCCGCCCATTGGCGATCGCTCATTGCGCCTGTGCCAGAGTCGGTCAAGAGATCAATAAAAACATAATCGGATGCGAGAGCAAAAAGATTGTATTTTGCCTCTTTAATCCATTTCTCGCGCTCCTCGCGCGTACTACGATGAATCGCTTCTACCATTTTTATGCGAAACGATTCGGAAAAAGGTAAGTTCATAAATAAGTTTTAGTGTAGTCCTTGCTGGACGAATTTACATATCCTGCAAATTTACATTAAATCCTCGAATTGCGGGTACTTTTGCAATTTGAGGTGCTGGAAATTGTTAATAACCTACACTCGACACCGCAAAATGAAAATGTGCCTAAATCAATTACGAATTACGAACCCAACTATTGTTGTTTTTACCGCTGTTGGGCTTGACTTAATTGCGGTTTATGTTTGCTTAACACCATATTCCAATTACGAATTACGAATTACGAGAACCAACAATCACCATACGCACAAACAATATGCACTAATAACAAGTGCGTAAGCCTAATTGACAATTAACAATTGAAAATTGACAAACTAAATTTAAGAGAAAATTAAGACATCTCTTAAAAATTCTTAATATTTAAGTTTTTTTAAGAACAAAAATTTGGTAACTTGCTTTGTAGCTGTTATTTTTGCAGCCTATGAAACAAAAAGCAATTAAGCCATCTGGCACACAGTCCACAAGTAAATTCCAAAATCTATTGACTGATTTTGGCTTCAAGTTTATGTTCAAGCAAGAGAGATTTCTCATTTCTTTTCTGAATGAACTTTTGCAGGGAGAAGAAAAAATAACACGTATCAAACAGTTAAATACAGAACAGTTAGGAAAAACAGAAAAAGATAAACGTGTTATTTTTGACATCTTTTGCGAGAACGAAAGAGGAGAAAAAATCCTGCTCGAAATGCAAAACCTGTACCAAAAACATTTTTTGGACAGATCTATTTATTACAGTTCACATCTTATTCAGCAACAAGCCGTTAAAGGTGAAAAGGATTTTCACTTAAATGCCATGTACGTAATAGGTGTTTTGAATTTTATCCCTGCAGAGATGAAAGACGATGTAAGCCCAATATGTCGTTCACAGTTAGTCAATATAGAAACAGGAAATGTTATCTTTAAAAAATTAAATTTTATTTACGTATCTTTGCCTAAGTTTGAGAAAGATGTGAGTGAGTGTAAAACGCTGATGGATCGCTGGCTTTACACGCTAATCCATTCGCA